>DAIRVV010000135.1:0-6836 GCA_036802645.1 Steroidobacteraceae bacterium
CGCCAGGTGATTTGAAATCGGTCGGGCTCGGTGACGATCACCGGCGTGATGAGACTGCGCGCATGGCGCGCGAGCCGGTCGGGATCGAAGCGGATGAGCGGTTGACCTGCGGTCACGCGCTGACCGGCTGATACTTGGGCCTGGAAACCCTCGCCCTTCAACGCCACCGTGTCGATACCGACGTGAAGCAGCAGTAGGACGCCCTGATCGGACCGGATCGTCACGGCGTGGGCGGAGTCCGGCAGGACCGTGATCTCGCCGTCGCAGGGTGCAGAGAGGATCGCATCGGTCGGATCGATCGCGAGCCCGTCGCCGAGCATGCGCGCTGCGAATACCTCGTCGTCCACTTCATCGAGCGGTCCGGCCCAGCCTGCGAGCGGTGACAGCAGCGCGAAGTCGGTCATCGATTCAATTCTCCAGCTCGACCCACTGGATTGCCCAGATCGGATCGACCGCTTGGCGCGCAAACCGGAAGCAAAGATCGCCGGTGGCAGGCTGCGGCGGAATTTTCGCCGGCCCGAGTATCGAAAGGCCCGGATTTGCCGCTGCGCCAGCGATCGGGATCACGGCCATGGGATTGCCGCGGCAATCGCCGGCGCGCACTTCGAGCTCGCCGGCGGGAGTCCTCGCGTCGCCTCGGCGGATAGTCTCTGCATCCTTGCCGATCTGGAAATTGAATGGCAGCTGGCCCACGGCTGCGCGGAGTGTGCCGCCATCGGTGAGATCCATATCGCGCCAGATCCAGCAGGGATCGACGATATCGACATTGAAGACCGCGCGCTCGCCCTCGAGTGGTGCGTCGTCTTCGAGGCGAAGCACGAGCTTTCCCGTGCATTGCGTAAGCTCTTCATCGGTCCGGCGCCGCAACGACATTGCTTCGAGTCTCGTCGCCACCGGGCCGCTGAGCGGCAGATCGCCGTCGAATGCAGCCGTCTTCAGCACCGTTCCCACACGGGTTTCGAAGGGGCCCTCGTACTTCGCGGCCGTCGCAGAGGGCTCGCTTCCGTCCAGCGTGTAACGAATCACGCCGAAGGACGCCTGCGTCGCCAGCTCGACGCGCAGGCTATCCGATTCCGATCCTGCGGCGAGGCGTGGGCGAGGCTGGAAAGCGGTGTCCGCATAACGGATTCCGAGCCTGCGGTAACGGGCGAACTGCGTCGCGAGTCGTGACTTGAAGCCGGGCCAGTCGCGGGCAGAGACGGGGGACCATGTGACCTCTGCAAGCGCCGCGACTCGCGGAAACGCCTGGTGCTCGACGCGCTCCGGCAGCCGCATGTGCTCGGTCCAGGCATTGAGCTGCGCGCCGCGGATGTGCTCCGCCTCCTTGGATGAAAGGCCGGGCGGGACGGGTTCGTATTCATAGATCTCTTCGAGCGTGACGACCGCCGGGCGTCCCGGCGGTTCTCGCGGCGAGTCGCTTTGAAGGTGGTCGAGATAGAGGATCGGGGCGGGCGCCATCACGACGTCATGACCTGCGCGTGCCGCAGCGACCGCGCCGCCTGTTCCGCGCCAGGACATGATGCTTGCGCGGGCGGGAATGCCGATCTCCAGGATCTCGTCCCAGCCGATGAGCCGCTTCCCATGACTGTCGAGAAAGCGGCCGACTCGGGCGACGAACCACCCCTGCAGCGCCGTTTCGTCCGCGAGCCCCAGCTCGCGGATGCGCGCCTGGACGCGCGGCGATGCCTGCCAGCGATTCTTGACCGCCTCGTCGCCGCCGATGTGGATGTACTCGCCCGGAAACAGCTCGATCACTTCCGCGAGGACATCTTCCAGAAAGCCGAGCGTCTCTTCGTCCGGATTGAAAAGGTAGTCATGCACCCCCCAGTCCGGCGAGACCGGCGGAGGCACTCCGCCCGTGCCAAGGCGCGGATAACTTGCGATCGCGGCCTGGGCATGGCCCGGCATCTCGATCTCCGGAACGATCGTCACGAACCGTGATGCCGCGTAGGCGACGATGTCGCGCACTTCATCCTGGCTGTAGAAACCGCCGTGGACCGGCGGCCTGCCTGCGCCGGCCGGGGTCCGCCAGGCGCCGACCTGGGTGAGCAGGGGATACTTTTTGACTTCGAGCCGCCAGCCCTGGTCGTCCGTCAGGTGCCAATGCAGGACGTTGAGCTTGTGCAGAGCCATCCAGTCGACGAGCCGCTTGATGAAGACCGGAGACTGATAGTGGCGAGCCGAATCGAGCATCAATCCGCGCCAGGCGAAACGCGGCGTGTCGGAGACATGTATGGCCGGAATTCGTGACGGCCCGGATTCGGCGGCGTCGGCAGTCAAGAGCTGCCAGAGCGTCACGACGCCGTAGAAAAGTCCGCGCGGATCGGCTGCGCGAATTTCTACGCCGTCGGCCGAGACATCGAGCGCGTAGGCCTCGGAGGATTCTGCGTCCGTGAGCCCGAGTCTCAGCCGAATGCCGCCGGACTCATCGGAAGATTCCGACAGTTCGAGTGCGATGCCACGCGTGCGCGCCACGAGGTCCACGAAGTAATTTGCAATCGCGCGAGAGGCGGGATCCGTGGCATGGATGCGCGTTCCATCGGCGATGCTGAAGCTGCCCTGCCTGATCTCGGCGGATGCCGGCGCCGGAATGACGTGAAGCTCGACTCGCGCATCGTTTTCCCGGCCGCAGGCGGCGAGGGCAGCCAGGCAGGCCACGGCGAATGCGGGCGAGAAGACTCGCAGGTCCCGGCTGCGGTTCGGCTTCCTGGCCTTCGTTGTCACGTCATGCACCATAGAACAAGGGCGGAGGAGTTGCCTCCTCCGCCCACCAGCCCCGCCTCGCACCCGTTCAGAACTTGACGCGGAAGTTCAGGTAGTACTGCGCCCCATTCTTGTAGAAAGCCCGTGGCTGGTCCTCGTTTAGCGCGAAGTACCTGAGCGTCGGGTTGTTCAGGTTCTGGCCGTCGAGGGTGATCGTGTACTTTTCGCTGAACGTGTATCCCAGCGACGCCGCCAGCGACGCGATGTCGTCCTGCGAGAACGCCGTGTTGCGATCGAGGCCGCTGAAGAATTCCGAGCGGTAGGTATAGGTGACGCGCGCGTTGAATTTGTCCGTCTCGTAGTAGCCGCTGAGGTTATAGGTATTCTCCGACGTGCCGACCAGCCGGTCGTCATCGCTCGTCAACTGCGAGGTCTGCTTGCCGTCCGCATAGGTGTAGTTGGCGGCGAAGCCGAAGTTGTCGTTGATCGCCTGCTGATAGTTGAGCTCAACGCCTTGTACTCGTCCCTGCGCATTGACGGGCACGCTCAGGTCGTACTGAATGTCCGCGCCGTCCGGGTAGTTGGTGCCATAAGTGAAGTAGGTTCTGCGCTCGGTTCCGAACGAGACGTAGTTGTCGAGATCCATGTAGAAGAGACCCACGCCGAGCAGCGAATTGCTCGCGAAGTACCATTCGAGTCCGGCGTCGAAGTTCGTCGAGTTGATAGGCTCGAGGTCCGGGTTGCCGCCTGATCCGCTCCCGATTTCGTCCACCGTCGCCGGCGGTGCTCCGAGCGACACGAAACCGCCGAGCGCCGAGTAGTCCGGGCGCGTCATCGTCATCGCTGCCGCGAATCGCGCAACCAGGTCATCCGTAATGTTCCACCTCAGGTTCGCGCTCGGCAGAAAGTCGTCGTACGTGTGATTGGTGGGGACCGGCTTGAACGCGCCGAAAGCCGAGCCCGTGACCGCGTCCGGGTCGGACGGGTCCGCCGACACGTACGACACGATGTCTTCCTCGGTCCGGACAAAGCGAACCCCGATGTTGCCGCTCCAGCTGGAGCCTTCGAAGTCCGCCTGCGCGTATGCGGCCGCGTTCTTTTCCTCGACCTGGAACAGTCCCGTCCAGTCAAGCCGGGCCACGGGGTCGCGGTTGACGTTGGCGGAACTGTTGTAGGCCGCAAGCTGCGCCGGCGTCCAGTACCAGACATCCCTCGGGAACGATCCGCCGATGTTGCTGAAGTCGGATGGATAGTTCAGGAACGTGTCCGGATAATTCGCGGGGTCACTGGCTCCCGGGAAGAGCGGTCCCTGGCCGATGACCCGGAGCGAATCGCGCTCATGGTTGCTGTAGCGCACTCCGAACTGCAGGCCCGTGAAGACGCCACCGTCGAGGGCGTAGTCCGCATCGATCTGGGCCCAATCCTCCTGGTCCTCGACGTCCACGGCCTGGGCGCCGAAGATCCAGCCGAAGCCGACCGGAACGCCGCCCGGGAACGGCGTGGATGTATCGGCTGAACCGAAATTGAAATCCGGCGCACTGTTGATGCCGTTCAGCTGATAGCCGCCGCCCGTGCCGCCAGGAAGAACCGTTTCGGAGACGTCCTGCGTCGGGGTCTCACCGTGCCCCTCCGAAGTCCCGATCTCGCCGGACAGCGTGAAAGCGTCACTGAACGCATAACTGGCGCTGAAGGCGCCGAAGTTCGAGGTCGCCTTTGCGTCGGGGCGCGATATCTGGTCGTAGACGCCCGTGGATGGTGTGCCGGGTCCCGACCAGGCGGCCTCGACGAGTGTGCCATTCCGGACGACGTAGCCCGGATCGGGCGCCTGGCCCGCGCCGCCCTGCAGGATGTTGGACGTCCAGAACAGGAAGTTCCGGTTGTAGTTTGTCGCATCCATGTCCGACATGAAGTACTGGAGGTCGAGGGTCAACGCATCGCTCGGTCGCATTTCGATGTCGATCAGGCCGCCGGTCCGCTCGCGCTGCTGTTCGAATAGCGCGGCGCCGATCAAGACCGGAAACGCCACGCCGGACAGGTCCGGATTCGACGTCGCGATGGCGCTGCCCGGGGCGATCGTTCCGTACCCGAGCAGTTCGACTCCGTCCCGCCGCAGGTGTCGCTCCTCGGAAAACGCCTGCACCATCACCCCGAGCGTGCCACTGTCGTTCTTCCAGTTGAGGAGTGCGCTGAGCTGCGGATCGATTTCGTCCGGCTGCTCGGCCCAGACGCCGCCTGCCGACGCGCTCAAGGTAAACTGGTCGGCGAAATCGAGCGGCTTGCGAGTCAGAATGTCGACGGATCCGGCCACGCCGCCCTCGACCAGCGACGCCTGCGCGCTCTTGTGCACGACGATCTGGTTGACGAGCTCCGACGGCAGCAGCGTGTAGCTGACGCTGCGACCGACTTGCTGGACCTGGTTCAGTACGAACCAGTCGCCCGCGGCGACGTTGTGGCCGTTAATGAGGGTCTGCGTCAGGCTCGGATTCGTGCCGCGCATGCTGACGCGATCGTTCTCGTCGAATCCGCCCTCGTTGGCGCTCGCCGAGCTGACCGTGACGCCTGGGAGCCGCGACAGCGAGTCCGCGACGTTCTTGTCCGGCATCTTGCCGATGTCTTCGGCCGTGACAACCTCGACGACCGAGTTGGCGCCGCGCTTCGTGTCGAGCGATTTCTGGTTCGAGAAGCGTATGCCGGTGACCACTATCTCTTCGAGCTCCTGGGCCCGCGCCGGATCGTTCTGTGCGAAGAGTGCGATGGCGACTGCGGTTCCGATCAATGTCGACCGTGTGCTGTTCATGTGCTGTGGCCCCCCTTAGGCCCAGTACCCGGCGGCCGATCCGCGCAGGCGCTTTCCGTTCACTGCCGCCGGGTTTTTCGCGAGAGCCCAGTAGCAGAACCAATTAGATGCCAATATAATACCACGCAATGCACAATGGCAAGCCTGCTGGGAATCGACTACAAGCGCCTGTGGCGGGTCCGGCACATCGGCCGTGAGCAGCAGGAAGACCGGGGGGAGGGGTGTGGTATGACATTGGTAACGTCGCCAACGCCGCCGCGCGAAGGGAAAGAGCCCGCTTCGACCCTGCTCTCCCGGGCAGTCGGACCGCTTCCGGAGTCGAGCAATCTGCCGCTCTACCAGCAATTACAGCGCGCCCTGCGCGAGGCGATCGACCGGCGCATCCTGGATTCGAACGACGCGCTCCCGCCCGAACGTGACCTTGCGGAAGAATTCGGCGTATCGCGGATCACGGTGCGCAAGGCCATCGACGGGCTCGTCAGCGAAGGCCTCCTGATGCGCCGCCAGGGCTCGGGCACCTTCGTGCGGGGGCGTGTCGAGAAGAACTTCTCCCTGTTGACCTCCTTCTCGGAGGACATGCGCGCACGCGGACGCAATCCGCGCAGCGAGTGGCTCAAGCGGACCAGCGGAACCGTCACGCCGGAAGAGGCCCTGTCGCTGCGCTCGAGCCCCGGGACGCCGGTGTTCCGATTCAACCGGCTGCGCTTTGCCGACGACGCACCCATGTCGGTCGAGTACGCGACGATCGTCGCGTCCTGCCTGCCGTCCCTGGATGCCGTTGAGTCCTCGCTCTATCAGGCGCTCGAGCAGGCCGGCAACCGCCCGGTGCGCGCGCTCCAGCGGCTGCGCGCGGTGCTGCTGACGCGCGAGCAGGCCGAATTGCTGTGCGCAAAGCCCGGCGACGCGGGCCTCCTGGTGGAAAGGCTCGGCTTTCTGCAGAACGGCCGCGCCGTGGAGTTCTCGCAATCCTACTATCGCGGCGACACCTACGATTTCGTCGCCGAGCTCAGCGCGTCGCGGTGAGCATCGATACACGCATGTTCCGGGAGGCTGCTGCCGCTCCCGCGGTGGTTCGATCCCAGTTGATCGCGAACCGCGGCGTCATCGAGGAGCTGGGAGATGCTTTGCGGCGCTACGCTCCCCGCGCCGTCGTGACCTGTGCGCGGGGCAGCTCGGATCACGCGGCGACCTATGCAAGGTACCTGATCGAAACGCGCACCGGACTGCTCGCGTCTTCCGCTGCGCCTTCGGTCAGCTCGCTGTATGCCTCGAAGGCGGATCTCGAGTCCGTATTGTTCCTTGCGATCTCGCAATCCGGCGCCAGCCCGGACCTGCT
>DAIRVV010000136.1:0-6768 GCA_036802645.1 Steroidobacteraceae bacterium
ATCCGGCTCATCGACATCGAGCGCATCGAGGCGCTGCCCGGGCCGCAGGGCACGCTTTATGGCTCGAGCTCGCAGGCGGGCACGCTTCGCTACATCACCAACAAGCCGGACCCGGCCGCCTTCACGACCGACGCCGCGCTCGACGCCTATTCGCTGAAGGACGGCGACGAGGGCTACGAATTGTCCGGCGTCGTGAACATTCCGCTCGGCGAGAGCACAGCGCTTCGCATCGTCGGCTTTTCCGCGCGCGATGCCGGCTTCATCGACAACGTGCTCGGCACCAGCCTGGGTGGCGGCTTTGACAATGCCGCGCTCGTGGAAGACGACATCAACGGCGTCCAGTACCTGGGCGGCCGCGCCGCGCTGCGCTGGTTCCCGAACGAGAACTGGACCGTGGACGCCAGCGTCGTCTACCAGCAGATGGATGCGAACAGCTACTCGGAAGAAGACGTCTTCTCGAATGACGGCAACGGGCATCCTGAGCTGGAGGGCCGCGAGCTATCGGTCGTGCGCTTCGTCGACGAGAGCCGCAGCGACGAGTGGACGCAGCTTGCGCTCACGCTGCAAGGCGACATCGGCCCGCTGCAGTTCACCTCGGCGTCGAGCTACTTCACGCGCCGGATTGCGTATTTCCAGGACAACACGGACTACACCTTCTACCTCACTCACAGCTTCGGGGCGAATTACGCCGTCTACGACCTCGGGCCGGATCCTGTCGGACTCGGCTGGCGCGACGGGCCGTATGTCGACCGCATCGCCCAGGAATTCCGCCTCCAGGGTTCGACCGAGAAACTCACCTGGGTCGCGGGCCTCTTCTATGAGAAGGTCGAGGAAGGCTTCAACTTCTTCAGCCGCATCGAGGACTACGAGGACACGCCGGGTTTCGAGGCCCGGCAGTACTACGCCGTCTATTATAACGAGCCTCCGATTTTGCCCGGCTCGACCAATAACGCGTTCTACCACTCGAAGAACGACCAGGTCACCAAGCAGTACGCCGCCTTTGGCGAGCTGACGTACGCGCCGAACGAGGACTGGGCCTTCACCGGAGGCCTGCGCTGGTTCGACCACACGCGCACGCGCGACTACTTCACACAGCAACCGAACGGTCACTTCAGCTCGAACCTCGGCACGGCGGAAAACTCGACCAGCGACTTCACCAAGAAGGTGTCCGTCCAGTACAACATCAACGAAAACGCGATGGTGTACGCGCTCTACTCGGACGGCTTCCGCGCCGGCGGGCGCAATGTCGTCCGGCCGGGCACCGTGCTGCCCGCCGACTACGACGAAGACTTCCTCGACAATTACGAGCTCGGCTTCAAGAGCCGGTTCGCGGGAGGCAGATACACCCTCAATCTCACCGCGTTCAAGATGGAATGGAAGGACTATCAGATCGAGGTCGTTGATCCGGGCCCGCTTTTCGCAGTGCTCGTCGCGAATGTGGGCGACGCCGAAATCGAAGGCATCACATTGGATTTCAGCGCTCTCCTCTGGGATTCGCTCGACCTGGGGCTGAACCTGCAACTGCTCGACCCCAAAACCAAGGCGAACGACCCCGCGCTCGGGCTCGTGCCGGGCGAACGCCTGCCGTTCTCCGCGGAGGAGAAAGGCGCAATCTGGGCGGAATACACCTTCCCCGGCGAGATCGCGGGCGGAAACGTGTACGCCCGCTACCAGTGGTCCTACACCGGCAATTCGCTGAACGGCATCGGAGAGGCGACGCTGCAGCCCGCGTACCAGCTTTCAGATCTCAAGATCGGCCTGGCTGCGGACGACTGGGAAATCTACGCGTACGTGGACAACATGTTCAACGAGCGCGCGATCTATTTTGACCAGGCGACCGAAGTCGGACTCCGGACCAACGATTTACGGACCATCAGCGATCCGCGTGCCTACGGCATCGGGTTCACAAAGAGCTGGGGCCCGAGTAACTGACGAAGCCACGCAAGCCGGCACCGCCGTCCGCGCGCACGCGCGTCGAGCGCATGCGCAAGCGCGGGCATTACGACCGCGAGACGATTGACGCGATCCTGGACGCCGGCCTCATCTGCCACGTCGGCTTCGTCGTTCGCGGCGCGCCCATCGTGATACCGACGCTCTACTGGCGCGAGGGTGATCACGTCTATCTGCATGGCTCGATCGCGAGCCGCATGCTGGACACGGCGCGCAAGACCTCGGTCTGCGTGACCGTGACGCACCTCGACGCCCTGGTGCTGACGCGCTCGGCCTGCCACCACTCCGTCAATTACCGCTCGGTCGTCGTCTTTGGCAAGCCCGAGGAAGTCACGGACACGAGCGAGAAAGAGGCCCGTCTGCGAACTTTCATGGAGGGCCTGATGCCCGGCCGCTGGGACCGGCTGCGGCCGGTCAAGTCCAAGGAGTTGAAAGCCACCCGCCTCCTGCGCCTGGCGATCGACGAGGTCTCGGCCAAGATTCGCAGCGGCCCGCCGGCGGACGACAAGGCGGACCTCGCCTGGCCCGTGTGGGGCGGTCTGATTCCGATCGAGACGAGCGTGGGTTCGCCGCAGCCGGACGAGCACGTGAAGGACGAGCGCCTTGCGGCGCCGACGCCGCGAAAGCTCAGGCTTTCCGGGCGATGAAAGCGTCGATCTCGCGGGCGAGCACGACCATCGGCACGCCGCCGGCCTTGACCACCGCGTCATTGAACTGACGCTGATCGAATTTCGCGCCGAGCGCCTGTTGCGCCTTCGCGCGCAGCCGGTTGATCTCGCTGTGGCCGACTTTGTAGCCGCAGGCCTGACCCGGCCAGGCGCAGTAACGCTCGACTTCGCTGGTTACTTCGTCGATGCCGGATCCGTTGGTGCTGGCAAACCACTCGATCGCCTGCTCGCGCGTCCAGCGTTTTGCATGCAGGCCGGTGTCGACGACGAGCCGGCAGGCACGAAACGCAATCGACTGGAGGTACCCGAGGCGACCGACCGGATCGTCATCGTAGACACCGAGTTCCGCCGCCAACTGCTCGGCATAAAGCGCCCAGCCTTCCGAATAGGCATTGAAGGCGAGCAGCGAGCGGACCAGCGGCAATTTGAACGCGTACTCGCCCTGCCAGACGTGGCCCGGCAACGATTCGTGATAGGTGAGCGTCGGCAGGTTGTAAGTCGTCCAGAGGCTCGTCGTGCGGAGGTTGATCCAGAACTTGCCCGGCAGCTTGCCGTCGATGCTGCCCGGGCCGCCGTAAGCACCTGGCGCGCCCGGCTCGACTTCCGGCGCCATACGCTTGATCTCGAAGTTTCCCGGCACCCGTGTCGCGAAGGCGCGCGGCAGCCGCGAGCGGATGTCGCGAACGCGCTCTGCCAGGAACGACATGATTCGCGCGCGGCCGGCGTCGTCGTCGGAGAACTGGAAGCGCGGATCCTTGCCGAGCGCCGTCATGCGCTCGCCCACGGTGCCTTGGGTGTAGTTTTGTTCCTTGAGGATTGCGTCCATCTCGGACTGAAGCGCGGCCAGCTCCTCACGACCGCGGTCGTGAATCTCGTCCGGGGTCATGGTCGTCGTGGTCGCCGCACGCAGTGTCCAGGCGTAATACGCATCACCCTGCGGCAACTTCCACACGCCGGCGTCGGGCTTGGCGCGCCGGCGATGGGTTTCCAGCTCGGCAATCTGCCGATCGAGTGCCGGCGCGATCGAGGCCGACGCGATCTTTGCCGCCCTTGCGCCAAAGTCGCCCGGAATGTCTTTCCCGCGTTTTGCGATCGAGGCGACGACCATCCAGTCGGCGACATTGCCGCCGCGCGCGATCCGGGCCTGGGCAAGCGTCTTGTCAAGGATGAAATCCGGCGCGACGACGCCCAGCGCCACTGCCGATTTCAGGCGCTCCGTCTCGCCGTCGATCTGGCCCGCATAAGCCTGAAGGCGTTCGAGATAGGCTTCGGCATCCTCTCGTGTCTTCAGCGTGTGTTGTTCATCGAGCAGGCTCGGAATCTCGAGAAAGGCGCCCGTGTTTTGCGCAACAACGTACGGGGCATTGCGCCACGACCAGTTCTGGTTGAGGAGGGCGATGTCGCCGTATGGAAAGACGAATCCCTCGGCCGCCGTCTCATGCGCCGTGCGCACGACGTCGAGGTCAATGCGGGTCGACTCGTCAAGGCCGGCCGCGTCGATCGCGCGCAATCGTTCGAGACGCGTCGCGACGCGCCGGGCGATCGCCGCCTGCCCCGCCGCCGAGCGGTCGGTCAGGCGCGCTTTGAGCGGCGCGCGCGGGCCGGTATCGATGCCGAGGCCGGTCGCGCTCTCGGGGTAGTCGACGAGCAGCTCTTCCGCAATCCCGGCAAGCAACTGATCGACGGCGGAACTTGTCGCGGTTGCGGCGCGAGCTGAGGGAGTCTTGAGCGCCGCGACGATCGCGGCCGTTCCGGCGATGAAATCGCGGCGAGTCGTGGTCATGGTTACTTGGTTTCGATCACCGGCACATTCGCCTGGTCGTCGAATCCGGCCCCGACCTCGACATAGTCCTCGGACCCGGCCTCGCAGTACTCGGCGGGCTGCGGATCGAGCGTCTGGAGATCGGACTCCCAGCATTCGTCGAGAATCGAGCAGTAACAAGCCTCCAAACTCACCTTGAGGCGCGCGGCCGTGAATCGCTCCCAGACCTGCGGCCTGTCCGGAAGCCGGGCGAGCCGGAGCAGGACCGCGCTGTCGCCCGCCAGGATGATGCTCTTCGGCCGGGCACCGCTCTCGAAGCCGACGCTCTGAAGTTGATCCAGCGTGAAATCCTGTGACACGCCGCAACAGGCCTGCAGGAGTTCCACCCAGCCCCGCACGGGCTTGCCGTCGTATCGGACTACCAGCTTCTTGAGCACGGCAGGTCCGACGCCGGAATTGAGGATCGCCATCGAAAATGTCTGATGGCCGTCGCCGAAATCGTTCGATGTGCGCCACGCCAGGAACGGCCACGAGTTCGCCGCCACGAGCCGTTGCTGCACGCGGCCGTGGTGGATCGCGATGGCGAGCGAAATCAGCGAGATCAGGATGGCCGAGGTGGCGATCGACAGGTCGAGGAGCCGGTGGCCGGTCTTGCGAGGCTCGGGATGCACGCCCTCGGCGCTCGTGCTGACTGGGTGTTCAGGCATTTCGGCTCCGCTTCTGCGCAGAGTACTGTTTCACAAGGGTCTTTCCAACTGACGCCCACGTTCGTACCCTGCCCCCGACTGCGGCGCAGGAAATCCATCGATGCGCACGTATTGTGCAGGCAGGGCGCCGCCCAATGGAGGCTTAGAGCCAACGAAAGGGACTTCAGATCACGGTCCGATCGAGCGCAAATAGGCGATGACATCCCGGACCTGCGCCTCGGAGAGCTCGGCATCCCAAGGCGGCATGGCCGATGAGCGACCGAGCGCCTCGCCGCCGCGGCGGATGATGAGCTCGCGGTAAGCGTCGTCAACGGTGCTGCGAGTCAGGTCGACCGGTCGTGGATCATGCAGCCGGGCGGCTCGGCCGTTGCCCGTGGCCATCGTGCCGTGGCACAGCACGCAATACGTTTGAAACACCACCGAGCCGCGCGCCATGGCCTGCTGCGCCTCATCCGGCGTATCGCCCTCGCAGCCCAGACACAGGAAGAACTGCACTACCGCGAGTGCAGTGCGGCGCATCATTTGGCAACCGCGATTGTCAGCTTCATCGCAGGGTGTACGGCGCATTCGATCTCGAGCGTCCCGGGGCTCAGGAGCTTGACCTTGCGTGTCTCGCCGTTGCCGAAGGTGCCGAGATCGAAGGACTGCACGTCGCTCAGTGAAAAGATGTTGTGCACGTAGGGGTCGTAGTTCACGAATGCAAGTGTGTCGCCGACTTTGGCATTCATCGTCGCCACTGAGAACGTCTTGTGCTCCTGCTTGATGACGTATTCGGCGCCCGTCGCAGCGGGCGCAGCGGCGCTCAGACTGAGCAGGAGGAGCGTCAGATACAACGTGCGCATGGGCAATGTCTCCAGCGTAGGGGGCTCACCGGGGGAGTTGTGGCAGCTGCATGGGCTGCCGCCTGCCCGTGAGGGTTATCATGAACGCAACCAGATCGGCTTTTTCCAGCGGGGTCAGGCCGAGCGGGAAGATGTTGCGGTCGAGGTTGTCCTTCAGGTCCGCGCCGCGGTCGTAATGGTCGACCACCTGATCGAGCGTCTGATAGATGCCGTTGTGCATATAAGGCGCGGTCAGCTCGATGTCGCGCAGGGTCGGGGTCTTGAATGCGCCTTTGAGTACGGCGACCTTGCGATGGGCGAAGCGGCCCACGTCCTCGGACTCGCCATTGGGGGCGAGGCCGATGTTGTGAAATCCATCGTCCATGAAATTCGGTTCGTGGTGACAAAGACTGCATTTCGCCTTGCCGGTGAATAGCTCGAAGCCGCGCTTGGCAGAGTCGCTCACCGCCTGCGTATCGCCCTGCTGCCAGCGGTCGAATGGCGAATCGGCCGATACCAGCGTGCGCTCAAAGCTCGCCACCGCGCGCGCAAACGATGCGGCCGTGATGCCTTCGTTCGGATAGGCGCGTGCGAATAGCGGCGCATAGCCGGGAATGGCCTGCAGAGTCGCCACCAGCCGCTCGAGCGGCATGTTCTGTTCATCCTGAGCGAGCAGGGGCCCGAGCGCCTGATCTTCGAGCGTCGGCTTACGGCCATCCCACATCTGAAGCTTGTTGAGCCCGACGTTCACGAGCGTCGGGGTCGCCCGCGCGAGGGGCTTCATGTCGAAGCCCACTGCGCGAGGCAAGCCGTCGGCCCAGCCGAGCGCCGGGTTGTGGCAGCTCGCGTAGCTCATGGTG
>DAIRVV010000137.1:0-6750 GCA_036802645.1 Steroidobacteraceae bacterium
ACTCGCGCTCGTTCGCTCCGCCGGAACTTTAGTCGCTCACTCGCGCGGTCCCGCCCGGCCGAGCGCGCGCCGGCCACGGCTGCACCTGATGCGGGCCGATCCGGTTGGTGAATGCGAAGCAGCGTGAAATTCGGGCGGATCGGCAAGCGCGGTTCAGAGCCGGCCTGTCAGGCGCTTTGGGGCGCGGGGAACCACCCGAGCGAGCGACTAAAGTTCCGGCGGAGCGAGCGAGGGCTGAGTTCCCCGCGCCCCGGAGCGCCATGATCAACCGAAGTTGATGCGCGCCTCGAGGTTCGTGCGTGAGTCCGCGTTGCTCAGTGCCTCTTCGATGTCGATGCGGCCCTCTTTATAGAGGTGCAGCAGCGCCGAGTCGTAGTTCTGGATGCCCCGCTCATTCGACGTCAGCATCGCTTCCTTGACCGCGATGACGTCGCCTTTCTTGATCAGGTCCTGGATGTGCGGCGTGTTCAGCATGACCTCGACTGCCGCGACGCGCTTGTTGTTGCGGCCGCGCACCAGGCGTTGCGAGACGATCGCGCGCAGGTACTGCGACAGGTCGAGGAAGATCTGCGCGTGCTGGTCACGGGGGAACAGGTTGATGATCCGGTCGAGAGTCTCGGCGCTGTTGTTCGCGTGCAGCGTCGCGATGCAGAGGTGGCCGGTGCCGGCGAGCGTGATCGCGGCTTCCATGGTCTCGCGGTCGCGGATCTCGCCGATCAGGATCACGTCGGGGGCCGCGCGCATCGCCGCGCGGAGCGCCCTGCCGAACGAGCGCGTGTCGAGCCCGACTTCCCGCTGGTTGACGATCGCCTTGCGGTTCTGGTGCAGGAACTCGACCGGGTCCTCGATCGTGAGAATGTGGTCCGAGCAGTTCTCATTGCGGTGATTGATCATCGCCGCGAGCGTCGTCGACTTGCCGGAGCCCGTGGCGCCCACCATCAGGACGAGGCCGCGCTTCAGCATCGCGAGCTCGCGGAGCGTGTCCGGGAGGCCGAGCTGATCGAGCTTGGGCGTGTCGACGCTGATGTAGCGCAGCACGATTGCCGGAAAGCCGCGCTGGTAGAAAACCGCGGCACGGAAGCGGCCGACACCCGGTTCCGAGATCGCAAAGTCGATCTCGAGCTCGTTCTGGAAATGCTCGAGCTGCTCCGCGCTCATCAGGCTGTACGCGATGTCGCGCACTGTCTCGGCGTTCAGCACCTGCTTGTTGATCGGGTAGATCAGGCCCTCGATCTTGATCTTGACCGGGGAATTCGACGTGAAGAAGAGGTCCGAGGCTTTCTTCTCGGACATCAGCTTCAATAGCGGCTTGATGCTGAAGCGGCCTTCCTCGGCCTCAGCAACTGCCGGCTCCGCGCCCTCAGGCTTAGTAGACTTTGCCGTCGTTGGACTCATCGACGATCCTCAGCGTGCTCGAGGCCTCGGCCTGCAGCCGGTCCTCGCGCTTGCTCTCGAGCTTGATCCGCAGCCGCAACTCGTTCTTGGAGTCGGCGTTCCGCAGGCCCTCCTCGTAGGAGATGGTGCCCGCTTCGTAGAGTTCGAACAGAGCCTGGTCGAATGTCTTCATGCCGAGCCGGTTCGAACGCGCCATCACTTCCTTGATCTTCGATACCTCGCCGCGGAAGATCAAGTCCGCCACGAGCGGCGTGCCGATCAGGATCTCCATGGCTGCGATCCGGCCCTCGCTCTTCTCGCGCGGCACGAGCCGCTGTGAAATCATCGAGCGGATGTTCAGCGACAGGTCCATGAGGAGCTGCTCGCGCTTCTCTTCCGGAAAGAAGTTGATGATGCGGTCGAGCGCCTGGTTCGAGCTGTTCGCGTGCAGCGTCGCGAGCACGAGGTGACCCGTCTCCGCGAACTGGATGCCGTATTCCATCGTCTCGCGGTCGCGGATTTCGCCGATCATGATGACGTCGGGCGCCTGGCGCAGCGTGTTCTTGAGCGCCGTGTGCCAGTTCTCGGTGTCCACTCCGACCTCGCGATGCGTCACGACGCAGCCGCGGTGCTGATGCACGTATTCGACCGGGTCCTCGATCGTGACGATGTGGCCGCGGGTCTTCTCGTTGCGATAGCCGACCATCGCGGCGAGCGATGTCGACTTGCCCGAGCCGGTCGCGCCGACCACGATGCAGAGGCCGCGCTTGGACATCACGATGTCCTTCAGTATCGGCGGCAGTTCGAGCTCCTCGATGGTCGGGATCGTCGAGTTGATCTGGCGGATCACGCAGCCCGTCATGCCCTGCTGCACGAATGCGCTGACGCGGAAGCGGCCGATGCCCGGCGGGGCGATCGCGAAATTCGCTTCCTTGGTGGCGTCGAATTCGCGCGTCTGGCGGTCGTTCATGATCGACCGGACGAGAACGGCGCTCTGCTCAGGTGTGAGCACCTTGTCGGTCTGCGGCCGCACTTCGCCGTCGATCTTGATCGCCGGCGGGAATGCGGCAGTGATGAACAGGTCGGAGCCCTTGCGGTCCACCATGCGCCGCAGCAGGTCCTGCATCAGCCGGATTGACTGTTCGCGATCCATTCCTGGTCTCCCGGGCGCGCTGCGCCGCTTACACCGAGTCCTTGTTGGCCGCCTTGTAGCGCGCCTCTTCCTTGGAAACGAGGCCCCTGGCCAGCATCTCCGTGAGGCACTGGTCGAGCGTCTGCATGCCCTGGCCCTGCCCGGTCTGGATCGACGAGTACATCTGCGCGATCTTGTTTTCGCGGATCAGGTTCCGGATCGCCGGTGTGGCGATCATGATCTCGTGCGCGGCTATGCGGCCGCCGCCCATCTTTTTCATCAGCGTCTGGGAGATGACCGCCCGCAGCGATTCCGAGAGCATCGACCGGACCATTTCCTTCTCGGCCGCAGGGAACACGTCGACGATACGGTCGACCGTCTTCGCCGCCGAGCTCGTATGCAGGGTGCCGAACACCAGATGGCCGGTTTCGGCGGCGGTCAACGCGAGCCGGATGGTCTCGAGGTCGCGCATTTCGCCGACCAGGACGACGTCCGGGTCCTCACGCAGCGCGGAACGAAGCGCCTCGCTGAAGCCGAGCGTGTCACGGTGCACTTCGCGCTGGTTGATCAGGCAGCGCTTTGACTCGTGCACGAACTCGATCGGGTCCTCGATCGTGATGATGTGCTCGGGCCGGTTGACATTGACGTAGTCGATCATGCCGGCCAGCGTCGTGGACTTGCCCGAGCCGGTCGGACCGGTCACGAGCACGAGGCCGCGGGGCAGCATGCACAGGTCCTTGAACACCTTCGGTGCGTTCAGGTCGTCGAGCGTCTTGATCAGGGAAGGGATGTTCCGGAACACGGCGCCGGCGCCGCGGTTCTGGTTGAAGGCGTTGACCCGGAAGCGTGCGAGATTCGGGATCTCGAACGAAAAGTCCGTCTCGAAGAACTCTTCGTACACCTTCCGTTGCTTGTCGTTCATGATGTCGTACACCATGCTGTGCACTTCCTTGTGCGTCAGCGGTGGCATATTCACGCGCTTGACGTCGCCGTCCACGCGGATCATGGGCGGCACGCCCGCGGACAGGTGGAGGTCAGACGCGTTGTTCTTGACTGCGAACGCCAAGAGTTGGGCGATGTCGACGGCCATCAGGGCTCCCTGGCTCGTTGCATGGACAAGGTCCCGGCGCACCGCGATTCGGCGCATCGGGACCGACGGCAGTATAGCCCTGACCGCCGCACACCAATATGTTAACTGCTCCGCAGAATCCCGCTGAAAGGCTGTCCGCAGTGCGGGAAAGCATCACGCTCGCAGCACATGCCGCGGGCCGCGACCCCGCGGCCATCACCCTGGTCGGAGTCGCGAAGTCGCAACCGATCGAGCGCGTGGCGGCGGCGCTCGATGCGGGCCTCTCCGACATCGGGGAAAATTATCTCCAGGAATCCCGCGCGCATTTCGACGCCCTCGCCGGCCGCCGCTTCGGCAGGCATTTCATCGGCGCATTGCAGACCAACAAGACCCGCGAGACTGCGCAGCTCTTCGACTGGGTGCACACCGTCGACAGATTGCGGATCGCGGTGCGTCTCTCCGAGCAGCGGCCGGAGACGCTGCCGCCGCTCGCGGTCTGCATCCAGGTACGGCTCGGCGACGAATCGACGAAGTCAGGCATCGCACCGGCGGGCCTCGCCGGGCTCGCCGGCAGTGTTGCACGCCTGCCGCGGCTGCGACTGCGCGGCCTCATGTGCCTGCCGCCCCAGGAAACGGAGCCGGCGCGCCAGCGCCATTGGTTTGCCGAGCTCCGGCGGCTGCTCGAGGGGCTGAATGCCGCGGGCCACGGGCTGGACTCACTCTCGATGGGAATGAGCGACGACTTTGCCGCGGCCATCGCCGAAGGCGCGACGCACCTTCGCATCGGGACCGCGGTCTTCGGCAGGCGCGTTTAGAATCCCGGCATGGATGCGGTCTATTTCCTCGTCGATACGGTCCTGGCCTTCGCCGTCTATGCGTTCCTGCTCCGCGTCCTGCTCCAGATCGTGCGTGCGGATTTCCGCAATCCGCTCGCGCAGGCGGTGATCGCACTGACGAACTGGCTGGTGCTGCCGCTCCGCCGCCTGCTGCCGCCGATCGGCCGCGTGGACACGGCTTCCATCGTCGCGCTGCTCGCGGTGCAGTTTGCAGCCACGTTTCTCCTGATCAGGCTGTGGCCAGCGACAGCGCCCCTGGACATGCCTCCGTCGGTTGCGGCGCTGCGCTCGCTCGCGCTCGCGACCTTGATGCTCTATACAATCCTGATATTCGTTTACGCGCTCCTCTCCTTCATTGCGCCGGGCATGCGCAGCGCCGCAACCTCGATGCTCGCATCGCTTTGCGAACCCGTGCTCCAGCCGCTGCGGCGGATCCTGCCTGTCGTCGGCGGAATCGATTTCTCGCCGCTCGTCGCCATCGTCGGGCTCACGGCGCTCAGAATCCTCATCGGCTGACAATGCTTCACGGCCCCCTCCGAGGCCCGGCGTGGGCGGCAGGCGACAAGCCCGCGGCGACCGCAAAAACACCGGTTTTCGGGCTCTTTCCAGGCGCACCGGGCAGGCCGGCGCCGGTCGCCTCGATGATCCTCGCCATGCTGCTGTCTGCAGCCTGCGGCGGCGGCACCGGGCCCGTGCCGGAAGCGCAGCCCTATGCGGACCCGGGCATGGCAGAAGCAGGCGACTACCGGATGCACTACGCGCTCACGATGACGCAGGATCTGCCCTCTGAGATTGCGGGCAGTTACGGCATTGTGCAGAGACGCAATCTAGCTCTGCTCACGATCACGCTCGCGCCACGCAACGCGGCCGCCGATGCGTCGATCGATGCCGCCGCGATCGAGGCGACGCAGGTAGCCCTGACGGGCGAGCGACAGGCGATTCCACTGGCTCGCCACGACGAGACCGGTGGACCGACCTGGCTCGCGACGATCGAAGTGCGTCATCGGGTGCCGCTCACGATCGAGATTCGGGCGCACGCGACACCCGCGGGCCCCGAAATACGCGCCCGACTGACACGGGAGTTCCGTCTCGAGTGAAATCGTGACATGCGCGCCGAGCCGGAAAAAACCGCTCGAAATCGCCATCGACCCACTTATGCAGCCGGATTTTCCGTGGTATGGTGCGCGCCGGAATTCGTTTGGCGGGATCGCCCGTCGCTGACAGAACCACAGGAGATCACTCAATGGCGAAAAAAAATGCGGCTCCCACGAAGTCGCAAGTCGTATCGGCGGTCGCTGCCAAGGCGGACCTCAGCAAGAAGCAGGTCAACACGGTGCTCGAAGCGCTCGGCGACCAGATGAAGAAGGCGCTGAAGAGTGTCGGCGTGTTCACGCTTCCCGGCGTCTGCAAGATGCGCGTCGTGAAGAAGGCCGCGACCAAGGCACGCGAAGGCATCAATCCCTTCACGGGCGAGAAGATGATGATCAAGGCCAAGCCGGCCTCAAAGAAGGTGCGTATCCGCGCCCTCAAGAACCTCAACGAGATGGTGGGCTGAAGCCCGGACCATCCGTTTTCAAGTTCGAAAGCAGACGGGGCGGTTGGACCGCCCCGTTCGTTTTTCAGGCCTTTTCAGCCGTCAGCGCGGCCAGCCAGGCACCGAGCAGGGACCTGAGCCCGGTCAGGCGGCCATGAAAGAAATGCTCCGCGCCCGGCAGGATCCGCACTTCCGGTGGCGGCTCGAGTGAGCGCGTCCAGTCGAGTACCCGCTCGTGGTCCACGAGCTCATCCGCATCGCCCTGGGCCACGAGCCAGGGACAGCGCGGAATTGCGAGCGTCGTGAAATCGAAGCGCTGCACCGGCGGCGCCACCGTCACCAGCGCCGCTGCGTCGCGCTCCGTCGCGAGCCGGTACGCGACGAATCCGCCGAACGAGAACCCGAGCGACCACAATCGAACTGCGCCGGTCGTCTCGCGCGCCCAGTCTGCGACGACCTCGGCGTCCTCGCTCTCGCCGACACCGTCGTCGTGCTTGCCGGCGCTCGCCCCGACGCCGCGAAAGTTGAACCGCACCGTCGTGACTCTCTGATCCTGGCAGGCGCGCGCCAGCGTATGGACCACCTTGTTCTGCATTGCACCGCCGTACAGCGGGTGAGGATGGCAGCACACCGCGACGATATCGGCGCGAGCATCCGGCGGTCTTTCGATCATCGCCTCGATCGCGCCGGCCGGCCCGTCGATGACGACTTTTTCAACGCTTGGTGACTGTGAACTCATGCGGTTCCAGCGCGCAATGGGCGGCGGGGACCGCCCGAGCGAGCGACTAAAGTTCCGGCGGAGCGA
>DAIRVV010000138.1:0-6729 GCA_036802645.1 Steroidobacteraceae bacterium
GCGAGGGCGGCCGCACCGTCGGTGCCGGCGTCGTCTCCAAGGTGATCAAGTAAGGGCGAAACGACAGGGCAGTAGCTCAATTGGCAGAGCGGCGGTCTCCAAAACCGCAGGTTGGGGGTTCGATTCCCTCCTGCCCTGCCAGCAGTCGTAACGGAAGCGCATGAACGAGCAAACCGAAAAATCCGGCGTCGCCCTGGTCGACGCCTTCAAGCTGGTGCTGGCTGCCGCGGCGCTCGTCGGCGGCGTCGTCGCGTACTACTGGTACGAGAACGAGCCGCAGGTGCTGCGCGTGCTGATGGTGCTCGGCGGAATGATCTCCAGCCTCGTGCTGCTGTACTGGTCGGAACCCGGGCGCGAGTTGTGGGCTTACGTCCAGTCCTCGCGCGTCGAGCTGCGCAAGATGGTGTGGCCGACGCGCGCAGAAACCTGGCGCACGACGCTCGTGGTGTTCGTGTTCGTGATGATGATGGGCGTGTTCTTCTGGCTGGTGGACATGGGGCTCGCCTGGGGCATGCGGCACGTGACGGGACAGGGAGGCTGATCAGGTGTCTTTGAACTGGTACGTCGTGCACGCCTACTCGAACTTCGAGCACAAGGTCGCGAACAGCCTGAAGGAGCGCATCAAGCTCCACGGCCTGGACGAAAAGTTCGGCGACGTGCTCGTGCCGACCGAGGAAGTCGTCGAGATGCGCGCCGGACAGAAGCGCAAGAGCGAGCGCAAGTTCTTCCCCGGCTACGTGCTGGTGCAGATGGCGATGGACGACGAAGCCTGGCATCTGGTGAAAGAGACGCCGAAAGTGCTTGGGTTCATCGGCGGTACGCCGGAGAAGCCCGCGCCGATCACGGACAAGGAAGCGAACGCCATCCTGCGCCGCGTCGAGGAAGGCGTCGAGAAGCCGAAGCCGAAGGTTCTGTTCGAGCCTGGCGAGGTCGTGCGCGTGGTCGACGGCCCGTTCAACGATTTCACGGGCGTGGTCGAGAGCGTGAATTACGAGAAGAGCCGCCTTCAGGTCGCGGTGCAGATCCTTGGCCGGTCGACGCCGGTCGAGCTGGATTTCGGCCAGGTGGAAAAGGTCTAGAAAATGGCAAAGAAAGTACAGGGTTACATCAAGTTGCAGATTCCTGCGGGGGCGGCGAATCCCAGCCCACCCGTCGGGCCGGCGCTCGGCCAGCAGGGCGTCAATATCATGGAGTTCTGCAAGCAGTTCAACGCGGCGACGCAGAAGGAAGAGAAGGGTCTGCCGATTCCCGTGATCATCACGGTGTACAGCGATCGCAGCTTCACATTCATCCTGAAGACGCCGCCTGCGGCCGTGCTCGTCCGCAAGGCGATCGGGATCGAGAAGGGCTCCGGGACGCCGAACACGAAGAAGGTCGGCAAGATCTCGCGCAAGCAGCTCGAGGAGATCGCGAAGGCGAAGATGCCGGACCTGACCGCGTCCGACCTCGACGCGGCCGTGCGCACCATCGCGGGCAGCGCCCGCAGCATGGGCGTCGACGTGGAGGGCAACTGACATGGCCGCAACAGCCAAGCGCCAGAAGCCCTGGGCCGACCGCGTGAAGCCCGGTCACGCCTACACGCTCGAGGAAGCCCTCGCCCTCGTCAAGGAATTCGCGAATGCGAAGTTCGACGAGACGGTCGACGTCGCGATCAACCTCGGCATCGACCCGGCCAAGTCGGACCAGCAGGTACGCGGCTCGACGGTCATGCCGAATGGCACCGGCAAGAAAGTGCGCGTCGCCGTGTTCACGCAGGGCAAGAACGCCGACGCCGCCCGTGAAGCGGGCGCCGACATCGTGGGTCTCGAGGACCTCGCCGAGAAGGTGAAAGCCGGCCAGATGGATTTCGACGTCGTGGTTGCGAGCCCCGATGCGATGCGCGTCGTGGGCGGGCTCGGACAGATTCTCGGTCCCCGCGGACTGATGCCGAACCCGAAAGTCGGCACGGTGACGCCGGATGTCGCCACCGCGGTGAAGAACGCGAAGGCGGGACAGGTCCGTTACCGCTGCGACAAGGCCGGCATCGTCCACTGCACGATCGGCAAGGCGAGCTTCAAGCCCGAGGCGCTGAAGGAAAACGTCCTTGCGCTGATCGCCGATATCCAGAAGCACAAGCCTTCGACGTCGAAGGGCGTGTTCATGCAGCGCGTGTCGGTGTCGTCGACGATGGGTCCGGGAATTGCCGTGGACCGCGCGTCGATCGGCATCTAGAAGTTTCAAACGTCCGGGTTGCAAGCCCGGGCCATCGAAGACCGCAGGCGGGGCAACGGCCCCTTAATGGACGCCAGCGCAGATGGTGGAACCCGAGTCAGCGTTCGCTGGTCGGTCCCACCGCTAGGAGGGTTGGATGGGACTGAGACTGGTAGACAAGCAGGCGATGGTGACCGAAGTGCAGGCCGTTGCGCAGACCGCGCATTCGGTCGTTGCGGCGGAATATCGTGGCTTGACGGTCTCGCAGCTGACGGGCCTGCGCGCGAAGGCGCGCCAGGCCGGCGTCTACATGCGGGTCGTCAAGAACACGCTGGCGCGCCGCGCGGTCACGGGTACGCCGTACGAGTGCATCGCGGGCAACCTCAAGGGTCCGCTGATCCTCGCGTTCTCCAAGGAAGACCCGGGCGCCGCCGCCCGTGTCGTCAAGGAGTTCGCGAAGGGCAACGACAAGCTGGTGCCGACTCTGGTCGCGCTCGGCGGGCTGGTTTATCCACCCGCGGAGATCGACCGGGTCGCGAGCCTGCCGACGAAGTTGCAGGCGCTCTCGATGCTCCTCGGCGTCATGAAGGCGCCGGTCACGAAGTTTGTCCGGACGCTCGCCGAGCCACACGCGAAGCTCGTGCGCACCGTCGCGGCGATCAAGGCCACGAAGGCCGCCTGACCGGCTGATTCGGGTTAACGACACATATATATCTGGAGAGATGGCAATGGCTGCTAGCAAGGAACAGATTCTCGAGTCGATTTCGAACATGACGATCATGGACGTGGTCGACCTCGTGAAGATGATGGAAGACAAGTTTGGCGTCACGGCCGCCGCCCCGGTGGCGGTTGTCGCCGCTGCGGGTGGCGGTGCTGCCGCTCCGGCCGCCGAAGAGCAAACCGAGTTCACGGTCACCCTGAAGGCGTACCCGGCCGAGAAGAAGGTCACCGTCATCAAGGTGATCCGCGAAATCACGGGTCTTGGCCTCAAGGAAGCCAAGGACCTCGTGGAGGGCGCCCCTTCGACCGTGAAGGACAGTGCTTCGAAGGCGGATGCGGAGAAGTTCAAGAAGATGCTCGAAGACGGCGGCGCCACGGTCGAGGTCAAGTAACGACCTCCATGCGAGGGCACTGCCCCGCAGTCCGCGGCAACGGACTCACGGCAAGCCGTCTCCCGGAAGGGCGACGGCTGCCAGCCCGTGAGCGGCACGTTTTTTTTGATAACAGGTAAGCAGATGGCCTATACGTTCACCGAGAAGAAGCGCATCCGGAAAAACTTTGGCAAGCGCCAGGGAATTCTGGACGTGCCGCCGTTGCTCGCGATCCAGACGGACTCGTACGCGCAGTTCCTGCAGCTCGACGAGTCCCGCGCGCTGCACGCGGAGCTGTCCGCCCATGCGGGCGGCCAGGTCGCCGGCGGCCGGCTGCTTTCGGAGGAGCAGGAAAGGGGCATCATCGAGAAAAACCTGCGGCGCGCGGGCCTGCACGCCGCATTCAACAGCGTGTTCCCGATCAAGAGTTATTCGGGCCACGCGACGCTCGAGTACGTCTATTACTACCTCGGCGAACCGGTGTTCGACGTCAAGGAATGCCAGATGCGCGGGCTGACCTATGCCGCGCCGCTGCGCGTCCGCCTGCGGCTTCGCGTCATGGACAAGGAGTCGCCGGGCGCCTCGCGGGTGAAGCGCGCGATCGAGCAGGAGGTCTACCTCGGCGAGCTGCCGCTCATGACCGAGAACGGCACTTTCATCGTCAATGGCACCGAGCGCGTCATCGTGTCGCAGCTTCACCGCAGCCCCGGGGTCATCTTCGACCACGACAAGGGCAAGACCCACAGCTCAGGAAAGCTGCTGTTCCAGGCGCGCGTGATCCCGTACCGCGGCTCCTGGCTCGACTTCGAGTTCGACGCGAAGGATTGCGTGTTCGCGCGCATCGACCGCCGCCGCAAGCTTCCGGTGACGATCCTGCTGCGCGCGCTCGGCTATTCGAATTCCGACATCCTGCGGCTCTTCTTCGACCACAACACCGTATACCTGACCAAGAAGGGGCCCGAGCTCGAGCTCGTGCCGGAGCGCCTGCGCGGCGAGATCGCGATGTTCGAGATCAGCGCGAATGGCAAGGTCATCGTCGAGGAAGGGCGCCGCATCACGGCGCGCCACGTGCGCCAGCTCGAGGAAGCGGGCGTCCGCCGCCTGCACGTGCCGGTCGAGTACCTCGAGGGCAGGGTGCTCGCTCACGACGTCGCCGACCCGCAGACGGGCGAAGTGCTCGCCTCGGCGAACGACGCGCTGACGACCGCGCTGGTCGAACGCTTCGTCAACGCCAACGTGCCGGAAATCCGCACGCTGTACGTCAACGACCTCGACCGCGGCCCGTACATCTCGGACACGCTCCGGATCGACGCGTCGACGACGCGACTCGAGGCGCTGATCGAGATCTACCGGATGATGCGCCCTGGCGAGCCGCCGACGAAGGACGCGGCCGAGAACCTGTTCCACAACCTGTTCTTCAATGGCGAGCGCTACGACCTGTCGGCCGTGGGCCGCATGAAGTTCAATCGCCGCGTGAACCGCGAATTCCCCCCGGAGCTTTCGGGCGCAGAGGCGGAGCGCTGGCTCGAGGAGCCGGGCATCCTTTACGACGGCCGCTATTTCTCGACCGTCGCTGACCAGCGCAAGGACGACTCGGGCAAGGGACTCGTCGCCAAGTACGGTGCAGAGATGTCCGATGTGGTCGACGTGCTGCGCACGCTGATCGCGATCAAGAACGGCGATGGCAAGGTGGACGACATCGACCACCTCGGCAACCGCCGCGTGCGCTGCGTCGGCGAGATGGCGGAGGTTGCGTTCCGCATCGGGCTCGTGCGCGTCGAACGCGCGGTCAAGGAGCGCCTGACGCTCGCGGAGAACGAGGAGATTAATCCGCAGGACATGATCAATGCGAAGCCGGTGGCCGCGGCAGTCAAGGAGTTCTTCGGATCTTCTCAGCTGTCGCAGTTCATGGACCAGAACAATCCGCTGTCCGAGATCACCCACAAGCGACGCGTTTCGGCGCTCGGCGAGGGCGGCCTCAAGCGCGAGCGCGCGGGCTTCGAGGTGCGCGACGTGCACCCGACTCACTACGGCCGCGTCTGCCCGATCGAGACGCCTGAAGGCCCGAACATCGGGCTGATCAATTCGCTTGCGGTCTACGCGCGCACCAACAAGTACGGTTTCCTCGAGACGCCGTACCGGCGCGTGCGCGAAAGGCGCGTGACCGGCGAGGTCGATTACCTGTCGGCGATCGAGGAGAGCGAGTTCGTGATTGCGCAGGCAAACGCGCCGCTCGACGACAAGGGCCGCTTCACCGACGAGCTCGTCTCCTGCCGCTACCAGAACGAGTTCACGTTGATGCCGTCCGAGCGCATCGAATACATGGACGTCTCGCCACGGCAGATCGTGTCGGTCGCCGCCGCGTTGATCCCGTTCCTCGAGCACGACGACGCGAACCGCGCGTTGATGGGCTCGAACATGCAGCGTCAGGCGGTTCCGACGCTGCGCGCGTCCACGCCGCTGGTCGGCACGGGCATCGAGCGCACAGTCGCAATCGACTCGGGCGTCGCGGTCATCGCGCGCCGCGGCGGCGCGGTCGACTCGGTCGACGCGTCGCGCATCGTCGTGCGAGTCAATGAGGGCGAGGTCACGGCCGGCGAGCCGGGCGTCGACATCTACAACCTCACGAAGTACACCCGCTCGAACCAGAACACCTGCATCAACCAGCAGCCGCTGGTACGTGTCGGCAACACGATCGCCAAGGGCGACGTGCTGGCGGACGGCCCGTCGACCCATCTCGGCGAGCTCGCGCTCGGCCAGAACATGATGGTCGCGTTCATGCCCTGGAATGGCTACAACTTCGAGGACTCGATCCTGATCTCGGAGCGCGTGGTCATAGAGGACCGCTTCACTACGATCCACATCGAGGAGCTGACCTGCGTCGCGCGCGACACCAAGCTCGGCCCCGAGGAGATCACCGCGGACATCCCGAACGTGGGCGACACCGCGCTCGCGAAGCTCGACGAGGCCGGCATCGTGTTCATCGGTGCCGAGGTCAAGGCGGGCGACATCCTGGTCGGCAAGGTCACGCCGAAGGGCGAGACTCAGCTGACGCCGGAGGAAAAGCTGCTCCGCGCGATCTTCGGCGAGAAAGCCTCGGACGTGAAGGACACTTCGCTGCGCGTCCCGCCGGGCATGGACGGCACCGTGATCGACGTGCGCGTCTTCACGCGCGACGGCGTCGAGAAGGACAGCCGCGCGCTCGCGATCCAGAAGTCGGAGATCGAGAAGGTCCGCAAGGACCTGAACGACCAGCGCCGCATCCTCGAGGACGATCTGTTCTCGCGGTTGCGCGGCGAGCTCGAAGGCGAGATCGCGAGCGGCGGACCGCACCGGCTGAAGGCAGGCAGCAGCGTCACCGCGGAGTTCCTCGACGAGCTGCCGCGCGAGGAGTGGTTCGAGATCCGCATGCGCGACGAGGGACCCTCGGCCGCGCTCGAAGACACAC
>DAIRVV010000139.1:0-6716 GCA_036802645.1 Steroidobacteraceae bacterium
GTCGCGGCATGCCAATCGCGCCCGAGCGGCTCGTGCGCAACTTTTTTCATGGCGTCTCCGAACTCGACCTGGTGCAGCGCATGCCCGAGGATCTCGCCGGCGCCGCGCTCGCCGAAATGGAGCTCGGGCGTAAGCGCCGGAGCGGCCGGTCGCTCGTGCGCGTGTTCAATCCGGACCCGGCGCGCGACGGATTTGCGTCTTCCCATACGGTCATCATGGTCGTCACCGACGACATGCCCTTCCTCGTCGACTCGCTCGGCATGGTCTGCATGCAGAACGGCCTCGCGGTTCACCTGCTCGCGCATCCGGTGTTCTCGGTCGTCCGTGACGGCACCGGCCGGCTCAAGGGCGTTTATCTCGACGATCCTCCGGCGGGCGCGAAGCCCGAGTCCTGGCAGCTGATCGAAATCGACCGCGAGCCGGATCCAGGCCGTCTCTCCGCGATCGAGAAAAGCATCCGGACGACGCTCGACGACATCCGGGCGGCGACCACGGACTGGCGGAGCATGCGCGGAAAGGCGCTCGACGTCGCAGCCGAGCTCGGCACCGCGCGCGTGCGCGGCCAGAAGAGCGAGATCCGCGAGGCGCAGGCGCTGCTGGAATGGATGGAGGACAACCACTTCACCTTTCTCGGCTATCGCGAATACCGGCTGCGGCGCGGTCCGCGGCAGGACCGGCTATTGCCGGTGCGGCGCTCAGGTCTCGGCATCATGCGGTCGAAGACCTCGCGCCAGCCCAAGACCATCGTGCTGAAGGGCGAGGTGCGGGAATTCGCGCGCTCCGCCGAACCGCTGATCATCACGAAAGCCAACTCCATCTCGACGGTTCATCGCTTGACCTACCTCGACTATGTCGGAGTCAAGACATACGATTCCGCCGGCAACGTGACCGGTGAACGGCGATTCATCGGCCTCTGGACTTCGACTGCGTACAGCCGGAGCCCGGGCGAGATACCGGTGCTTCGCCACAAGATCCAGCGCGTCGTGAACCATTTCGGGCTGAAGCCCTCGAGCCACGACCACAAGGCCCTGGTCCACGCGCTGGAGACCTTCCCGCGCGACGAGCTTTTCCAGGCGACGGTGCCCGACCTGATACGAATCGTGCGCGGCATCGTCAACCTCTACGAGCGCGCACAAGTCCGACTGTTCGTGCGCCGGGACGTGTTCCGCCGCTTCTACTCCTGCCTCGTCTACGTTCCCCGCGACCGATACAACACGCAGGCGCGCGAGCGCATCGAGAAGCTCGCCCTGGAGTCATTCGGCGGGCTCGCGATCGAGTCGCAGGTGACCTTGTCCGAGTCCGTGCTCGCGCGGCTGCACATGCTGGTCCGCACCTCCACCGATTCGAATGCCGCCATCGATGCGGTCGAGCTCGAGCGCAGGATCGCGGAAACCGTCCGCACCTGGCAGGACCAGCTGAAGGACTCGTTGCTCGACGCCTGGGGCGAGGCGGAAGCGCTCCGGCTGCACCGCGCCTGGGGCGAGGCTTTCCCTGCGGCCTACCAGGAGGACACGCCGCTCGAGGTCGCGGTCGATGACATCGCAGCACTTGAATTGCTGGTCGCAGAGCCTGAAGGGCTGCACATGGCGCTCTACCGCCGCACGGAGCAACCGCCGCACAAGATCCAGTTCAAGCTTCTCACCAGCGTGCGGCCGATCCCGATCTCGGATGTGCTGCCGACGATCGAAAACCTCGGGCTCAAACTGATCAGCGAGCGCCCGTACGAAATTGGAAGCGACGCCGGCGTCGCCTGGATCCAGGACTTCGAGCTCGAGCATCCGCGGGGTGTTCGCATCGACCTCGCGAGCGACGGGCCGCGGCTCAAGGAGACGTTTTCGAGAGTCTGGAGGGGCGAAGCCGACAACGACGGCTTCAACCGGCTGGTGCTCGCCGCGGACCTCAGCTGGCGCGAAGCCGTGGTACTGCGCACCTATGCGCGCTGGTTCGGCCAGCTCGGCCTCCCGCTGTCGCAGGCCTACATCGAGGAGGCCCTCGCGAGCAATGCGGCGGCCGCGGGCCACCTGGTCCGCCTGTTCATCGCCCGGTTCGATCCGGCGCTTTCGTCGGCCGACCGCCGCCGCGCCGAGGGCGCGCAAAGGCGCGCGCTCGAACGCCTGCTCGCGGGCGTCACGCGGATCGACGACGACCGCATCCTTCGCGCCTATCTCGCGGCGATCGAGGCGACGCTGCGCACCAGCTATTTCAGGACCGGCACGGGCGGCGAGCCGCGTCCCTACCTCGCGCTAAAGCTCGACCCACGCCGGCTCGCCGAGGTGCCGCTGCCGAAGCCGATGTTCGAAATCTTCGTGCATTCGCCGCGCGTCGAGGGCGTTCACCTGCGCATGGGCCGGGTGGCGCGTGGTGGCCTGCGCTGGTCCGACCGCCGCGAGGACTTCCGCACCGAGATTCTCGGCCTGATGAAGGCGCAGAACGTCAAGAACACCGTGATCGTGCCGGCCGGCGCCAAGGGCGGATTCGTTCCGCGGCGACCGCCACCCGGGCGCGACGAGGCGCAGGCCGACGGCACGGAATGCTACCGCTGGTTCATCCGCGCCCTGCTCGACGTGACGGACAACATACAGGGCGGAAAACTCAGGCCGCCGGCCGGCGTCGTCAGGCACGACGGCGACGACGCCTATCTCGTCGTTGCCGCGGACAAGGGCACGGCGAAGTTCTCGGACGTCGCAAATGCGATCTCGCAGGAATACGGATTCTGGCTCGGCGACGCGTTCGCCTCGGGCGGCTCGGCCGGGTACGACCACAAGGACATGGCGATCACCGCGCGCGGCGGATGGGAATCGGTCCGCCGCCATTTCCGCGAGCTCGGCAAGGACACGCAGTCGCAGGATTTCACGGCGGCCGGAATCGGCGACATGTCCGGCGACGTATTCGGCAATGCGATGCTTCTCTCGCGGCACATCCGCCTGGTCGCCGCATTCGATCACCGCCATATCTTCATCGATCCCTCGCCGGACGCGGCACGGAGCTTCGCCGAGCGCAAGCGCATATTCGCGCTGCCGCGCTCGAGCTGGGAGGACTACGACAGCCGCCTGCTATCGAAGGGCGGAGGCGTGCATTCGCGGCAGAGCAAGACGATTCCCCTCTCGCAGGAGGCGCGCGCACTGCTCGGCATCGACGCGGCATCGGCAACGCCGGTCGATGTGATCCGCGCAATCCTTCGCCTTCCGGTCGATCTCCTGTGGAATGGCGGCATCGGCACCTACGTGAAGTCCGCGGACGAAACGAACGCGGAGATCGGCGACCGGGCAAACGACGCGGTCCGTGTCAATGGCTCCCAATTGCGCTGCCGCGTGGTCGGTGAAGGCGGCAATCTGGGTCTCTCGCAGCGCGGCCGCATCGAGTACGCTGCCGCCGGCGGGCGAATCAACACCGACTTCATCGACAACTCGGCCGGTGTCAACTGCTCCGACGTCGAAGTGAACCTGAAGATCCTGTTCAATCCCCTGATGGCCTCCGGCCGCCTCCCGCGCCCGCGGCGCAATGCGCTGCTCGCGAGCATGACCGACGAGGTCTCGCGGCTGGTGCTGCGCAACAACTACCTCCAGAGCCTCGCAGTTTCGACGTTGCAGGCTCGCGCCGCCGAGCGCATCGCCGAGCTCGGCCACGTGATTCACGCGCTCGAGCGCGCCGGGACGCTCGACCGCTCGCTCGAGGCGCTGCCAACCGGCGATGAGATCGCCGAACGCCGACACAAGGGACTCGGGCTCACGCGACCCGAGCTCGCGATGCTTCTTTCGTACTCGAAGATCTGGCTGTCGGACCGCCTCGGCGACACCGACGTCGCGGACGACCCTTTCCTCGGCGCAGAACTGACACGGTATTTCCCGGCACCGGTCCAGAGGCGCTTCCCGCGCGAGATCCTGCGCCACCAGCTGCGCCGCGAGATCATCGTCACCGCGACCACCAACAGCCTCGTGAACCGCATGGGGCCGGTGTTCGCAATCCGGATGCAGGAAGACACGGGCGCGGACGTCGGCAGCATCGCCCGCGCCTATTCCGTCGCGCGCGAGATCACCGGCATGCGCGAACTGTGGGCGGATATCGAGGCGCTCGATGACCAGGCGCCGACCGAGCTGCAGTACGACATGATGTACGAGACGACGCGGCTCCTTCGCCACCTGAGTTACTGGGTGCTGCGCAACCACGGCCACGACCTCGACATCGAGCGGGCCGTGTCCCGGCTCGAATCCGGTATCCGCGAGCTGATGCGCGACCTGCCCGATTTCATCGAAGGCACGGAAGTCGAGCGTTACGAGCGCTCGCTCGCGCGATTCTCGCGCGAAGGCGTGCCTCCAAAACTGTCGCGCCGGGTCGCGAGCCTTGGCGCGATCCACGCCGGCGTCGACATCGTGGAGGTCTCGCTCTCGCGGCGGGCGGCGATCGGTCACTCTGCACGCGCCTATTTCGGGCTCGGCGCCGCCCTCGGCCTCGACTGGCTGCGTGAAGAGATCGAGAGGCTTGCCGTCGACGGACACTGGCAAGCCGTCGCGCGCGGCACGCTGCGCGAAGAGCTCTACATCCTGCAGCGCAGGCTCTGCGAGCGCGTGCTCGCGGGCAAGACCCGCGGCGATGCGCCGCAGCGCGTCGCGGCCTGGCTGAAGACAGGCGGCGAGCCCGTGCAGAACCTGATCCGCACCGTGCGCGAAATGCGCGCGACGGGCAGCGCGGACTTCCCGACGCTCTCGGTCGCGCTCGAATCCGTGCGCCGGCTCATCGATCGCTGAGGAGCAGGCGGTGCCAGGAAAACTCGTGCTCGTGCGGCATGGCCAGAGCATCTGGAATCTCGAAAACCTGTTCACCGGCTGGACCGACGTCGATCTCACCGCCCAGGGCCAGGATGAGGCGCGCGCGGCGGGACGGCTGCTCCGCGACCAGGGATTCGAGTTCGCCCAGGCCCACACCTCGGTGCTGAAGCGCGCGATCCGCACGCTCTGGATCATGCTCGACGAAATGGACCGCATGTGGATGCCTGTCGAACGCGACTGGCGTCTCAATGAGCGGCATTACGGCGCGCTCCAGGGGCTCGACAAGTCCGAAACGACGGCGAAATACGGCGTGGAACAGGTCAAGGTCTGGCGCCGCAGCTACGACGTCCCGCCCTCGCCGCTCGCGGCGGACGATCCGCGTCATCCGCGCTTCGATCCGCGCTACCGCGACATCGATCCGGCTTCACTGCCGGGGACCGAATCCCTCAAGGACACGCTTGGCCGCGTCGAGCACTGCTGGCGTGAGCGGCTCGCGCCGGCGCTCGCTTCGGGCCGCGACCTGCTCGTAGTCGCGCATGGCAACAGCCTGCGCGCGCTCGTCAAGATGCTGGATGAAATCAGCGACGCCGACATCGTGGAGCTGAACATCCCGACCGGTGTGCCGATTTACTACGAACTGGATGCGTCCCAGCGACCCGCCGCCCCGCGCCGATTCCTGGGCGACGCCGCGGCAATCGAGGCTGCGGCACGGGCCGTCGCCGCACAGGCCGAACGAAGAAGCTGAAAAGGACGCGCCCTTTCAATCTCATTCCTCGGGCGCGACTTCCACCTCGATGCCGGCAAGCGCCGCCTCGAACGGAATCTGGCAAGACAGGCGCGACCCCCCCGGCCGGTAACTCTCGAGCTCCTGCAGGATCTCCTTTTCGTCGCCCTGCATCGGCGGCAGCTTGTCGAGCCAGGGCTCCGCGACATACACGTGGCAGGTCGCGCAGGAGCACATGCCGCCGCAAATGGCGGCAACGCCATAATCGAACTCGCGCAGCGTCTCCATGAGGCTTACGCCCTCGCGCGCATTCACGCGATGCACTCCGCCGTCGCGATCGGTGACTGTGATCTCTGCCATGGGCCGCGCATCTTGCGCGATGCGCACGTGGCTCTGCAACCGCTCACCGCATGAGGCGCGACGTCAGCCGCGCCTGCAATCCAGCCTCGATGGGCAGTCCCGCTGACTCCGCGCACGCGTTCCATCCGAACCAGAGGCAGTCGAAGATCCAGCCGAGCGCCGTGACGCGTGTGCGGAGCTCCGCCGAATCCCGCCCGTAGCCGGCGAGCAGCGCATCGACGCCCGCGGCATCGAGTTCGTGGTAACCGATGCAGGCGGCCAGGTCCGCCGCGGGGTCTCCCGGTCCCGCGTATTCCCAGTCGACGACACAGAGCGCATCGCCTGCGTCGACGAAGTTCCGGTGATGCAGGTCATGATGGCAGGCTGCGAGACGACCTGCCGGAGGCAGCGCGGCGCGACGCAGATCGAGCCGTCGGCCAATCTCGGCGGTGAGAGGATCCGGCGATTGTGCGTCGAGCCGCGCAAGGTATGCTGCGGCGCGTGCGCCGAAGTCGACCACCGCGAGTCCGGGTGGCGGAATGAGTGCGTGGAGCCGCGCTGTCCAGGCGCCGACGCGCTTCAGCATGTCGCGCTGCCGGAATCCCGCGAAGCCCGGCACCGATCCCGCGACGTGCGTCACCACGAGAACTCCACGCGAAAGCTTCGACAGCACGATCGCCGGCGCGAGACCTGCCGCCGCCGCGAGCGATTGCATCGTCCGCTCCGCGGTGCCGCTCGCGCCGAGACCAGACGAGGCGTCGCCCTGGATCCGCAGCACATAATCGTGACGGGCATCGCGCAGGCGGAAGCTCCGGTTGGCGGCACCGCCTTCCAGTGGCGATACCACCGGCTGCTCGAGGGCAAGCTCGGCCGCGACATCGCGGATC
>DAIRVV010000140.1:0-6707 GCA_036802645.1 Steroidobacteraceae bacterium
GTGACCGCGGGCGGCGGCGCGCCCGCGGCCGCGGGCTGAATCACGATTCCGCCGCGGGGCGGCCCGCTCGGACCGGTAACGCGTCGTGTGGAAGGCATTCGTATTCGGCGTGGTGGTAGCCGGCTCGATCGGGCCGATCGCGCTCCTCATATTCGGAACGGCGGCGCGGCAGGGCTTTGCCGCGGGCGCGTTCGCCGGTCTCGGGGCGGCGTTGGCCGATTTCGTGTATGCACTTGCGGCGTTCTCGATCGGCGCGCTCCTGCTGCCGCGGCTCACTGATCATGCGCAGACGATCCAGTTCGGCTGCGCACTGCTCCTGGTGGGGCTCGGCTTGTGGATGCTGCTGCGGCTGACGCGCAAGGAGGAGGCGGTCGCCGAGGCCCGCTCCGTGGCGAGTACCCTGCTGCCGACCTTCGGGCTCACGATCGTGAATCCGATGACTTTCGTGATGTTCGCTGGCATCGCGCCGCAGCTGCCTGTCGCGGGCTCGCTCGAGCTGGCCGCAGGACTTGCACTCGCGCTGGCGGCCGGCAGCGGTGCCGTGGGTGTCGCGATCGGTGCAGCCGGCGCAGCTATCGGGCACGTCTTGCCGGGCGCGGGCTGGCGACGCGCGGTCAGCGCCGCCGCTGCCGCGGGCATAGTCGCGTTCGGAGTCTGCGGACTGGTCGCGGCCTGCTAGGCCACGAAGAATCCCATCTTCACGCCGGCGAGAGTCACCACGTCATTGTCATGAAGGCGGCGCGCCTGGGGCCCGATCGGCTGCCCGTTGACCAGCGGAAAATCGCCCGGCTTGCTGCTCTCGACGTGGACGACGTAATAGCCGTCGGCGCGGCGGCTGATCGCCGCCACCTGCACGCCCGGCCGGCCGAGCGTCGTCAGGGTTTTCGCGAGCTCGAGCTCGCGCCCCGCAAACTGACCCGAAAGGACCTGCAGCTTGGCGGGCCGCGCTGGCGCTCCCTTTTCCTGAGCGGCTCCCGCCGACGGCCGTGCTACGGCGACCGGGGCGGGCGAGGGTGCGGCAGCGGGTGCAATCGAGTCGGCGGCGGCCTTGAGCCGTGCCTCGTTGACCTGGCCCGGCTGGATCACGAGGGTGCGCTCGAACTCGTCTTGCTCGGAACTCTCGACCTGGCTGTCCACGAAGCGCAGGTGATGATGACCGATCGTGATCACGTCGCCGTGCGTCAAGGCGTGCTTCTTGATCAGCTTGCCGTTGACGTAAGTGCCGTTCGTGCTGTTCAGGTCCTCGAGGAAGGAATCATTGAGGATGTTTATGATCAGGCCGTGATGACCGCTGACGGCCGCATTGTCGATGCGCACGTCGTTATCGGGCAGCCGTCCGACCGTGTAACGTTCCTTGGTCATGTTGTACTCAGCCATGACCTGACCGTCCAGACTCAAGATAAGCCGCGCCATCGTCTCCCTCGCAGTCGGTTATCCGAACCAGGCCAATATTCTGTCAAGTATGCCGCGCCGCGCGGGGAAAAGTTCGACCACCTGTGCGAGCACGACCGAGATGTTGTCTCTACCGCCGCTATCATTGGCAAGCTGCACCAACTGTCTAGCGACTGTATCAAGATTACCGCCGAAAGTACTGATTGTTAAGTGAATGTCCTCGTCCTCGACCATGTCGGTCAGGCCGTCTGAGCAGAGCACCAGCCAATCGCCCGGCTCGACCGGGAGCTCGTGTACTTCTACATCCACGGTCCCTTCCACACCAAGCGCCCGCGTCACGTAATTCTTGTTGGTGGCGCGCTGCGCCTCCTCAGCCGAGTAGAAGCCGCGGTCCACGAGCTCCTGGAGCAACGAGTGATCCATCGTCAGTTGCTCGAAGGTGTCTTTGCGCAGCCGATACAGGCGCGAGTCTCCGACGTGGGCAATCGTGATCCGGTTGTCGTGCAGGAGCGCCGCCACAACCGTCGTCCCCATGCCCTCGCACTGGGTCTGGGATTTCGAGGTCTGATGGATGATCTTGTTGGCGCGGGCGATGGCGTCCCGGAGGATGATGCTCGGCCGGTGCAGCCCGGTCGTCTTGTCGTTTCCGTCCAGCTCCTGACCGACGAAGGCTTCGCGCACGAGGTTCGTGATCGTTTTCACCGCGATGCCACTCGCGACTTCGCCGGCGTTGTAGCCGCCCATGCCGTCGGCGAGCACATACAGGCCGATGTCGCCGTCCAGCGCGATCGAATCCTCGTTGTGCTCGCGTACCTTGCCGGTGTCGGTCAAACCGACGGCCTGCACGCGATTGCGGAGCGAGACGTAGCGGCCCATCAACGCAGGGCCGGATCGATGTCGCGAGCGCAGTCCCTGAGCGCCTGCGCCATCTCGGCGCCATTCCGGTAGCGGACTTCAGGATCTTTTTCCAGCGCGCGATCGATGATCGCGGCGAGAGTGGGTGGCAGGTCCGGGCGCACGACCCTGAGTGGCGGGTGCGGTTCCGCCGAGATCTTCTGCATCAGGCCCGGAATCGAATCGGAGCGGAATGGCAGCATGCCCGTCAGCAACTGGAACAGCGTGACGCCCAGGGAGAAGAGGTCCGACTGCGCCGTGACCGGCCGCGCGTCGAGCTGCTCGGGCGCCATGTAGGACGGCGACCCGAGAATCACGCCGGTGCGCGTCGCGCGGCTGTTCTCGAGCCGAGCGACGCCGAAATCCATGACCCGCACGCGGCGGTTCTTCTGGTCGAACACGATATTGGCCGGCTTGATGTCCCGGTGGATCACGCCGCGCTGGTGCGCGAAGTAGAGCGCGTCGGCGACGCGTGCGCACATCTCGCAGACCAGCCGCGGCGGAAGCATGCGGCCCTCGACCGCGTGCGTCGCGAGATTGACGCCCTCCACGTATTCCATCGCGAGATAGACCTGGTCTTCGTGCTCGCCGGATTCGCGGATCTCGACGATGTCCGGATGCGTGAGCGAACCGGCTGCCTCGGCCTCGCGCAGCAGCCTGAGTTTCGCCTCGTCGAGCAGATCGTCCGGCCAATCGTCCGTGAGCGAAAGAAGCTTCAGTGCAACGACATTGTCCGTGCGCTCGTCGACGGCGCGAAAAACCGTTGCGGTCGCGCCGCGCCCGAGCTGCTGCTGCAGGCGAAAATGGTGAAATAGCTGGCCAGGGCGGAAGCCCGCTCCGCGTGACGCGCGGTTCTGCGTCGACTGGCTGGCAGCCGAAGGCTTTTCGGTCACGGCGACTTCAAGCGGCTTGCCGAAGCGAGAGCTCGTATCGCCCTCTTTCCGGCTTGACCCTGCACCGAGGCCTCGCAGCCATCCGCCGCGATTCGAATCGTCAGGCATGCGAGAACCGACCCATTGCCACCCTGATCCACGGATCATAAACGGGCCAAGCTCGGGCCGAAACCGGGGCAGGCCGGATTTTCAAAAGCTTATGCCTGAAACCGCGACCTGGGCCGCAGTCCGCTGATGCCGGAAGAGCGGCGGAGCACGTGCTAGCATCGCCGCTTCCCGGTCCAGACCCACCCCATGGCCAAGCCCCGCACGGTCTTTGTCTGCTCGTCCTGCGGCGCCGATGCGTCGCGATGGAGCGGCCAGTGCCCATCCTGCGGAGAATGGAACACGCTCGCGCCATTTGCAGAGGCGCGTGTTCGGGGCGGGGGCCGCAAGGACGCGGGCGCCGCCGCGCGCCCAGAGCCCATCGCGCTGCTCGTCACCGAGACTGAGGTCCGGCTGGCAACCGGTTTCGCGGAATTCGACCGCGTCCTGGGCGGCGGCCTGGTGCCGGGTTCCGTGACGCTGATCGGCGGCGAGCCGGGCATCGGCAAGTCGACCTTGCTCCTGCAATGCGCCGCGGCGCTTGCGAAGGATCATGGCGTACTTTATGCGACGGGCGAGGAATCCGTGCGGCAGGTGGCCGAGCGCGCCCGGCGGCTCGCGCTGGACGCCGGAAGCCTGAAGCTCGTGGCGGAAACCGCGGTCGAACGGGTCCAGGATCTCGCGGCTGAAACCGGCGCGCGGGTACTCGTCATCGACTCGATCCAGACGATGTCCGTCGCCGGTCTCGATGCGGCGCCCGGTGCGGTGACACAGCTTCGCGAATCGACCGCGCAGCTGGTGCGGCACGCAAAAACGACCGGTGCATGCGTGCTCCTGATCGGCCACGTCACGCGCGAGGGCGTGATTGCAGGTCCGCGCGTGCTCGAGCACATGGTCGATACCGTGCTGTACTTCGAGAGCGATTCGGGCAGCCGCTTCCGGGTGATCCGCGCGGTCAAGAACCGCTTCGGCGCCGTCAATGAAATCGGCGTGTTCGCGATGGAAGAGCGCGGCCTGCGGGAGGTCCGCAATCCGTCCGCGATATTCCTCTCACGCGGCAAGGATCCGGTTCCCGGTTCGGCCGTAACGGTCGCGCGCGAGGGCACGCGACAGATGCTGATCGAGGTGCAGGGTCTCGTCGATGCGAGCCTGCTTGCCAACCCGCGCCGTGTCGCGGTCGGGTTCGAGTCCAACCGCGTGGCGCTCCTGCTCGCCGTGCTGCACCGGCACGCGGGCCTCGCCCTTCACGCCCATGATGTCTTCGTCAACGTCGTTGGCGGCGTCCGGCTCGCCGAAACTGCGGCCGACCTTGCCGTAGTCGGCGCGCTGTGTTCTAGCCTCGAGGGACGGCCATTGCCCCACGACCTCGTAGTTTTTGGCGAGCTCGGACTCACGGGCGAGATCCGGCCTGTGCCTTACGGTGAAGAGCGACTGCGCGAGGCGGCCAAGCACGGCTTTCGGCGTGCCATCGTGCCGCTCGCAAACGCCCCGCGGCAGGCGATCGACGGCATCGAGGTCGCGGCGGTTCCGAAGATCGCAGACGCGCTCGCCGCGCTCCGCTGAGTTCACTCGTCCACGGGCAGGATCGAGAGACGAGCCGTGCGCACGGCATTGCCTGCGACCTGCAGCACCTCGATCGACGAGCTGCCGATGCGGAGCACCGCGCCCGGCTCCGGGATCGACTCCAGCCGCTCGACGATGAGGCCGGAAAGCGTCCGCGGCCCGTCGAGAGGCAGCATGGCGCCGAGGCGGCGGTTGATCTGGCGAAGGCTCAGGTGTCCAGGCACCACGTGGCTTCCATCCGCCCGTACATCGATGCCGCCGAGCGGCGCTTCGAGCTGGGTCGTGAATTCGCCGACGACTTCCTCGAGGATGTCCTCGAGCGTCACGAGGCCCTGCAAGTCGCCATATTCATCGACGACGAAGGCGATGCGCCGCCTGAGCCTCCTGAATCGCACCAGCTGCTCGTAGAGCGTGGTCCCCTGCGGCGTGAAGAGCGCCTCGCGCCGCGCCGCGATCTCCCGGAGCCGTTCGCGCGTCAGGCGGCCAGCGGCCAGCTCATTCGCGACGAGCCGCATGTGCACGATGCCGTACACGCGGTCGAGGTCCCCGTCGAATAGCGGCATGCGAGTATGCGGCGTCTCGCAGATCTGCCGGCTGATCTCATCCCAGCCGGCCGTGATGTCGATGCCGTGGATTTCGCTGCGCGGAATCATGACGTCCTCGACGCGGCGGCGCCCGAGGTCGAGCAGCGCTTCGACCATGGCCTGGCGCTCGACGGGCTCGGCGACGAGCGCATTGGCGAGGTCCTCGATCGAGTCGGTGCGGTCGCGCGGTGCGTCCGGGACTCCATTGCGTCTAGACAGCAGCAGGAAAAGCGGCACGACGAGCCAGGCGACGATTGCCGCCGCCAGCCTCCGCAGGACGCCGTCGCGACGGAGCCATCCGAGGGCGCTCTGCAGGACCAGGAGCGAAAGACCGGCCGCCGCGGCCAGTGCAACCGTCGGCTGCGCCTCGAGTGGCGCGCAGGCGATGCACGTGAGTAAGCCGCCGAGCACGATCGCGCGAAGCAGCACCGCAGCAATACGGGTACGCCGCGGTTCGTCGGCCATCTGGCGCACGAGACGCACGATCCAGGCTTCCTCGAGCGAGGCGGGTGCGGCGCGGCGCACACACAATGCGGGCATCGCTGCCTCGATGAGCCCGGCAAGCAAGACGAGAAACAGCGCCGCAATCAGAAACAAGGACTCAACCCCAGTGCCGGCCGAGAACGATCTCCAGTACGAATTTGCTGCCGAAATAGGCAATGGCGAGTACGACAAATCCCGCGATCGTGTATCGCGCCGCCTTGCGGCCGCGCCAGCCGAAACGCCAGCGGCCGAACAGCAGGCAGGCAAAGATTGCCCAGGCAGCCAGCGCAAGCACGGTCTTGTGCACGAGGTGCTGCGCGAACAGGTCGGTCACGAACAGCAGTCCCGCCAGGATCGCGACCGTGAGTGCCGCGGTTCCGATTGCGATCACCGAGAATAGGGCGCGCTCGAGACTCTCGACGGGCGGCAGTGTCGCGAGCCAGCCGCCCGTGCGCCCATTGCGAAGCGCCGAGTCCTGCAGCGCCAGCAGGACCACGAAGACGGCGGCAATCGCAAACATGCCGGCAGAGCCCATCGCGAGCACGACGTGAACCGCAAACGGCCATCCGGCGGCCGCGATCTCCATCGGTGCCGGGAGACTGCCGGTGCCGGCTGCGAGCAGTGCCGCAAGCCCGAGACACACCGCAGCGATCGCGCGGAAGCGCGCTGCGAATACGGCGAGCAGGCCCCCCGCACCGACTGCGAGACCCATCAGGGATGCACTGTCCGCGAGTCCCAGTGAGAGGCCGCCGGCGGGTTCGAGCGTGTCCGCGAGCCAGCTCGCGTGGGCGGCGAGCGCGGCGGCCGCGAGGGA
>DAIRVV010000141.1:0-6636 GCA_036802645.1 Steroidobacteraceae bacterium
CGCTCGAGCTCGCGCCGGGCTTCATGCCCGCGCGCTACCAGCTCGCCGTGCTCCTGCACCGGCAGAACGAAGCCGCGGGCGCCCTCGTCGAATCCGAGCGCCTGCTCGCCGCGGACGCGCGCAATCCCGCTTATCGCAATCTTGCGGCCGTGATCCTGAGCCGCGTCGGCGAGTACGAGCGATCGAGCCGGATGTACGCGGACCTCCTGAAGGAGTATCCGACAAACGCCAAGATCTGGCTCGGCTACGGCCACGTGCTGAAGACCGAGGGCCGGCAGGACGAGAGCGTCGCGGCCTACCGCCGCGCCATCACGCGCGATCCCGCGTTTGGCGAGGCGTACTGGAGCCTCGCCAACCTCAAGACCTTCCGCTTCAGTGACTCCGACCTCGCGGCGATGCGCGCGGGCATCGAGGACCCGGCGGTCGACGAGGCAAACCGCGTGCACCTCCACTTTGCGCTCGGCAAGGCCTGCGAAGATGCGGGCGAGTACGCGGCGTCCTTCGATCACTATGCGAAGGGCAATGCGCTATATCGCGCGCGCAATCCTTACGACGCCGGGCTCAACAGGAAACGCGTCCTGCGGCTCAAATCCGTCTTCACGCCCGCGCTCTTTGCCACCCGCGCGGGAGGCGGCTGCAGCGCGCCGAACCCGATCTTCATCGTCGGCATGCCGCGCGCAGGTTCGACGCTGCTGGAGCAGATTCTTTCCAGCCATTCGGCCGTCGAAGGCACGACGGAGCTTCCTGAAATCATCACCCTGGCCCGGGAATTGCGCGCGCAGGCCGAGTCCGGAGACATCGGCGCTTACGCGGACGTGCTGGCTGCCATGAGCCCCGAGGCGCTTTCGGGGCTCGGCGAGCGCTACCTGGAGCTTACCCGCGTCCACCGCAGGACCAGCCGCCCGCATTTCATCGACAAGATGCCGAACAATTTCCTGCACGTCGCGATGATCCGGCTTGTCCTGCCGAACGCGAAGATCATCGACGCGCGCCGCCACCCCATGGCCTGCTGTTTCTCGAACTTCAAGCAGCATTACGCGCGCGGCCAGCGCTTCAGCTACGACCTCACGGACCTCGCAAGCTACTACCGCGACTACGTGGAGCTGATGGCGCATTTCGACGAGGTCCTGCCCGGCCGCATACACCGCGTCTTCTATGAGCGGGTGGTCGAAGACACCGAAACGGAGGTGCAGAGGCTCCTCGACTACTGCGGGCTCCCATTCGAGCCTGGGTGCCTCCGATTCTTCGAGAATGAGCGCGCCGTGCGCACCGCAAGTTCCGAGCAGGTTCGCCAACCCATTTACCGGGATGGCGTCGACCAGTGGCGGCACTTTGAAAAGTGGCTCGATCCGTTGAACGCCGGGCTGGGTGACGTGCTGAATGCTTATCCGGCCGTTCCCTCGTTCGGCTGAGTCGTGTTGTTGCGGTGCAACATCCGGATTTGCCACTTTACGGCCAAATGGCATCCGGCGTAGGCTGGCTCGCCACTAACAGAGGGGGCTTAGTTATGGGGATTTCCCGTTCGAAGCGGCTGGCGCCCCGCCTGCCGCGGACTCCCGTTGCGACCGCCGTGCTGCTGGCGCTTTCGAGCCCCTCGCTGATGGCGCAGGAGAGCACCACCCTCGGCGAGGTGATCGTCACCGCGCAGAAGCGCACGGAAAACCTCCAGGATGTCCCGATCAGCCTGGACAGCATCAGCAATGAGTCGATCGAGCAGCTGAACATCCAGAACTTCAAGAGTTACACGCAGTACCTGCCGACGGTACAGACGCAGCAGTCAATGCAGACCGGCGGCGGCTACAACCTGGTCTACATGCGCGGCGTCGCGACCGGCGGCGACGGTCAGGCGATCACCTCTCAGCCGAGCGTCGGCACCTATCTGGACGAACAGCCGATCACGACCATCCGCGGCAACCTCGACGTCCACTTGTACGACATCGCCCGCGTCGAGGCGCTCGCAGGTCCACAGGGCACGCTCTATGGGGCCAGCTCTCAGGCGGGCACGATCCGCATCATCACGAACAAGCCCGACTCTTCCGGGTTCGAGGCCGGCTATTCGCTGGAAGGCAACCTGGTCGACAGCGACGAGGCCGGCTATGTCGTCGAGGGATTTGTCAACATCCCGGTGAGCGAAACCGCGGCGCTCCGGGTCGTGGGCTGGGCCAAGCATGAACCGGGCTGGATCGACAACGTGGAAGCGACCCGCGTTTACCCCGGCAATGTGGCCGATCCGGATGACGACTTCACAGTCACTAACGCGGAATTCGCCGAGGACAACTACAACACATCCGACATCGTGGGCGCCCGCGCGGCGCTGCGCATCGATCTAGGCGAGAACTGGACGCTGACTCCGAGCTTGATGTACCAGAAGTCGGAGCAGGAAGGCTCCTGGGGCGACGACGTCAACGACTTCATTCCCGAGGCCGCCGGCAAGAACAAGGTCGCGCATTTCCGGGACGAGTTCTTCAACGACGAGTGGTACCAGGCGGGACTCACGATCGAAGGGTCAATCAGCAACTTCGACGTCGTGTATTCCGGCAACTATCTCAACCGCGAGGATGACGGATCGACCGACTACTCGGATTATTCGTACTTCTACGACTCCTTATACACCTCGGGTTTCTTTGCCAACCTTTTCGTCGACAACGACGGCAATTTTCTCAACCGGGCGCATGCCTACACGGCCGACGATTACTACACCAAGGTGAGCCACGAGCTCCGGGTTTCCACGCCGGTCGACAAGCGCGTGCGCGGACTGGTCGGGGTCTTCTACCAGAAGCAGTATCACGACTTCCACGAGGAATTCGGGATAGTCGAGGGCCTCGCCGACGTCATGTCGATGAACTTCCTGGAGCCCGATTCCCAGCGATTCCCCGGCGTCGTCTACCTGAACAGCATGGACCGTACCGACTACGAGGAGGCCATCTTCGGCAGTGTCCAGTTCGACATCACGGACACCCTGGAATTGTCGGTCGGCGGGCGCTTCTTCGACGTGGAGAACAAGGTGCACGGCTTCTTCGGTTTCGGGCTGGGTTTCAATCCCGGGAGGGTGCCGGGCAGCGATCCCGGCGACATCCAGCCCACCGAGCCCGGCGAGCCGTCCGGCGGCTCCGGCGTATTCCTGCCCGCAGTAGATGGGGAGCCCCAAGGAGTAGGCTGGTCGCGAAACGGCGAGTGGCGCTGCCCTTCGCAGGAGGATCGCAAGGACGCACCATGCGTCAACGCCAACCGCAATGTCAGCGAGAGCGACAGCGTGTACCGGGTCAACCTGAGCTGGAAGGCGACCGACACCGCCCTGCTGTATGCGACCTGGTCCGAGGGGTTTCGTCCCGGCGGCATCAACCGCAATCCCGCGGTGCCCGACTATGTCTCGGACGTCCTCACCAATTACGAGCTGGGATGGAAGACGCGGTTGGCCGGTGACCGGCTGCAATTCAACGGCGCCGTGTTCCTCGAGGAGTGGGACGACATTCAGGTGGCCTTCCAGGGGCTGAATGGAATCACTCAGGTCGAGAATGGCCCGGAAGCCGAGATCAAGGGAACCGAGATGCAGGTGGACTGGCTACCCAGCGACAACTGGAGGCTATCGCTCGCGGGAGCGTATTACGATTCGGAGCTGACGAGCGACTATGCCCCGCTTGGCGAGCTGAAGGCGCCGGAGGGGACGCCGTTGCCGATCACCGCGGAGTTCAAGGGCAACATGATCGCGCGCTACATGTTCCCGCTGGGCGGATTCGAGGCGCATGTGCAGGGATCGCTCGCCTACGAAGGCAGCCGCACTTCCGACCTCGACATCGACGACTCCGCCGCGTTCGGGGAAATCCCGTCGAACACCTTCCTGGACCTGGCGTTCGGCATCGAAAACGACAAGTACGCCATCGAGTTGTTCGTGGCGAATGCCACGGACGAGGATGTGCCGCTGTTCTTCGATGCCGAGTGCGCCCCCGGCGTGTGCGGCGGACAGGCTTACGGCGTGGCCGCGCGGCCGCGGACGTTCGGCATCCGATTCAAGCAGGACTTCTGATCGGGTTTCCCGGACTCGAACTCACACGTTCGAGTCCGGGAAGGATTCCTTCCGCCGCTTGATATAGTCGAGCAGCGCCTCGTCCACAGCCGGATCGAGCGGCGGCTCGACGTACTCGGCGAGCTGCTTCTTCCAGGATTCATTCGCGCGCACCGCCATGTCCTTCGCTCCTTCCGCTTCCCATTGCTCGAAGCTGTTGTTGTCGGCGATCGGCGAACGGTAGAACGCAGTCTCGAAGTTCGCGAGCGTGTGCGCGCAGCCGAGAAAGTGCTTACCCGGTCCGACTTCGCGGATGGCGTCCAGCGCCTGACCGTTCTCGGAGAGATCCACGCCCTCGAGCAGCGTGTGCATCATTCCCGCCTGGTCCACGTCCATGACGAACTTCTCGTAGCCCATGGACAACCCGCCTTCGAGCCAGCCTGCCGTGTGCAGCACGAAGTTGACGCCTGCGAGGCAGGTCGGCAGCAGCGTCTGCGCCGACTCGAAGGCGGCTTGCGCATCCGGAATTTTTGACGCGCAGAGGCTGCCGCCGGAGCGAAACGGGACACCCAGCCTTCGGGCAAGCGCCGCCATGATGTAGAGCACGAGCGCGGGCTCTGGCGTGCCGAAGGTCGGCGCGCCCGATTGCATGGACAGCGACGAGGCAAAGCTGCCGAGCACCATCGGGCAGCCGGGATTCAGAAGCTGCATGAACGCCATGCCGGCGAGCGCCTCGGCGAGCGTCTGCGTCGCGGTGCCGGCCACGGTGACTGGCGACATCGCGCCCGCCAGGATGAACGGCGTGACGATGCAGGCCTGGTTCGCGCGCGCATAGACCTTGAGCGCTCCGAGCATGGTCGCGTCATAAGTCATCGGCGAATTGACGTTGATCAGGCTCACGATCACGGTGTTTGGCCGGCCGGTCGCCGGGTCGAGCCAGCCGTTGCCGAACAGGATCTTCGCCATCTCGACCGTGTCATGCGCACGCTCCGGATGGGTCACCGAACCCATGAAGGCCTTGTCGCTGTACTTCATGTGGCTGTAAACCATGTCGAAGTGGCGCTTGTTGACCGGCAGGTCCACGGGCTCGCAGATCGTTCCCCCGGAGTGGTGCAGCGATTTCGCCAGGTAGGCGAGCTTGACGAAGTTGCGGAAGTCCTCGATGCGCGCGTAGCGCCGTCCTTCATCGAGGTTGCGGATGAAGGGCGAACCGTAGGCGGGGGCGAATACGGTGTGTTGGCCCCCGATCGGCACGTTGCGCGCGGGATTGCGCGCGAATTGCGTGAACTCGCGCGGGGCGGTCGCCTGGATCAGCTGCCGGCACATGCCGCGGGGCATGCGCACGCGCTCGCCCTCGACGTCTGCGCCCGCGTTCTTCCATATCGCGAGCGCCTCCGCGTCCTCGCGGAACTCAATGCCGATCTCCTCGAGGATCGTATCGGCATTCCTTTCGATCAGCGCGAGCCCTTCCTCGCCGAGCACCTCGTAGCAGGGAATCTTGCGGGTGATGTAGGGGATCGAGTGACCCGCCTGCGCAGCGCGCACGGCGCGCTTCGCGTCGCGGGCGCTCGGCCTACGGCCTCGGGCCGGCGTTGACTGCTGGGTCTGCTGCTCGTCCATGCTCAACCTCCTGGCGCCGCCAGTATGCCAGTGCATCCGATTCGTATCGTGGCCCGTACTGTCCTTGGAGGTTCGTTAAATCCCCACCAAGGAGTACATCATGAGCAATTCGCGATTCCTGTTTACAGCTGCTGCTGCTGCCGCCGTGGCGGCAGCCCTGGCGATTCCGTCCGCGCAGGCAACGGAGCCGGCCGGCCTGCGCGTCTTTGGCCTCAGCTCGGACAATGCCCTGATACGCTTCGATGCCGACCAGCCGAGGCGCGAGCGCTTCGTCGGCTACATCAGCGGGTTCGACACCGACACCTGGGTCGTCGGCATCGACTTCAGGGTGCAGGACGGGCTGCTCTATGCCGTCGGCGACAAGGGCGGCATTTATACCGTCGATACCAAAAACGCGCAGGCGGCTCTCGTTGAGAGGCTCGACATCGCGCTGCAAGGCGCGTCCTTCGGCGTCGATTTCAACCCGGCCGCGGATGCGCTGCGCGTCATCAGCGACACCGGGCAGAACCTGCGCCACCCGTTCTCCGGGCCGACGCAGTTCGTGACCCAGGACGACATGTTCCTGCGCAATCCGCCGGTGCCGCCGGCCGTCGCCGTGCCGAGGACGGGCATCGCCGCCGCGGCCTACACCAACAACGACCTGAGCCTCGAAACTGGAACGACGCTGTTCGACGTCGACCCGACGCTCGGTCAGGTGCTCGTGCAGTCGCCGGCCAACAGCGGCAACGTCGTCGCGAGCGGCAATCTTCGCGTCGATGCCGGTCCCGTGGCCGGATTCGACATCTACAGCCGGCTCAGCAAAGGCATCGCTTCGCTGAACCAGGGCTACGCTGCGCTCGCCGTAGGCGACGCGTATCGGTTCTTTCGCGTCAACCTGCTGACCGGGCGGGCATCGTTCGCCGGCCAGTTCGACGTTGCGGTGTTCGACATCGCGGTCGAGCTCGACTGAACGTCTGTACTGGTAGATCGAGAACGGGACGGCGCCGAGCGAGACCGTGGCGAGGTCGATCGGG
>DAIRVV010000142.1:0-6625 GCA_036802645.1 Steroidobacteraceae bacterium
GCTGTCGATACCGCGATGCGGCTGACCGACATGCCGGCGGCGCGCACGACCGTCAGCTCGCTGTCGCGCGCAAGCCCTCCGAGACCGGTGATCGCGCCGATCAACGCGCCGATCGGAAGCAATTCGTAGGCCTGCTGAGGCAGCTGCAGCAAAGTCACGAGAAAGGCGCCCGATACGTCGTAGCTGCCCTGCCCGATGTCGTCCTGCTGCCCGATGAAAGTGACGAGCGTCATCAGCGCCAGCAATACGGCCATGACCATCAGCGTGTGCAGGAGCACCGTCTTCGCGAGATAGCGGTCGAGAATCGTCACGTGGCCCCCCGCGCGCGCCGGCCCCAGCCAGACACAGGGCTCTGGCGATGCAGCAGCACCAGGCCGCCGATCAGGAAGAGGGCATGCACCCACCAGGTGCCCGCCTCGGGTGGAAGCCGGCCTTTCTCGATCCACACCTGCGCGGCCGACAGCAGGTTGGCGTAAATGAAATAGAGCAGCACGGCGATCGCGACGCGCGCATAGCGGCCCTCGCGCGGCCGGAGTGCAGAAAGCGGAACGGCGATGAACGCAAGCACGAGAACCATGACCGGCAGAGAGATGCGACGCTGCAGCTCGGCGATGTCCACGAGCGAAGCCGAGCCGAAGAGCTCCTGGCTCGGCTTGCGCTCCGGCACGATGCGGCCTGCGCCCGCTTCCGGCACCACGACTGGTATGCCGTGCTCTGCAAAGCGGATGCGGCGGAAACCGGCCTGTCCCGGTATGCCCTCGATGCGCTCGCCGTCGTGCAGGACGACGATCTGCGTGCGCCCGCCCTGCAGGACGCGATGTTCTGCCCAGGCCGCGGTTGCGACCTCGACGCGCTCGCCGGTGTGGTGCTGCATGAATACGTGGATCAGCCGGCCGTCGTCGCCGCTCTGCTCGGCGTAGAAGACCGCCTGGCCGTCCGCAAAGCTGCGGAAAGTGCCGGGCTCCAGCAGGCCGAATTCCGCGTCGCGCATGCCCCGGCCGCGCAGCGCCTCGGCGCCGTTCCTCGCTTCCGGTCCCACGACGAATGTGAGCCAGGCGAGACCGATCGCGACCGGCAATGCGAGCGCGTAAACGGGAAGATAGAGCCGTTCCGGGCCGATACCACATGCGCGCACGGCCGCCATTTCGCTCTCGTGGTAGAGCCGCCCGAGCGCCAGCATCGCCGCGAGCAGCATGCTGATGGGCACCAGCACCATGAGGTTTTCGAGCGTGGTGAGGCCGATCAGCGCAAACACGATGTCGTGCGGGAAGCCGCGCTCCGCCGCGATCCCGAGGATACGGGCGAGCTGGTAGCTCACGAGGATCGCGAGCAACACCACCGTGACGGCCGCGAGGGACATCGCGACTTCTCGCAACACGTAGCGGTCAATGGTGGCAAACAAGGCGGATTCTGAGCGGTTCCAGCAAGGTTTCGATTAAAATGCCAGGGACACGGTAAACCAGCGCGACAGCGCACTCAACGGGCCGTCGCGCGTCGACGCGGCATCCGGGGGATCAAGGATCATGCAGTTTCATGTGGTCAAGGCAGGCAGCGCGCGGAAGCCCACCGCCTGCGCGATCGTCGGGATTCACGAAAACGCGTCGATGACGGACTCCGCGCGGCAGCTCGATCGCGCGAGCGGCGGCGCGATCGCCCGGTTGCTCCGGCGTGGCGATTTCGCGGGCAAGACCGCCGAGACGCTCCTGCTCGTCCCCACGCGGCGCGGCCCGGCGGAGAGGATCCTGCTGGTCGGTCTGGGCACTCGTTCCAGCTTCGGGCGCAAGCCCTACCGGCGCGCGATTTTTGCGGCGACGCAGTGGCTCGCGAAGAGCGGCGCGGCGAATGCGGTGTCCTGGCTTGCGAGCGAGCCCGTGCCTGGGCTCGATTCCTACTACGCCGCGCGGCACGCCGTCGAAAGCGTGAACAACGCTCTATATCGAATTCCCGACCGCAAGACCGCGAAAAAGCCGCCACGGCCGAAGCTTGCGCGCTTCGGCATCGCCGTGCCGGATGCCGAGGCCGATGCCGCCAGTCGAGGTGTCCGCGACGGCGTCGGGATCGCTGCCGGCAGTGCATTCACGAAAGACCTCGCCAACCTGCCAGCCAACGTCTGCACGCCCTCCTACCTCGCGGACGCCGCGCGCGCCCTCGCGAAGGAGCACAAGAGCGTGCGCGTGCACGTCTACGATGCGCGCGAGATCAAGCGTTTCGGGATGGGCTCGTTCCTCTCGGTCACGCAGGGCTCGGAAGAACCTCCAAGGCTGATCGTCCTCGAATACAGCGGCGGCAGGAAAGATGACGCCCCGGTTGCACTCGTCGGCAAGGGCATCACGTTCGACACCGGCGGAATTTCTCTCAAGCAACCGCCGGGAATGGACGAAATGAAGTTCGACATGACGGGCGCCGCGAGCGTCTTCGGCGCATTCAAGGCGATTGCGACGATTGCTGCGCCAGTCAATGTCGTCGGGATCATCCCCACCTGCGAGAACATGCCGGGCGGTCGCGCCACGAAACCGGGCGACATCGTGACGTCGATGGCAGGCAAGACGATCGAGGTCCTGAACACCGACGCCGAGGGCCGCCTCATCCTCTGCGACGGCATCACCTTTGCGCGCCGTTTCAAGCCGCGCGCCGTCGTCGATATCGCGACCCTCACCGGCGCATGCGTGATCGCGCTTGGCGCGCACTACTCCGGCCTGTTCTCGCCGGACGACAAGCTCGCCGCTTCGATCGCGGCCGCCGGTGACCGCGCGGACGACCGCGCCTGGCGCATGCCGGTCGCCGAGGAATACGCCGAGCTCCTGAAGAGCAATTTTGCGGACCTGGCGAATGTCGCCGGCCGCGAGGCCGGGGCGGTCACGGCGGCCTGCTTCCTGTGGCGATTCGCGGAGGGGCTGCGCTGGGCGCATCTCGACATTGCGGGCAGCGCCTATCTCACGGGCAGCCACAAGGGCAGCACGGGGCGGCCCGTGCCGCTGCTCGTCGACTGGCTGCTGAGCGGGGAGTGAAACCTTGAGCGCGGCGCGCGTCGACTTCTACCTGCTCCCCGGAACCGACCCTGAGGCACGGCTTCGCTTCGCCTGCCGCCTCATCGAAAAAGCCTGGCTGAAGCGGCACCGCGTGCGCGTGCAATTCGACCCGGGCAGCGAGCTCGAGGCATTCGACCGGCTGCTCTGGACATTTTCGGATCGCAGTTTCGTGCCGCACCGCCGCGCGGGTTCCCGCGATGACACGCCCCCTCTCGCGCCACCCGCGGTCGTGATTGCCGACACTCCGGATCCCGATGCGGCCGACGGTGACCTCGTCGTCAACCTCGCGGCTTCGGTGCCGCCCGACATGGCGCGCTGGGAGCGCATCGCGGAAGTCATCGATTCCGACGCGACGCGCAGGCAGCGCGGGCGCGAGCGATTCCGCGCGTACCGGGACCGCGGGCTCGAACCGGCGACGCACGAGATGAGGAGCGAATCATGAGCAGGGATCCTGTGCGCGAGCTGCCGATCCTGACCGACGTCGTCGAGCTGCACGCGACCGGCAGCTTTCCAAAGCCCGAGCGAGCGCCGGAACCCGGGCCGCCGTACGCATCCGGGCTGATATCGGAAGAAGACGTGGCGGCATTGCAATCGCTGCTCGTGAGCCGCACGCTGAATCTCACGGACGAATTGCTGCACTCGGCAGCGCGCGAGATCGAGGCCGTGATGTTCGAACGGGTGATCGATCGCCTGCGTGCGGCGCTGCCGGAGCTCGTCGCCGCCGCCATACGCGAGCAACTCGCTCCCGGCGAGTGAGGCGGCCGCGCCCCGCCGCATGGACAAGACTTACTCTCCCCGCGACATCGAAGAGCGTATCTACAGCCGCTGGGAGGCAGATGGCCATTTTGCGCCCGCGGGCGACGGGCCTCCATTCAGCATCGTCATTCCGCCGCCGAACGTCACTGGAACGCTCCACATGGGCCACGCGTTCCAGGACACGATCATGGATGCGCTCACCCGCTTCCACCGGATGGAGGGCAACCGCGCGCTGTGGCAGCCCGGCACCGACCATGCGGGGATCGCGACCCAGATGGTGGTCGAGCGGCAGCTCAACGCCGAAGGCCAGACACGCCACCAGCTCGGGCGCGAGGCATTCAACGAGCGTGTCTGGCGCTGGAAGGAGGAATCCGGCGGCACCATCGCGCGCCAGATGCGCCGGCTCGGCTGCTCGGTCGATTGGAGCCGCGACCGTTTCACGATGGATCCCGGCATGTCGCGCGCGGTCCAGGAGGCATTCATCCGGCTCCACGCCGATGGCCTCATCTATCGCGGCAAGCGGCTCGTCAACTGGGACCCGGTGCTGAAGACGGCGGTATCGGATCTGGAAGTCCAGGCTGAGGAGGAAAATGGATTTCTCTGGCACCTGCGCTATCCGTTCACCGACGGCAAGGGCCAAGTGACGGTCGCGACGACGCGGCCCGAGACGATGCTCGGCGATGTCGCGGTCGCCTGTCATCCGGACGACGAGCGGTACCGGGGCCTCGCGGGACGAAAGATCGCGCTCCCGCTGACAGGCCGCGAAATTCCGCTGATTGCGGACGAATTCGTCGACCCCGCCTTCGGCACCGGCTGCGTCAAGCTGACGCCCGCGCATGATTTCAATGACTACGAAGTCGGCCAGCGGCTGGGACTCCCGCTCATCAACATCCTGACCGCCGACGCGAAGATCAACGACGATGCGCCTCTCCCCTATCGCGGCCTCGACCGTTTCGAGGCGCGCAAGCGCGTCGTGCATGACCTCGAGGCCGCCGGCCTCCTGGACAAGGTCGAGCCGCACCGGCTGACGATTCCGCGCGGCGATCGCAGCGGGGCGGTCGTGGAGCCGTGGCTGACCGACCAGTGGTACGTCCGGATCGCGCCGCTCGCCGAACCTGCGATTCGGGCCGTCGAGGACGGGCGCATCCGCTTCGTGCCCGCGAACTGGGACCGGACGTACTTCGAGTGGATGCGGAACATCAAGGACTGGTGCATCAGCCGCCAGCTCTGGTGGGGTCACCGGATACCCGCGTGGTACGGGCCGGAAGGCGCCGTTTACGTCGGTGCGAGCGAGGACGATGTTCGCCGGCGCCACGCGCTCGCGCCATCGCTGCCGCTCCGGCAGGACGAGGACGTGCTCGATACCTGGTTTTCGTCGGCGCTCTGGCCGGTCTCGACGCTCGGATGGCCGGAGAAGACCAAAGAACTCGCGACCTTCTATCCGACGAGCGTGCTGGTGACCGGCTTCGACATCATATTCTTCTGGGTCGCGCGCATGGTCATGTTCGGGATGCATTTCACCGGCGAAGTCCCGTTCCGCGAGGTCTACATCCACGGCCTGATACGCGACCACGAAGGCCAGAAGATGTCGAAGTCGAAAGGCAACGTCATCGACCCGCTCGACATCGTCGACGGCATCGGGCTCGAGGCGCTCGTCGCGAAGCGCACGACCGGCCTCATGCAGCCGCAACTCGCGCCCGCGATCGAGCGCTCGACGCGGAAGCAATACCCGCAGGGCATTCCCGCGAACGGGACCGATGCCCTGCGATTCACGTTTGCCTCGCTCGCGACGCTTTCGCGCGACCTGCGCTTCGACCTCGGCCGCGTCGAGGGCTACCGGAACTTCTGTAACAAGCTGTGGAACGCCGCGCGGTTCGTACTCATGTCGACCGATGCGGAGATGCCCGCGGGCGACGAACTGCTGTCCGCTTACGACCGCTGGATCCGCTCGCGGCTCTCGGCCGCGATCGCAGCCGTGCGCGGGGGATTCGCGGAATACCGTTTCGATCTCGCCGCGCAGGCTGTCTACGAGTTCACCTGGTACGAGTTCTGCGACTGGTACCTGGAATTCAGCAAGCCCGTGCTCCAATCGGCCGGTAGCGCCCCGGCATTGCTCCGCGGCACGCGGCGGACGCTCCTCGAAACGCTGGAAACGATGCTGCGTCTGCTGCACCCGCTGATGCCATTCATCACCGAGGAGATCTGGCAGCGCGTGAGACCGCGCGCGGGAGCCGAAGGCCGATCGATCATGCGCCAACGCTTCCCGGTCGTGCCGCCGGATGCTGTGGACGTGGCTATCGAATCCGAAATGCGCTGGGTGATGGATTTCATCCTGGGCGTGCGCCGTATCCGCGGCGAGCTCGACATCGCGCCTTCAGTTCAGCTCGGCGTGCGCCTCCAGGGCGCCGGCATCGATGACCTGGAGCGCCTGGCGCGCCACGAGGCCGTGATCCGGCGCATGGCAGGCATTGCCTCCGCGACACCACTCGCTGCGGGCGAAGCGCCGCCAAAGGCGGCGGCTGCACTGCTCGGCGATATGCGCATACTGTTGCCGATGGCCGGGCTGATCGACGTCGCGGCGGAGCTCACGCGTTTGGGCAAGCGCCGGACCAAGGTCGAACAGGAGCTCGCGCGCGCGACGGCCAAGCTCGACAACGACAGCTTCGTCCGGAACGCGCCTGCCGATGTCGTCGCGCAGGAGCGCGACCGGCTCGAGGGGTTCAAGCGTGAACTGGCGCAACTTGCCGAACAGCACGAGCGGGTAGCCTCGCTGCGATGAACGCGCAGTCGCAATCCTCCGACGCCGGGCGCAGCCAGCTGCTGGCGGCGCTCGCGAGCCT
>DAIRVV010000143.1:0-6609 GCA_036802645.1 Steroidobacteraceae bacterium
CAGCAGGCTGCCACCTCGGCGCAGAACTCGGCCAATCAGGCTGCGTCTGCGGCGCAGGCGGCGCAGCAGTGCTGCGACGCGAACAGCGAAAAGCTCAATCGCATGTTCGAAAAGTCGATGTCGAAGTAATCGACCTCGTACGCCAACAGTAAGGCCCCGCGGTGGCGACACCGCGGGGCTTTTGCTTTTCCGGGGGACCGATCTATTGCGCGGAAGGCAACGCGACGGTCCGGGTGCCCGCGACCGAGACCGATGTCGGGACGCCGCGCGCCTCGCGCCACGTCCGCTCTGCGCCAATCCAGTCGATCGCGAGCGGCTTCACGCGCGTCGCCTCGACGATGAGCCGCGTGAGGTCGGTGAGCGACGGGGCCGCGACCGCATCTTCCTGCAGCGGCGGATGCACCTCGATCAGCAACTCGCCATCCTGCCAGCCCCACTTGTACGGCTGGTTCACGATGGTGACCGGCGTGCCGACCTGCACCATTCCATAAAGCGCTTCGATGTCTTCCGGATAGAGCCGCATGCAGCCGTGTGTGACTTGCATGCCGACGCCGGCGGGGCGGTTCGTGCCGTGAATCAGATAGGCGCCACCCGGGATGCCGAGCGCCATCTTGTAGCGCCCCATCGGATTGTCGGGCCCCGCGGGAACGACCGCGGGCAGTATGTCGCCGCGCTTCGCATGCTCCTCGCGAACCGATTTCGGCGGAATCCAGGGAGAATCCTTGACCTTGGACACGATCCGCGTGGTGCCGAGCGGCGTATTCCAGTCCATCTTTCCGATGCTGATGGGAAAGGTCCACACGACCGGCTGCTTCCCGGCCGCCTTCGGCGGGAAATAGTAGAGACGATGCTCAGGCAGGTTGATCACGATTCCCGCGCGCGGCGCGCGCGGCAGCAGCCGCTGCTTCGGTACCACGACCACGGTGCCGGCGCCCGGCAGCCAGGCATCGACGCCCGGGTTCGCGTTCGTGATCTCCTCGTAACCGAGGCCATGGCGGCGCGCGACGTCGATCAGCGTGTCCTTGCCTTCGGCCTGCGTCGTGACTGTCTCGCCAATCACGTCGCTGTCTTCCGGCGGCAGCGCGAATTCTCCCGCAGCGGCCGGCAAAGCAGTGAACAGCGCGAGCGATGCGATCAGGAAACGCATGCGTGCATGGACCCTCGTCAATAGCGTATCAGCGCCGAGCCCCAGGTAAAGCCGCCGCCGAATGTCTCCAGCAGGAGCAGCTGTCCGCGGTGAATCCGGCCGTCACGCACCGCCGTATCCAGGGCGAGCGGAATCGAGGCGGCCGAGGTGTTGCCGTGATCCTGCACGGTGACGACTACCTTCTCCATCGGCAGTCCGAGCTTGTCTGCGGCCGACTGGATGATGCGAAGGTTCGCCTGGTGAGGAACCAGCCAGTCGATGTCGCCGCGCTCAATGCCGTTCTTGGCGAGCGTCTCGTCAACCAGCTTCGACAGCGTGCGCACGGCGACCTTGAAGACTTCGTTACCCTGCATCTTGAGGCCGTCGGTCGAGTTGTTGCGCAACTTGTCGAATCCCTTCGACACGCCGTACGGGAAGTACAGAAGGTCCTGATACTTTCCGTCGGAATGCAGGTGCGTGCCGATGATGCCCGGCGCGTCCGCAGGCGTCAGGATGACGGCGCCCGCACCGTCACCGAAAAGGACCGCCGTCCCGCGGTCAGTCCAGTCGACGAAACGTGAGAGACACTCCACGCCGACCACGAGCGCGCATTGCGACTCGCCGAGCCGCACGTACTTGTCGGCGATTGAAAGCGCGTAAATGAAGCCGCTACAGGCGGTTTCGAGCGAGAACGCGGGGCAGCCATGAATATCCAGGCGCTGCTGCAGGAGCGTGCCTGTGTTCGGAAAGATGAGGTCGGGCGTCGTCGTGCCGACGACGATGAAATCGACATCGGCCGGCGTCATGCCGGCCGCTTTCAGCGCGCGACGCGCCGCGTGCTCGGCGAGCGAGGAACTCGTCTCATCCGGTGCCGCGATGTGGCGTCGCTCGATACCGGTGCGAGTGCGGATCCACTCGTCGGTCGTGTCGATCGAGGCTTCGAGATCCTTGTTGGTCACGACCTTTTCCGGCAGGTAGCTGCCGGTGCCGGCGACTCGCGAGTAGCGATTCATCGGATGGCGGGTTGCCGGGCCGCGGGCCGGCTCACTCCTGGCCTGCGTCCTCGACCGGCACCTCGATCACCTTGCGGCCGCGATAGAAGCCGTCGCGGCTCACGCGGTGGCGCAGATGTGTCTCGCCCGTCGTCGGGTCCTTCGACAGCGCGGGCTTCGAGAGACCATCGTGCGAGCGGTGCATTCCGCGCTTCGATGGTGTCTTTCGGCTCTTCTGAACAGGCATGTGCAATTCTCCAGGTCAGTTTTTCAGCAAATCCTTCAATCCCGCGAATGGCCGGCGCATTTCCCCCGGCTCCGCTTCGATTGCCGGTTTCCCGGCGCCTTCCGGAAGCAGGCAACTCTCTCCCTTTTCATGCTGCGCAATCAGCGGCAATGACAGCAACAACTCGTCTTCGACCAGTGTCGCAAGGTCCTGCTGTCGCGGATCGCCGCCGACTGCCTCATGATCGTCCGGAATCTCCGGCGAACCTTCAGCGGCAAATACGAGCCTCGATTCCGACTCGAGCCTCCGGGGCATCGGTCCAAGGCAGCGTTGGCAAGTCATCACGACATCGGCATTCACCGTCAGCAGCGCCGCCGGCCATTGCCCCTCCAGGCGAAACTCGGCACGCGCCAACGCCCTCCCCGTCGGCTCCGCCAACTGGTCACGCAGACGGGGGAAGTCTGCGATCATGAATTCTCGTTCGACCAGCGAGCCGCCACGCGCCAGCCCGAGTGCGTCGAGCGGTCGATCGGGGGGCCTCGGCATGGGGGCGGTATGATAGTGAGCAGGCCCGGGAGTGTCAAAGAAGGCATGGTGCAAATCCTTGTTTTTTAAGCACTGAGCACCAATGACCCGTCGCCTCTATCTGGCTTCTTCCTCCCCGTACCGGGCACAGCTTCTCGCACGCCTTCGCATTCCGTTCGAGTCCGAAGCGCCGGGGGTGGACGAAGCCACGCATTCGGGTGAGCGGCCGGAGGCGCACGCGCTGCGGCTCGCGCGAGCAAAGGCGGCGACCGTCGCGGACCGGCATTCCGGTTGCTGGGTCATCGGCTCCGACCAGGTGGCAGTCTGCCGGGGCCAAGTCCTGGACAAGCCTGGAACTGCAGAACGATGCCGGGAGCACCTCGCCGCGAGCAGCGGCCGATCCGTGGAGTTCCACACGGCCGTCGTGCTGCTTCGATCCGGGACGGATTTTGCCGCCGAGCACGTCGACCGGACCGTAGTCAGGTTCCGGTCGCTCTCGAAAGATGAAATCGAGCGCTACGTCGAGATCGACCAGCCCTTCGACTGCGCGGGCGGCTTTCGCGGCGAAGGGCTCGGCATCGCCCTGTTCGATTCGATCGAAACGAGCGATCCGACGGCCTTGATCGGACTGCCTCTCATCTGGGTCGCGCGTGCGCTTCGCGAGGCGGGTTTCGATCCACTGGCCGAGATTCAGTCCTAAGGCCGGAGCTCGCGCAATTTGTCGAGCGGCCCGAGCAGTTCGGCCGGCAATGGCGCCTCGACGCGAAATTCGGCGCCGCCATCCGGCCACCGGAATGAAACCGAAGATGCGTGAAGGAACATGCGACGCAGCCCCAGCGATCGTAGCCGGGCGTTGAATTCACGGTCACCGTACTTCTCATCTCCGGCGACCGGGTGACCGGCAAAGGAAGCGTGCACGCGGATCTGGTGCGTGCGGCCCGTGCGGATTGCGACATCCATCTTCGTCGCGATGTCGCGGTAGTGCGTGACCGGATCGAAGACCGAGACGGCGATCTTTCCTGCCTGGTGCACGCGCACCACGCGCTCGCCACCCTGACGCGTGTTCGTCAGCACCGGTGCGTCGATCGTCTTGCGGCCGAGGCGCCAGCGGCCGGCCACCAGCGTGACGTAGTGCTTTTCGACCGCGCCCTCGCGAAGCAAGGCATGGAGACTTCGCAGGGCCGCGCGCGTGCGCGCAACCAGGAGGCAACCGCTGGTGTCGCGGTCGAGGCGGTGTGCCAGCTCGAGCGGCTCGTCCGGCCGAAGTGCACGCAGCACCTCGATCACGCCGAACGAGAGCCCGGAGCCGCCGTGCACGGCGAGGCCAGCGGGCTTGTCGAGGACGAGAATGCGCGGATCTTCGTGCACGATCGCGCCCCGAACACTCGCGAGCAGTGGGTCCGGAACACGCCGCGGTTCCGCCTCGCCGGCTGGCCGGTCGCGCACCGGCGGCAGGCGGACTTCGTCGTCAGCGGCGAGACGATAGTCGGCCTGCTTGCGCTTGCCGTTGACTCGCACTTCCCCCCGGCGCAGCAGCCGGTAGACCCGGCTTCGCGGCACTCCGGACAATTCCCGGAGCAGGAAATTGTCGAGCCGCTGGCCCTCGGCGCCCGCCCCGGCGCGGACCCGGCGAACGCCAAGCACTTGATTTCGACCGGCTGTCACGGAGTTTCGCTAACGTGTTGATTTTCCGGGCACATCTGATATCTTACCCGGCAGTCAGGTCTTACGGCGCAGGCTTCGCGAAGCGAAGCGTGGCCGCTGACCGGTACGCGGTTCCGCCCATTCGGCCTCGTTCAATCGTAGTGTCGTGGCGGGCAGGCCGCATGTTAGTTGGTCCGGTTCGTCCGGACCATCGCCGGCCCCTTCGATCGGATGTGATGTTCCCCGCGCGTGTTGATCTCCGAGGATCGTGCAGGAGCGATTCGACCCGCAGCCAGCGGCTGCGGCCCGCTTCTTTGCGCCCGAGATCCGCGCATGCGGGGCTTTGGACCTATCCCGTGACCATGCGTGACATCCCCAGCGAAGCGGCCCCAAGCACCTTGGATGGGGCACATGAAAAGAATGCTAATCAACGCAACTCAGCAAGAGGAGTTGCGCGTCGCTCTGGTTGACGGCCAGAAGCTTTACGACCTTTCGATCGAGTTACCGTCCCGCGAGCAGAAGAAGGGCAATATCTACAAGGCGCGCGTCACGCGTGTCGAGCCGAGCCTGGAAGCCGCGTTCGTCGAATACGGCGCGCAGCGGCAGGGCTTCCTGCCCCTTAAGGAAGTCGCCCGCGAATATTTCCGTTTCCAGCCGGCACCCGGTGCGCGGTTCAACATCCGCGACGTGCTCCAGGAAGGCCAGGAGCTGCTCGTACAGGTCGAGAAAGAGGAACGCGGCAACAAGGGCGCCGCGCTGACGACCTTTATCAGTCTCGCAGGCCGCTATCTGGTCCTGATGCCGAATAACCCGCGGGCGGGCGGCGTTTCGCGACGCATCGAGGGAGAGGAGCGTGACGCAACGCGCGATTCGCTCGAATCGCTCCATATCCCGGATGGCATGGGCACGATCGTTCGCACTGCCGGCGTCGGTCGCGGCCCCGAGGAGCTTCAGTGGGACCTCGACAACCTCCGCGCGAACTGGGACGCCATCGTCACGGCAGCCGGCGAGCGATCCGCGCCCTTCCTCGTCTACCAGGAGACCGATGCGGTCACCCGGGCACTGCGCGACTACCTGTCTGACGACATCGGCGAGGCTCTGATCGACGAGCCGGGCGCGCATCAACGCGCGCTCGAGTACGTGCAGCGGTTCCAGTCGGCCGACGGGCAGCGCCAGATCAAGCTCTACAGCGACGATGTGCCGCTCTTCACGCGCTTCCAGATCGAGAGCCAGATCGAATCGGCGTACTCGCACTCGGTCACCCTGCCTTCCGGCGGCAGCATCGTGATCGATTACACCGAGGCGCTCGTGTCGATCGACATCAACTCGGCACGCGCGACCCGCGGCTCCGACATCGAAACGACCGCTTACAACACCAACCTCGAGGCTGCGGAGGAGATCGCGCGGCAATTGCGAATCCGCGACCTCGGCGGCCTGATCGTCATCGACTTCATCGACATGGAGTCGAAGAAGAACCAGCAGGGCGTGGAAGATCGCCTACGCGACGCCGTGCGCTCGGATCGTGCCCGCATCCAGCTCGGGCGAATCTCCCGCTTCGGGCTCATGGAGATGTCGCGTCAGCGGCTGCGGCCCTCGCTCGGCGAATCGACCCACCTGGCCTGCCCGCGCTGCAGCGGGATGGGCACGATCAGGAGCGTCGAGTCCATGGCGCTCGCAGTGCTTCGCCTCATCGGCGAGGAGGTCCGCAAGGACCGTACGACGCGTGTCGTCGCGCAACTACCGGTCGATGTTTCGACCTTCCTGATCAACGAGAAGCGCGACTGGCTGCACCGGCTCGAAAGCCAGCGCGAAATCGACATCGTGCTGGTGCCCGACCCGAACATGCAGACACCGAACTACTCGATCCGAAGGGTTCGCGACGATGAGCTGGCCCTTCCCGAAAACGCCATGACGAGTTACCAGATGGCGGGCCAGGGGACGGTCGAGCTCGACTTCCAGACACAGGCCGACAAGCGGCCAGTCGCGGCACCCGCGGCCGTGCAGCCGATTGTTCCTGCGGCGCCTGCGCCGCAGCCCGCCGCGCCAGTGGTGGCGCGTGGCGTCAGCGGACCGGGATTCTGGGCCCGTGTCGCGGC
>DAIRVV010000144.1:0-6607 GCA_036802645.1 Steroidobacteraceae bacterium
AGACCCGCCAGCGTGTGCAGGGTGAGCGACTTGCCCACCCCATTCCTCCCCAGCACTGCGATGAACTCGCCGCCTCTCGCCTCGAGATCGAGCTCGCGTACGAGAAGCCTTCCCGCGACGGCGACGTCGACCGCACGGCATGCGAGGCAGGGCGCGACCTTCGCGCTCAGGGCTGCAGGCGCTCGTGATGCCATGGCTCGGCCTGGAAGCGGCCGGCGCCGGCCGGCGCAATGACGCGGGTCCAGCGCGCGCGGTCGTGCAGGCGATGCTCGCCTTCGACCCAGAGCTCGACGACCGCGGCCCATAGTCGATAGCCGCCCCAGCTTGCGGGCCGCGGCAGCCGCAGTCCCGGCTCCTGGTCGTCTTCCGGCGCAGTGAAGGGATCGGGTGTGCCGAATCGTTCAGCCGTCTCGCGCAGGCGAGCGATCAGCAGCTGGCGCGATGCGACGGGCGCGCTCTGCGTGCTTGCAATCGCGGCAAGCCGGCTGCGCCAGGGACGGCTCGCAAAGTAGTCGTCGCTTTCGCTTCCGAGCGCGTGCACGACCGGCCCTTCGACACGCAATTGCCGCCCGATCGCGTCCCACAGAAACACGACAGCCGCCCAGGGATGCGCGGCGAGCTCGCGGCCCTTGCGGGATTCATAGTTGGTGTAGAAAACGAGGTAACCCGGGTCCGAGACGATTTCCTTGCAAAGTACGACGCGCACGGACGGCTTGCCGTCGGTGCCCGTCGTCGCGAGGCTCATCGCATTCGGGTTGCGTTGCACCTGCTCGTCGGCGGCCTGGCGGAACCAGGTGGATGCAAGCGGCATGGGATCGCCGGGCAGCGGGTCCGGCAGCGTCTGAAATCTCGCGTGCATCCCTTGATTTTAACGCCCTCGGCCGGTTAAGCGGCGATTCAGCTTGCCGGGACGACACTCTCTCCACGCACCCTGTGGAGGAGCCGACATGATCAGGAATAGCTTTTTGGGCGCAGCGATAGCCCTCCTGCTGGCGGGCCCGGCCGTCGCGGCTGACGATGGAAAGCGCGCCATCCTTGTCCCCGACCGGCAACCGTCGTACGACCACCGCGACCGCGACCGCGACCGCGACCGCGACCGCGACCGCGACCGCGACCGTGGCCGGAATCGCGATCGCGACCAAGACCACGACCGGGACCACGATCGCGACGATGACCGGCGCGACTGGCGCCACCATGACCGCGACGACAATGACCACCGCGACTGGCGCCACCATGACCGTCACGACGATGACCGCAATGACTGGCGTGGTCACGATTGGCGCCGCGACGACTGGCGGCGAAACGATGGCTGGCGGCACAGCAACGGCTGGAGTCACCATCGCTGGCACGACAACCGCTGGCGCCATTTCCCGCCCTCCCGCTATCGGCTCGATTTCGGCTACCGGTCGGGCTACGAGCTCGCCTGGCGCGACTGGTTGAACCATGGCCGCTACAACCGTTACTGGCGGCGCAGCTCGTTTTACGGATACAGCAATGGATACACCTACCACTCTGGCTATGAAGACGGCTGGCGCGACGCCGCCCTGTACTACGAACGCGGCTACCGTCCCGACTACTGGGCCTATGACCCGAGAGACGGCTGGTTCTTCAGCTTTCGCATCGGAGGCTGATGGCTGAAATGCCGGCCCGCTTGCGCGGCGGCAGGCGGGCCGGTACACAGGGCGGGGTCTCTTGCATGGAATGTGCGCATGGATCTTGCCGGGCTGCGCGAGCGGCTGACGAAACTCGACGCCGAATTGCTTTCGCTTATTGCCGAGCGCCAGCGTCTTTCCGAGGAAGTGGCGCGCGCGAAGCGCGCGACCGGCCACCCGACGCGGGACTTCCAGCGCGAACGCGAAGTGCTGTTGAATGCGCGCAACGCCGCCGGCAAGCTCGGGCTTCCGCCGGCGCTTGCCGACAACCTGCTGCGCCTGCTGATCAGGAGTTCGCTCGCGACACAGGAGCAGGCGCAGGTTGCGGCTCACGGCCAGGGTGCCGGACGCCGCGCACTCGTGATCGGCGGGGCTGGAAAGATGGGCCGCTGGTTTGTCGAGTTCCTGGACTCGCAGGGCTACGAAGTCGAGGTCGCCGATCCCGCGGCGCCCATCGGTACTCGTTCGCACCGTGCGGACTGGCAATCGGACGACCTGTCGCACGAAGTCGTGGTCGTCGCGACGCCGCTCGGAATCACGGCATCGATCCTCGAACAGCTCGCGCGCCATCGGCCTCCGGGGCTCGTATTCGACATCGGCTCGCTGAAGACGCCCTTGCGCGCAGGGCTCGAGGCCCTGCACCAGGCAGGCGTCCGCGTGACATCGCTGCATCCGATGTTCGGACCCGATACAGACCTGCTCTCGGGGCGCCACATCATCCACGTCGACGTCGGCCGTCCCGACGCGGTCGCTGATGCCCAGCATCTCTTTGCCTCGACGATGGTCGAGCAGGTCGTCACGACACTCGACGACCACGACCGGCTGATCGCCTACGTCCTCGGCCTGTCGCATGCGATCAACATCGCGTTCTTCACGGCGCTTGCGGAGAGCGGGGAGGCCGCGCCGCGCCTCGCGCGACTGTCTAGCACGACATTTGACGCACAGCTCGCCGTCGCCTCGCTCGTCGCGGGAGAGAGTCCGGCGCTCTATTTCGAGATCCAGGCGCTGAACCAGTACGGCGGCGAATCCCTTGCGGCCCTCGTCGACGCCGTAACAAGGCTCCAGGCGCTGGTGGCGAACCAGGACGCCGCGGGATTCGCGCGCCTCATGCGGCGCGGCCAGTCATACCTGCAGGATCGTGCCGCTTCCCGCCAGACCTGATATGCTTAATGAGAGTCATTCTCATTACCAGATCGAGGCACTATGAGCTTCCGCACCGCGCTGTCACGTCTCCTGGCCGCCGCATTGGCGCTGGCCGCCATCGCGCACGCAGGCGCCGCCCAGGCCGCCGGCGAGCCGCTGGTGGTCTATACCGCGCGCAAGTACCAGTTGGTCGAACAGCTGTTCCAGGAGTACGGCCGCGAGCGCGGCATCGAAGTGAAGTCCGTCACAGATGACGGCGCGCCGCTCATACAGCGGCTGACCGCGGAAGGGGCATCGAGCCCGGCGGACCTGTTCATTTCCGTCGACGCGGGCGATCTCTGGCGCGCGACGCAGGCGGGCCTCCTGCAGCCGGTCAAGTCGCCGATGCTCGAGGCGGCGATTCCGGCGCACCTTCGCGATCCCGATGGACACTGGTTCGGGCTTGCCGTGCGCGCACGCACGATTGCTTACTCGACCGAACGCGTGAAGCCCGCCGAGCTCTCGACCTACGCGGCGCTCGGAGATTCGCGCTGGAATGGCAAGCTCTGCCTGCGGAGCGGCAAGGCCGTTTACAACCAGTCCCTGATCGCGATGATGATCGGCGACCAGGGAGAGGAGGCGACTGAAAAACTCGTACGCTCCTGGGTTCAGAACCTCGCCGCCGAGCCATTTTCCAACGACACGCTGCTCTTGAAGGCGATCGCGGCGGGCCAGTGCGACGTCGGCATCGTTAACACCTACTACCTCGGGCGGCTCCAGCACGAGCAGAAAGGATTCCCGGTGCAGATCTTCTGGGCAGACCAGGGCGGCAGAGGTACGCACGTCAATATCTCCGGCGGCGGTGTGACGAAACACGCGAAGAATCGCGCCGAAGCAGTCCGTTTCCTCGAATGGCTTGCATCCCCGGCGATCCAGCAGCGTTTCGCCGCGGTCAACTTCGAGTTCCCGGCGAATTCGGACGTGCAGCCACTGCCCGAGGTCAGGGCCTGGGGCACGTTCAAGCCGAACCTCGTCAATGTCGGCACGATCGGCAAGACGCAGCCGGCGGCCGTCATGCTGCTCGACCGGGCCGGCTGGCACTGAGGCCACGCGGTCGTGCCGGCCGCGCTCGCATTGAGTCCACGTGCGGGATCCGCAATCGCGGCGGTGGCGCTCGCGTTGCCGATGATCGTCATTCTCGGTGCCATCGCGCTGGGTGCAAGCGGCGTCGACGCCGGACTCTGGGCGCATCTGCGCGAGCACGTGCTCGCACGCGTCACGGCCAATACGGCGATCCTCGTCGTCGGCGTCGTGGCGATCTCCGTCGTACTCGGGACCTCGCTTGCCTGGCTCACGGCTGCCTGTGATTTCCCGGGCCGCGGATTTTTCTCCTGGGCGCTGCTGCTGCCGATGGCGATGCCCGCGTATGTCCTCGCCTTCGTCGCCGTCGCGGCCCTCGATTATGCGGGCGCGGTGCCGGTCGCGCTCCGCGCCTGGTTCGGTCCGGAGTTCGCAGTCCCTCCGATCCGCTCGACCGGCGGCGTCATCGCGGTGCTCGGGCTCGCGAGCTACCCTTACGTGTACCTGATGGCGCGTGGCGCTTTCCTGACCCATGGCGCACGCGTGCTCGAAGCGGCCCAGTCGCTCGGGCTCGGCCCGTGGGCGGGACTCTTTCACGTCGCCTTGCCGCTCGCGCGGCCCTGGCTTGCCGGGGGCGCAGCGCTCGTCGCAATGGAGACGCTCGCCGATTTCGGCGCGGTGTCGGTGTTCAACTACGACACTTACACGACTGCGATCTACAAATCCTGGTACGGCCTGTTCTCGATCGAGACCGCGCTCGCGCTCGCGCTCCTCCTGCTCGCATTCGTTGCGATCGCGCTCGCGGCCGAGAAATTCGCGCGTGGCGGCGGTCGCTACACGGCGGCCGATTCCGGCTCACGGAGCGCGGCGCGTCTTTCACTACCGGGTGCGCGCGGCTGGCTCGCCTGCGGATTCGCGGCTTCGATATTCGCGATGGGATTCGCGCTGCCCGCGGTTGCACTCGCGCGCTGGGCCGTCGACGTCGCGCCGCTCGACCTCGACGCCCGCTATCTCGACTACATCTTCCGCACGCTCGGCCTGGCAGCCATGGCGGCAACCGCCTGCCTCGCGCTCGCGCTTGGGCTCGGCTATGCGACACGTCTCGACGGAGGCGCAGTGGGCCGTGTGGCGTCGCGTATCGCGACGCTCGGCTACGCCATTCCTGGTGCGGTGCTCGCGGTAGGCGTCGTCAGCGCGCTCGGAGTCATCGACTCAGCCTGGCGCTCGTTCGCGGGCGGCGAGGGGCTCTGGCTGCAGGGAACGGTGTTCGCGCTGCTCTTTGGCTACGTCGCGCGCTTCCTCGCGGTCGCGCACGGCCCGGTGCTCGGCGGCTTCACGCGAATCCGGCCGTCACTCGAGGAAGCCGCGCGTTCTCTCGGGCTCACGACCGGCGAAGTTCTCGCCCGCCTGCACTTGCCGCTGCTCGGCGCCGGCATCGGCACGGCCGTGCTGCTCGTCTTCGTGGACGTCATGAAGGAAATGCCCATTACGCTGATGACCCGGCCGTTCGGCTGGGACACACTGGCGGTGCGGGTATTCGAGATGACGGCGGAGGGGGAATGGCAGCGCGCTGCGCTGCCCGCGCTCGCCATCGTTGTCGCGGGGCTCCTGCCTGTCGCCCTGCTCACCTGGAGAATGGAACGTGCGGCTCGAGCTGCGTGAAGTCTCGCGATACTTCCCCGGCGTCGCGGCGGTCGATCGGCTGTCGCTCGTCGTGGACGCCGGGCGCATCGGCTGCCTGCTCGGGCCGTCGGGTTCCGGCAAGACCACCGTACTTCGGACCATCGCCGGATTCGAGCGCCCCGATGCCGGCGAAGTGCTGGCGGGCGGCGAGATACTCTCCGGACACGGTATCTGGGTGCCGCCGGAACGGCGCCGTATCGGAATGGTGTTCCAGGATTTCGCCTTGTTCCCGCACCTGTCGGCAGTTGCGAATGTCGGCTTTGGACTGCGCGATGCCGATCGCGGCAGCCGACGGGGCCGTGCGATCGAACTGCTCGCGCTCGTCGGGCTCGCGGCCGAGGTGGACCGCTTTCCGCACGAGCTGTCAGGCGGCCAGCAGCAGCGCGTCGCGCTCGCCCGCGCGCTCGCGCCGCGGCCGCGTCTCGTGCTGCTCGACGAGCCGTTCTCGAATCTCGACGCGGACGTGCGCATGGAGCTTGCGCAATATGTCCGCACGGCGCTGGTCGCCGAAGGCACGACTGCACTCCTCGTGACCCACGACCAGCGCGAGGCCTTCGCGATCGCCGACGAGATTGGCGTCCTGCATGCGGGCCGCCTCGAGCAATGGGACGCGCCGTGGAAGCTTTATCACTCGCCCGCCACCCGCTTCGTCGCGGATTTCGTCGGCGAGGGTACGTTCATTCCGGGCACGGTGCTGGGGCCGGGCCGCGTGTCGACCGAGCTCGGCGTCATCGAGGGCCAGTTGACGACCGAGCAACCGCCAGGCACGCACGTCGACCTGCTGCTGCGGCCTGATGACGTGATTCATGACGACGACAGCACGCTCCGGGCCGAGGTCGTCGAGCGCGCCTTCCGCGGCGCGCAGTTCCGCTACAAGCTCAGGCTTCCTTCGGGCGCAACTGCGCTTTCGTTCGTCCCGAGCCACCACGATCACGCGATCGGCGAGCGGATCGGTATCCGCCTCGATGCCCAACACCTCGTTGGCTTCCCACGCGGCTAGAAAGAAAGGGACGGTCACTTTTTCCTTCGGTCCTTCGGGAAAAAGTGACCGTCCCTTTCTTTCTAGCCCG
>DAIRVV010000145.1:0-6606 GCA_036802645.1 Steroidobacteraceae bacterium
GATGCTCGCGAACCGGCTCAAGAAGAACGCCGACAGGTTCGCGTCCTGGGCGGCCAGGGAAAATGTGTCCTGCTATCGCGTGTACGACGCGGACATGCCCGAATACGCGTTTGCCATCGATCTCTACCAGTCCGACCCGATCGGGAGCGCCGGACGATGGCTCTATGTCCAGGAATACGCGCCGCCTGCCACGGTGGAGCGCGACAAGGCCCGCGCCCGGCGCGAGGAAGCGATATCCGTATTGCCCGAGGTTACGGAATTGCCCGCAAGCGCCATCTACTGGCGCACGCGCCGGCCGCAGAAAGGCAAGTCGCAATACGAGGCGATTTCGGACGTGGACGAGCGTGTCATCGTGGAGGAGGGCGGCCTCAAGTTCCTCGTGAACTTCACCGACTACCTCGACACTGGACTCTTCCTCGATCATCGCAAGACGCGCGCGCGCATCCGGGCGCAAGCCAAGGGAAAGCGATTCCTAAACCTCTTTTGTTACACGGGCGCTGCGACGGTTTACGCGGCCGCGGGCGGCGCGGCGTCGACGACGAGCGTCGACATGTCCCGCACCTACGTGGACTGGGCGAAGCGCAACATGGCCGTGAACATGCTGGGCGGCGAGCATCGCATCGTGCAGGAGGACTGCCTCGCCTGGCTCGCAGCCGACGACGGTTCGCGCTACGACCTCATCTTCCTCGACCCGCCGACTTTTTCTAATTCAAAGCGCATGGACCGCGAGTTCGACGTCCAGCGCGACCATGTCGAATTGATCCGCTCGACGTTGAAGCATCTGTCTCCCAGCGGGTTGCTGCTGTTCTCTACCAACTTTCGGAAGTTCCGCATCGACGCGGAAGCGCTTGCTGATCTCGCTGTCAAGGACATAACGAAGGCGACCGTTCCCTTCGATTTTGCGCGGGATTCGAAGATCCACGCCTGCTTCGAGATCCGTCGCAAGGATTGACTCGATCCGGCTGCTTCCTGTACGATCGTTCAACAATGAATGCCCGAATTCATCCCGACCGTTCGGCCACGCCTGACCTGCGCACTGAGGATGATTTCAGCCTGCCCGGCTGGATCTATCGCGATCCCGAATTCTTCGAGCTCGAGAAGCAGGGCATCTTCAAGAAGGCCTGGCAGCTCGTCTGCCACGAGAGCGATGTCCCGACGACCGGCGACTACCAGACGTTTGACTTCTTGAACGAGTCGATCCTGACGGTCCGCGGTGACGACGGTCGCGTGCGCAGCTTTCACAATATCTGCCGTCACCGCGCATCCCGCCTCGTGGACGGCACGCATGGCAACTGCGGCCGGCGCATCACCTGCCCGTACCACGCCTGGACCTATTCGACCGACGGCCGCCTGGTCGGCGTACCGATGCGCTCGAACTACCCCGGGCTCAATACCGAGCACTACAGTCTTGCGCCGCTCGAGCAGGAAACCTGGCGCGGATTCATCTTCGTGCGCTTCGCGCCAGGCCTGCCGAGTGTCGCCGAGCAGATGTCGCCATATGCGGAGGAGCTCGCGAACGTTCCGTTCGAGGACGTGAAGCCGATGGGCAAGGTGCGGCTGCGCACCCGCGCCGTGAACTGGAAGAACGTCTCGGACAATTATTCGGATGGACTTCATATCCCCGTCGCGCATCCCGGACTCACGCGTATTTTCGGCAAGAGCTACGGCATCGAAGCGAAGGAATGGGTCGACAAGATGTATGGAGCGTTCGTCGAATCACCGTCGCCGCGTCTCTCGGAGCGGATGTACCAGAAGCTCATGACGCAGCTTGCGCCGGCCGCTGGTGGCGAAGCGCACATGTGGAACTACTACAAGCTCTGGCCGAACGTCGCGTTCGAGATTTACCCGGACCAGTTCGACTTCATGCAGTTCGTGCCCGTGTCGGCGACGGAGACCGTGCTCCGCGAGATCGCCTACGCGCTGCCCGACGAACGCCGCGAAATGAAAGCGGCGCGCTACCTGAACTGGCGCATCAACCGCCGCGTGAATCTCGAGGACAAGGCGCTGATCGAGCGCGTGCAGGTCGGCATGGGCTCCTCCAGCTACACGGTCGGTCCGCTGGGCGAGGGCGAAGTGTGCCTGCGCAGCTTCGGGCGCCGCATGCGCGCGTTGTTCCCGGAATGCCGTCAGGGCGAGCCGCCTGCGAAGGGCTGGAGCCAGAACCGGAAAGCGTCACGCCCGCAGTGAGCGCGCGCACATCGAGGCCGCGCTACGAACGCCAGGTCGCGAACGACCGGCGCGAGGCACTGGTCGAAGCCGCGATCGAGAGTCTCAAGCGCCACGGACAGGAAGGCTTGTCGGTCCGGCGGATCGCCGCCAGGGCGGGCGTCTCGATCGGCCTCATCAATCACCATTTCCCGAACAAGGACACGCTGGTTGCGGAGAGTTACCGGACATTCAGCCGCCGGCTCACCGCAAGCTTCCAGGCCGCCGTCGCGACCGCAGGTCCCAAGCCGCGCTCGCGGCTTCGCGCCTTTTTCAACGCCGTGTTCTCTCGTCCAAACCTGGATCCGCAGGTGCTCACTGCCTGGGTGGTGTACTGGGGCCTGATGCAGGTCTCACCAGAGATGCGCGTGGTCCACGAACAGGAGGGCCGCGGCTACGGCGACCTGCTCGGCCGGCTGCTCTCCGACCTTGCGCGCGAGCGGGGACAGGCAAAGCCCGACCTTCGCCTCGCGGTCATCGGCCTCACCGCCTTGCTCGACGGGCTGTGGCTCGAATGGTGCCTCGATCCGGACAGCTTTAGCCCAAAGGAAGCCGCGGCGCTGTGCGACGACTGGGTCGATCGAGCGATCAGGCCAGGCGGAAACTAGAACAAGCCGGTGATCTTTCCGTCGTCCGTGACGTCAATGGAGTTCGCCGCCGGCGTTGCGGGCAGGCCCGGCATCGTCATGATGTCGCCGCAAATCATCACGACGAACTCCGCGCCGGCCGCGAGACGGACCTCGCGGATGTTCACGACATGCCCGTGCGGCGCGCCGCGGAGCTTAGGATCGGTGGAAAACGAGTACTGGGTCTTCGCCACGCAGATCGGGTAGTGGCCATAGCCGGATTCCTGGAGCTGCTTGATCTGACCGCGGACCTTGCTGTCGGCCGTGATCTCGGATGCGCCGTAAACCTTGGTCGCGACCGCCTTCATCTTGTCCCAGAGCGTGTCCTTTTCGTCGTAGACGAACTTGAAGTAGTTCGCATGCCCGCAGAGCTCGACGACTTCTTTTGCGACTTCGATCGCGCCCTTGCCTCCCTCCGCGTAATGCTTCGCCACGAGCACTTTCACGCCGTGGTGGGTCGTGCGCTCGATGAGCCAGCGCAGTTCCGCCTCACTGTCCTCGGCGCGATGGTTGATCGCGACCAGGCAGGGGAGGCCAAAGACGTCCCGCACGTTGTCGATGTGGCGATCGAGATTCGCGATCCCCGCCTGTAACGCCTTGAGGTTTTCCTTGGCGAGATCCGGCACATCGACGCCGCCGTGGTACTTTATTGCACGCACCGTCGCGACGATCACCGCAGCGTCGGGCTTGAATCCGCCCTTGCGGCACTTGATATCCACGAATTTCTCGGCGCCGAGGTCCGCGCCGAAACCGGCCTCGGTCACGACGTAGTCGGCGAGCTTGAGCGCCGTGCGCGTCGCCATGACGGAGTTGCAGCCGTGCGCAATGTTCGCGAAGGGCCCGCCATGGATGAAGGCCGGATTGTTCTCGAGCGTCTGCACCAGGTTCGGCGCGAGCGCATCCTTCAGGAGCGCCGCCATTGCACCATGCGCCTTGATGTCCTTCGCAAGGATCGGCTTGTGCTCGCGCGTGTAGCCGACGACGATCCGGCCGAGCCTCTCCTTGAGATCCTTGAGGCTGTTGGCCAGGCAGAAGATCGCCATGACTTCGGACGCGACCACGATGTCGAATCCATCCTGGCGCGGGTAGCCGTTTCCCGGGCCGCCAAGGCCAATGGTGATGTCGCGCAGCGAGCGGTCGTTGACGTCCACGACGCGGCGCCAGGTCACGCGGCGAATGTCGAAGCCGGCCGCATTGCCGTGATAGATGTGGTTGTCGATCATCGCCGCCAGCAGATTGTTGGCGAGCGCGATGGCAGAGAAGTCGCCCGTGAAATGGAGGTTGATGTCCTCCATCGGCACGACTTGCGCATAGCCGCCTCCCGCTGCGCCGCCTTTCATGCCGAACACCGGTCCGAGTGCCGGCTCGCGCAGGCAAATGATCGACTTCTTGCCGATGCGATTGAGCGCATCGCCGAGACCGACTGTCATCGTGGTCTTGCCTTCGCCCGCGGGCGTGGGGGAGATGGCCGTGACCAGAATGAGCTTGCCGTTCTTACGCTTGTCGAGGTGGGTGCAGTAGTCGAGCGAGATCTTCGCTTTGTAGTGGCCGAAAGGTTGCAGCTCCGTCTCAGGGATTCCGAGTCGTTCCACGGCGAGCGGAACGATGGGTTTCATCTTGGCGTGCTGGGCGATCTCGATATTGCTGAGGAGGGCGCTCCCCTTGGACGGCGACATGATTCATTGGCTCCGGCATCGTCGAAAATAGCTGCGTAGGATGCCTGTTATGTCGCCTTGACGCTATGTCCAGCAGCGGACATACGTCGAATTCGCTGCCGGATGTTAGATCTGAGTCGAGGCAGCCAACTCATGGACTTAGGTTTGCATGGGATGCAAAACGGCTGGAAATGACGTAAAACATCACGTCATGTTCATACCCAATTGTAGTTAGACGGCACAGATGACCACCACGAACAACGTCGCGACGGAACATGGGTGGGGTCATTGGCGCCTTCCAATGTACTTGGCAGGATTGTTCCTTCCAAACGTCCTGTTGGAACAGTCAGTCTGGTTTCCAGAGTCGTCGATTGACGTCCTTCCGGCTTGGATAGCTATCAGCCTTCTGTTGCTGGGGCCGGTTGTGAGCTTCTTAGCTGTGGCGCTATCCAATTGGTCAATTCCTATGACGATACTTTGGTCGCTTCTGGTCCCGCTAATTTCCCTAGCGTTGCTTATTGCTCATTGGGTATTGGGCTCGACACTTCTTGATCGGCCCTTCCTACCACTTGACTAGCATGATGCGCGTGCCGTCTAACTATGCGTTCGAGCGGTCCGTGAGAGGCTCGAGCAAGCGCGCCGCAGGCGCGCAGACCATTATCGCGCCTGCGGCGCGCCGGCCGCGCACCGCGCGGCCCGCTCAACGCGGACGTTGGGCGTCATAAGTCAGCTTGGGTGGGACCATGCAACGTCCTGCGTCCGTAACGGCAGCAATTGTCGTTCTATCGCTGTTCTCCATTGCTACTCTCTACATGGGCGTCGTAGCGTTCCAAGCAGGTATGCTCGTGCAGGGTGCGGTTCAAGTTGTCATATTCGCTGTATTAGCCGCTCCCATTTACGGCTTGGTGACCCGGCGCAACTGGGCCCGCATCTACACTGCGGCGCTCCTTATCTTGTTCGCTATCGGGATTTTAGTTGGCGACGGCATGATGGCCCTACAGCAACAGCTAGTTGTTGTTCTAATCTACGGCGCCATCGTCGCCGGTCTTCTGATATGGAATGTCGCGTCCCTAATGAGCCAGGACGTAAGACAGTACTTCGTTCTTGCCGCAATCAAATGACGCCCAACTATGCGTTGGAGCGGACCGTGAAAAGTTCGGCAGTGGGCGCCGCGGGCGCGGGGACAATTATCGCGCCCGCGACGCCTGGTTCGGTTTTCCCGCGGCCCGCTCAACGCGGACGTTAGACGGCATGAATCTCGTGCTCGCGTATCTCGGCCTCGCGCTCTTTCTCGCGCTACCTCCGTTTGTTCTTTTCGCTCGTTCCAGGTTCGGGGAATCCTTTCCGTGGTGGGCAGTGGTACTCATCGTCGCAGGAGGCGGCTGGCTCTTTGTAAACGTCTGGAACTACTTCTACGGCGCATACAACTGCGAGCTTGTTTTCGGAGTGGAGAATCCGCCCGAAGATGCTTTGGCTAGGTGCACGAACGATGGGGCCAGAAATACCTTCGCCTTACTATTCGGTTGGCTGTATGCATTGATCTATTCAATCCCGTTCTTCTTGCTGTTTGCGGTCGTGGCTTGGATCCGGCGGCGCAAGTTGCGCCCGAGAGCACATGCCGTCTAACTATGCGTTGGAGCGGTCCGTGAGAGGTTGGAGCGAGCGCGCCGCAGGCGCGCAGACTATTTTCGCGCCTGCGGCGCGCCGGCCGCGCCTCGCGCGGCCCGCTCAACGCGGGCGTTAGATTGCATCGAGCAAATGTCTTCATCTACTCGCAAAATGAAACGTGTCGCATTCATCGGTTCCGGACTCGCTTTGTTCTTGTTCGGCCTGTTCGGTGCATTCTTCGGCTTGTTGTCAATTGCCGATCCTGTCGGTGCTCAAATGGCCAACGACTCGGATCCGCTTGGGGATCCACCGACTCTAGTCAAGAGCATCGCTATCACCGCGATGTACTTGGCACTAACCGTCATTGGCGGTTGGCTATTCAAACGCGGACAGCGCGTTTCTCTCGATGCAACCTAACTATGCGTTGGAGCGGTCCGTGACAGCATTGAGCGAGCGCGCCGCAGGCGCGCGGACCATTGTCGCGCCTGCGGCGCGCCGGCCGCGCCTCGCGC
>DAIRVV010000146.1:0-6531 GCA_036802645.1 Steroidobacteraceae bacterium
CGTGTCGTAGACAAGGCAGAGCGGGTCGAGTGCGGCCTCCTCGCGGCTCGCGACGAGCCGTGTTGCCGACTCGAGCCGCCAGGGCACGACGCGCGGGCCGCTTGCAGCGATCTCATCGAGCTGAAGCGTGTAGCGGTCGTCGACCCAGGCGCCGCGGCCGCGGAGCAAAACCGCGTCCTGGCCGCTGCCCGTGCGAAACGTCAGCGCATGATCCTTCGCCAGGCCGTCGAGCGAAAGGCGCGTATCGGCGACGGCGAAGTCCCCGAGCGTGATGCCGTTGGACCGCAGGCGGAGCCATGAGTGCTCTTGCCCGTCACGGTCGATGTGCGCGTCGGCAGAGAGGATGACCGCGCGGTTCGAGCCATAGACCAGGTCGTGGCCGGTAAACCCGAGGGCGACCATGCGCTCCCGCAATAGCAGGGTCGCGTCCACGCGCCCGCCAAGCTCGGGCAGGATGGCGGAGAGATCGTCCGAAACGAGGCGCGCGTCGAGATGGGCGCCGCGGCCGAGCACGCCGTCGATCTCGAGCCGGGCCGGCCCGAGCGCGAGCGCGACATCCTGGAATTCGGTCTGGTCCTTGCCGCGCCGGATACCGCCACTGCCGCTTGCCGGCTGACCGCGAAACTGTCCCGTGAGTTTCGTCACGCCCGCGGACCATGGTGATTTCTCACCGAAGCCGGAACCCGCGGCCCTGAAGTCGAATGCGAGGCGGCCGGGGAGCTCCTTCCGGAATTTCGACGGATCGACGTCCGCCGCTCGCCCGGAAACGGACCAGTCCTGAGTCTCGCTTCGCCCCAGCGCGCCGCGAAGCGCAATGCGACCGCCAAGCACGCGCCATGACGATTCGTCGATCGCAATCTCGGATTTCGTGAGGCGGCCTGCCGCATTGCCGGAAAACGGCGGCCCGCCCGCGGGCGCAAACTCGCCATTCAGGCGATAGCTGAACTCGGTCCAGCCGCGGGTCTCGAGGCTGCCGCGCGGCGATGTGATGATTGCTTTGCCCGCCAGCGGCCACTGGAAGCCGGTCCAGTCGGCTGTCATGTCGTACGATAGTTCCTCTGCCACGGTCATCGTGCCTTTCACGCGGATGACGGTGGAAGGCCGAGCCTCGAGCGCCAGGGATTCGATCGTGACGACGCGGTCGGCGAAACCCGCCTGGGCATCCAGGTTGACGCCGGATTCGGGAAGTCCCTTGCCAAGCACCATCCCATGCGCAGCGTAATGAGATCGATCGCCTTCGATTGCGAGCGCCGCTTGCAGTGGTCCAACGGGCGGATTGGCGACCCACTGCGTGAGATCCAGCTTTTCGATTTCCGCCTTGCCCTGCCAGGCGAGATCCGACGTGAGATTCCTGATTTCGGCGGTGACGCGACCGATGCCCGGAGCCGCGACGCGAGCGTCGACGAGCAGGCGATCGAGGTCGCCGACGGCGTGCGCGATGCCGGCGACCCGGCGATCGTCCGAAAGCGACCAGGCCGTGTTGACGTCGAGTGCGATCGGATCGCGCGCGTAGAGGCTGCCGCTCGCGCCGGCAACCGCCCAGCCCCTGGAGCTGACGTGTGCGCCCTCGAACTCGATCCGGCTCTTCGCGAGAGTTGCGGAACCGCGAATATCCCGGAAGGGTACTTCCGTGCCATTCGGGGCCACGAGCAGGAGACTCGTCACGCGGGCCTCGTCGATCACGACCGTGAGCCAGCCCGGCATGAACGAGGGAGGGCGCGACGGGCCGGACGGCGGATGGAGGCGGATCGTCGCATCCGCGACGCGGACGGCCTCGGCTGATATGCGCCCGGCCAGGATCTCCGTCGGCTCGTAGTCGGCGGCGAGGCCCGCGATCCGGATCGACGCCCGCGGATGATCGATCTCGATGGATGCGATCGACAGCGGCCCGATCAGACGCCCGCTCGCGCCTTCGACCCGGATTTTCATCTTGTCCAGCGACTCGACGACCGCGACAGTGCGCTGCAGGCCCGCCTCCGTCGTGACGAGCCAGGTCACGAGCGCGACGACAGCGAGAAGTGCGATCGCGAGCGTCGAGAGCAGCCATCGAACCCATTTTCGTGCCGGCCAGCGCATCTCAGAATTCCGGCGTGAAATTGATGTGCAGGCGGGGGCTGCGATCCGATTCCGAGATCGACTGCGCGACATCGAGCCCGATGCTCAGGAAGGGCAGCCGGTATCGCACGCCGATGCCGACCGAGTACTCGAGCGGGTCGCCGAACTTGTTGAAGGCGTTGCCCGCATCCACGAATACGGCGCCCACGAAGTTCTTCGGAAAGCTGCGCTGCAGCTCGACTGTCGCCGTCAGCAGGTGGCGGCCCCCGACCTTGTTGCCGTCGGCGTCGACGGGGGAGAGATCCTGGTAGCCGTAGCCGCGGACGCTGTTGTCGCCGCCGGCGAAAAAGCGATACGTGGCCGGGAGTTCCTGGAACTCGCCGACCGCGCTCGATCCGATCTCGCCGCGGAGATAGAGCGCCCACTTGCCAGAGAGGCGGAAGCGGCGCTCGTCGCTCATCGTCACGCGCACGAAGTTGGTATCCGATCCGAGCGACTCCGTCGAAGTGAGCAGCTCCGCCTGGAAGCCACGGGGCACGGTATTGACGCCGAGGAAATCCCGCGGCAGCCGGGCATAGCTGATGCCGGGGACGAGCAGAGTCGTGCGACTCTCGTTGACGAGCGTGGAGCCGCCCGAGCCGGTCGTGACCTTGTCCTCGGTGCGATCGGCCGTGACGGACAGAACACGCTGCCAGTTGCCGCGCACCTGCGTCAGCCCGACCTTGAAGGTTTCACCCGTCGTTTCGACGTCTGCTCGCTGCTCGTTGAAGACCCGGAGATCGTACGAGAGCTTTTCCAGTGCGGGATCGGTCCAGGGGACGATGTAGGTGAGGCCGGCAGATGTGTCGATCTCGGAGGCGCGCAACTGGGCGCGCAGGCGATGGCCGCGCGTGTTCAGTCGCCGGTCCTCCCAGCCGAGCGTTCCGCGGGCGCCGGTGTCCGTTCCATAGCCCGTGGCGATGGTATAGAGGTGCCGGCGGTTCGGCTCGGCGGTGATGCGGACGGGCGCGATCCTGTTCCTGCGGTCGCGCTCCTCCGGCAGCACCTCGGCGAGGGAGTAGTACTGCGAGTCGTCGAGCGCGAATTGCGTGCGGAGCAGCGCCTCGGCGTCGTACCAGTCGCCCTCGCGATACCGGAGGAAACGCCGGACGAGAGCTGGCCGCAACACGTCTTGCTCGATCGTCGTCGGCCCGAAGCGGTAGCGCTCGCGCGTCTCGAGCGTCACATAGGCGCGTGCGGTGTTGGTCGCCGGGTCGACGAGCAGCTCGCCACGCGTAAATTCGGCGTCGAGATAGCCGTGGCCGAGCGCCGCGCGGAGCAGCTCGCCCTTCAGCTGTTCATACGCGGCATGGCTCAGCCGTTCCCCGGTGCGCAGTGGCGAGCGCGCGAGGGCCTGCTTCATGAAGCGTTCATCCCGCCCGCTGCCCGTGACCTCGACTTTTTGCTCCACCAGCATCACGGGCGTGCCCGGCTCGATCTTCACGCGTGCATGCCAGCGGCCGTCGACCTCCTCGAACTCGGCCGAAACGCGCGGATCGTAGTAGCCGAACGGGCGTAGCGCGGTCCGCGCCTCGGCGGGCGCACGTTGCACCAGGCGTCCGACCATTTCCGTGTCGAGCTCCTTCGAACCGGAGAGCCGGTGCAGGCTCGAGAGCGCGCGGACGTTCGCGAGCAGCGAGCCTTCGACGCCTTCGAATGTGACTTCGATCTTCTGCTCTTCGTCCTTCTTGCCGAACGACGGGAGCGCCGGCAGGGCGGCGAACGCCGGCGGCGCGGCAAGGGTCGCCAGGCACAGGGCGGCAATCAGTCGGCGAGACATGAAATGTCAGACCCGGCGCCGACGCCAGCGTTGCAGCGCGTAGGCTCCGAGGATGAGGACCGCGGCCAGGGCGAGTATCGGCAGCAGAATTGCGATGACGGAGAAAAGCACCGAGCCGCCGAGCTCCGCGGTCGAGTAAACGGGATTCCCGAGGCCGGCCGAGGCCGCTCCCGTTTTCGTCCGGCCGACGGCGTTCAGGGCATGGCCCGCGGTCGCGACCGTCCCACCGGCGCCGATGGCCGTGAGCCAGCGCAGCCACTCCGGCAGCCCGACCATGACACCGGCCGCCGCGATGATGCCGGCGGCGACAGCGACAGGCGCGCCGATGAGGTCGAGCGCGTGATCGACTCCCGGAACGTAGTAAGCCGCGATTTCCGTCAATGTCGCGACCGAAAGCGCGACCAGCACGACCGGCTCGCCGAGCCAGTCGAAGCCGCGCGCGGGCTCGACATAGCCGAAATGGATTGCCAGGCCCGCGGCGAGCAGCGGCACGAAGGCGCGGAAACCCGCGGCCGCGGCGAGTGCGAGGCCGGTTGCCACCGAGAGCAGGATGCTCAGGGACCCAGCCATTCCTGGATCAATCGGTAGGCGATCGACTGCGAGAACGGCATCATCGAGCCGCCCGCGAGCTCGTCGCGATGGAACCAGCGCGCGTCCTCGAGCTCGCGGTCGCCGAGCCGGACCTCGGTCGTCACGGCCTGTGCGCGAAATCCGAGCATCAGTGAGCGCGGAAACGGCCAGGGCTGCGATGACTGATAGCTCATCGCGCCCGTTTCAATACCTGTTTCCTCGAGCACTTCGCGCCGCACGGCGTCCTCGAGGCTCTCTCCCGGCTCGACGAAACCTGCGATCGTCGAATAGCGCCCGGCGGGCCAGCCGGGCTGGCGCCCGAGCAGTGCCCGGTCGCCGTCGGTCACCAGCACGATGATCGCGGGGTCGACGCGCGGGAAGGATTCGGTTTCGCAGCCCTGGCGCGCGCACACCATCACGCGGCCGTTCTTCTGCGGCACCGTCGGCGCGCCGCAACTGCCGCAGAAGCGATGGCGGTGGCGGAAGGAGATCATCGCGCGCGCGTAGGCCAGCAGCCCCGCATCGTCATGCGGCAGGAGCGTCGCCGCAAGCCGGAGATCCGCGAACTCCGCGCCGCCCGCGAGCGACGGAGGCTCGTCGGCCTCGACCTCGGTCGTGAAAATCGCGAGGCCCCGGTATTCGCCGAGCAGGATCAGCTCGTTGATGTCGATCCCTGCATACGGCCCGCTGCCGAATGGCAGGAGGCAGGCGCTGGGGGATGGAAGCCGCACGACGGGACAGCGCGACTTCCAGACGGGAATCAGGCGCGCCGATCCCCCGGCAATCGCGCGCGCGACGAATTCGGCGTCGGCATTGGCGAGCTTGAGCCGATCGACATGCGGCCCGGCAAAGACGTTGGGGCGCATTCCTTCCCGATCCTGGCTGGTGAAGCGATCATTCTAGCAGTCGCCTACCGAGAGCCCGGGGCGGGCCGGAGGACGGGTCGACGCGCAGAACTCGCAGGCTTTCGGCCTTTCCGCGTATCGCATGACGACGAGGAGACTGCCGCAGCCGTCGCAGTCGTCGAGGCAGATCTCATTCTGCTTCTCGAGCGAGCGCAGGAGATGGCAGGCATGTTCGAAGGAGATCTGCGGGTGCTCGTTGAGACTGATGAATGTCTCGTATGCCTCGCAGAAGCGCTCGCCCCAGCGAAGCTGCTCGACCGCCCCCGCCACGCCGGTGCTCTCGCGCTTCAGGAGACCGAGTATGCAGAGGAGGGTGGCGAGCCCGGCGGCCTCGCGGCGTATGCCGGCATTGCGCATGAAGAAGGCGCTCTGGCGCGGGCTCTTGCCTCGGTGCCGGCGGACGTCGCGCCGGCCGGCATCGGCGACGTAGGAACGGTAGAGCTTGCGGATGCGGTCGTCGGTCAGGCCGGTCCAGCTGCGGATCGTACGGGTGCGCGCCTCGTGCCGGATGAGACGCAAGGCGAGATCGAGCCGCAGCCGGTCCCGGGTGTATCGGTCGTCTGTGATGCGCATGGATTGCCTTGACCCTGTTTCATGGTACTGGTAGTTTCGTACCAGTCAATGCTAAGCCGGTCCCAGAGCCGGCGAATCGAGAAATGGCGTGTCAACGGGGAGAAATGCCATGAATCGTCAGCAGCCTCTCGCGCTCGCTCCGCCGGCCGGCGATGCGGACTGGTCCGAACACTCCTTGCTCGACGGCGCGATGCGCCGCGCGCTCGGCTCCATCAACCTGGCATTCCTCGATCTCGCGATCGAGCTGGCGGAGGAAGGGCGTCTCAAGCAGATCGCGGGCCTTCCACCGCGCGCGATCGATTCGCTGATCGATCCCGAAGCCGGTCCGCGGCTCTGCGAGCGGCTCCCGTACGCGCTCTTCGATTTCCGCTTTTCCGACGGGAATTACTGGACGGCCGAAGTCGCGGCGGCGAGTGGAGTGCAGGATGCGAGCGCACAGCCCGCGACCGACGATCGAGTGGTCAATTTTGCGCGGGCGGCGATCATCGCGGTCTGGCACCTGGCGCAGACACGCACCGCGGCCGCGAGACTGATCTTCGGGGCATCGCCCGCGACCATCGCCGCGATCGCCGCGATGCCGGTCGCGGCTGCGCTCCGGCTCGCACGACA
>DAIRVV010000147.1:0-6519 GCA_036802645.1 Steroidobacteraceae bacterium
ACGCTCAACGAGGTCGCCGCCGCGCGGATCACCCGTCGAACCGTCTTCGGCGCCGGCTTCGCGACCGCGGCGCTCGCGGCCACCGGCGGCATCACCGCGCTCCTGAACTCGGTGCCCGCCACCGCACAGGCCGCGCGCCGGAATGGGCCGCTGCTCGGATTCGAGGGCATCGCGACATCGACCGATGACACGGTCAGGGTTCCGAATGGATACACCGCCCGGGTCCTGATCGCCTGGGGAGATCCCGTCTCGGACGGTCCGGAGTTCCGTCCGGACGCCGGGAATTCCGTGCTGGAGCAGGAATGGCAGTGGGGCATGCACAACGACGGCGTCGTCTATTTCCCCATACACGGCTCCCGTCATGGCCTGATCGTCCAGAACCACGAGTACACCGACGACGTGTTGCTCTTTCCCGACGGCACGGCGAACTGGAACCGGAACAAGACGAAAAAATCGCTCGCTGCGCACGGCGTCGGCATCATCGAGATCAGAAAGGCCGCCAACGGGCATTGGCGCGTGGTGCGCCCGTCCGAATACGCGCGCCGCATCACGGGCGCGACGCCGATCCGGATCGGCGGCCCCGCCGCGGGCGACCCGCGCCTCAAGACCTCGACCGATCCGACCGGCACGCGCGTGCTCGGCACGCTCAACAACTGCGCGATGGGCCACACGCCCTGGAATACCTATCTCGCCTGCGAAGAGAACTTCAACGGCTACTTCCGCAAGGCGGAGGGCGCTCCCCTCACGCCGCTCGAGCAACGTTACGGGCTCAGCACCGGCGGCTTCGGCTACAACTGGCACCTGACTCACAAGCGCTTTCGCATCGATCCGGCCGTTCTGCCGGACCAGCCGAACGCGGCCTACGAGCCGAACGAGCCCAACCGCTTCGGCTGGGTGGTCGAGATCGACCCCTTCGACCCGAACTCGACGCCGGTCAAGCGCACGGCGCTCGGCCGCCTGAAGCATGAGGGCGCCTGGTGCCAGGAGGCGCGCGACGGCCGCCTCGTCGTCTACATGGGCGACGACGAGATCTTCGAGTACATCTATCGCTTCGTCTCGAAACTGCCCTGGCGCGTGGCCCGCCGCATGGGCCAGAGTCCGCTGGATTCAGGAACCCTGTATGTCGCGAAGTTCAACGAGAATGGCAGCGGCCGCTGGCTGCCGCTGACGCCCGGCAACCCTGCGCTTGCCGGCTGGTCGCTCGCCGACATACTCATCAATACGCGCGGCGCGGCCGACCTCGCCGGCGGAACCCGCATGGACCGCCCGGAGTGGATCGACACCTTCCCGGATTCGCTGACCGCGATCGCGACGCTCACCAACAACACCTCGCGCGGCGCCATCGGCATCAATCCGCGCACCGGCTTTCCATTCGACCCGATCAACGCTATCAACCCGCGACCGGCCAATTCTTACGGTCACATCGTGACCTGGTCGTACCTGAACGATTTCACCGAGCCTAACTTCAAGTGGGACATCTTCGCGCTCGGTGGCGACCCGGAGGCGCCGGGGACGACTTCCACGATCAACGGCGACAAGTTCGGCTCCCCGGATGGCATCTATGTCGCGCCGAGCGGCCGGCTCTGGATCCAGACCGACGTCTCGGGCAGCACAATCGATCTGGGCGCTTACGCCGGCTTCGGCAACAACCAGATGCTCTGCGCCGATCCTGACACACGCGAAGTGCGCCGCTTCCTGGTCGGGCCGCGAGTCGCGGAGATTACCGGCGTCTTCGCGACGCCGGATGAACGCGCGCTGTTCGTCGGCATCCAGCACCCGGGCGAGGCGCCGGTCGGCGTCAACGACCCGGCGAACCCGAAGCAGTACAGTTCGTGGCCCGACGGCCCGTCCGGCGGGCGGCCGCGCTCGGCGCTGGTCGTCATTACGAAGGACGACGGCGGGCAGATCGGCAGCTAGAGGGTCACATCGGCACTTCGGTCAGTTCGACGACACTCGTGATTGACGTCCCATCCCACGCGTACGAGAAGTGGGTGGATTGAATGCATGGCTGGACGCAGTCCGGCCAGAACAACGCGGCGCATTGTCCGCCCCGATGACGCACGCTGTCATAGACGACTCCATCGGAGTTCGCTTCGCGAAGTTTCCGTCCGACACGCTGGCTCTCCGCGTATGAATCGGGATCGTGAATCATTGGAAATCCGCCCCGGATGTCATGAAGATCGCGGTCGATGGCTGTGACATAGCAGCGCATCTGGATCTGGATCGGCGGTTCGCGGGTACGCGCCAGAAACTGCTCCCGATGGAAGACTGTTTCGCGAATCGCCGTCTCGCGCGCCGCGCTCGCATAGAAGACACCGAACCCGCCATCGGAGAACCGCGATCCCTCGGGGTTCAAGTGGGTGAATGCCGCCATGATCGGCGTCGTCCCAGGCCCACCCGCCCATCGTTCACGTGGAATCAGCGCCAATGCGCCGATCTCCTCCCGGATGCGAGGATTCGTCAGGCCCTCGAGTTCCGCCAGCGCTTCGAAATCGTCTGGCCGCGCAATCCGGTCCCAGAGGCCCGCGGGAGGAAATCGACTGGGTACGATTCGAAACGCGGGCCGCCAGGCGACTTGCGTCCTCGGAATTGAGGCGATATTGGACACTAGCCGCGCTGCGCGTCGAGATACTGCCTCACTGCGTAAAGATCCCCGACGTTTCCGCCGAGCATTCGGTCCAGTGCGCTCTGCCCGCCAAAGATCGGCGCCGTGTTCGGCTTCGAAATCCACTCATCCGAGCGCTCCGGAACCGGGATCAGTATCTGCAGCGCTTTGTAGATGCCGAGCACATAGCTGATGCGTTCGAGCACGTCGCGTGGCAAGGACCCACCGAGCTCTTTCTTCCATTTGAAGAAAGTTGAAGCGGGGGGATTCCCCAACAGCGTCCGTTGCTGCGCCGTGTCCAGCCCCCAGGCTGCAGCAATATTGAAGTAAGCGCGCAAAGCCGGGCCCGACAGGCTCTTCGTTGCAGTAGCGGGGATCAATTGACGCATTTGCGGGCTTCCTCGGCCGGCCCTGGATTCGAATACTACTCTATAATCGGAGTAATTACATCATACACTCTATATACGGAGTATCTGGCTGGCCTTGGAGTCGAAAATTACTTTCCAATACAAAAGGTTGCGAACACAGCTCACCGCAACTCCAAGCCACCTTGTTCCCCATGCAGGCGACGCAATTGCAGGCCGAGAGCATCGACATTCGCCTCGGTCGCATTCAGGGCGACTTGCCGCTCTGACGGAAGCAACCTGCGAGCCTCGCTGCGCAGCAGACCATTCTGTTGTCGCCACTCTGCGGCATGGCGGTTGCTTATCCGCGTGAGCGCCTCGCGCTCTTCGAATTGCGGCAGGCCGTAGCCGGCGGGAGGCAAGAGCGTCGCCGGCCGGCTCAGGATGCCCTCGAGGCGAAAGACGTCCTGCAAGGCGGCGAGCGTGTCCGCGCCGGCCGCCGGCCGGTCCGTATCGCGGCCAAGGAATAGTCGCTTGAGCTCATCGCGCGCCAGCAGTTCCTCGCGGCGCAGTGCAGCCTGCTCCAGCAGCAATAGCGCGGCGCTCGCGCGGAGGTCTGCGCGCAGAAGCCATGGCGCGCGTTCGTCCGCAGGCAAATCCAGCCAGTCCTGCACCTCCTCATGCGGCAGCTGCAACGCTTGCCGGGCCACTTCGAACATCGCCTGGTAGCGCGCATTCAAGGCTTCGAATCGGTAGCCCAGGCGCAGGGCTTCGTTGCGATCTCCCAGGACTGTGGCATCGGCGATTCCGGCGCGCTTGAGCCGACGCAGCAGGCCGGTGGGCGTGATGCTCGCCAGGCGCTCGCCGGCAAGTCGCGGCACGCCGTCGTGCAGCAGCTTGAAGGTCTCGACGGCGCAGTTGTTGCTTAGAAAGTAGTACCGGCCGTCGTAGTTCCAGTGCAGTCGCGCGCCGCGTTCCAGCAGGGTGGCGATCTCGGCAGGGTTCAGCTGCAATGGGATCGACTGCAGCCCGCGCAGCTCGACCTTGGTGTACTCCTCGATCACCTGCGTGAGGGGCAGCACGAACAGGCGCGAGGGGTAGGAACCCGTCAGGCCGCGCCAGCTTGAGATCTGCACGTCGCCGACGAATGCGCGGAACGACAGCACCTGGTGGTACTGCAGGTCGAACCGGCACTCGGGCCCGCGCGCGCGGCCCGGCGCGCAGATCACCAGTCGCAGCATGCTGTGGCCCCAGCGGCTCATCGCCCGCTCGTTGCCTTCGGCGAACAGGTATTCGACTGCGTAGACGCGATCGGGGTCGAGTTGCAGCAGCGGCGAGAGCTCCGCATCGGCGCCGGTCTGCAGGTACACGAGGTCGGGCGCGCATCCGGCCGGTCTCGGCTCGCTGCCAAAATGCGCGGCAAAATAGCGGTCCAGGTCCGGCCGGCGGCAGGCATAGGCCGGATCCAAGAGGAAGTACTCGAGATTCACCGCGACAAACTCGACCGGGCTCTTGAGCTCGTAGCGGTCCGGGCTGCGGTCGATGAAAGCGTTTTGCGAGGTGCGCAGGCCGAGACGCATCGGGCTTATCTGCCAGCCGGCCAAGTCGAGCAGGCGCGGATCGCGTGACAGCCGACCTTGTGGCGTGCGGTCGTAGAAATGCGCCAGCTCGTGGATGACGGCGGCGAGCGCCGCGCGTGTGGACGGATCCTCGATTCCGGCATCGGGCGGACGTGCCATCCAGCCATCGAGCAGCGCGCGATCCAGCAGCAGCCGCCGCGCCTGAGCGCGGCCGTGGACCTCTGCCGGCAGATCGTCACTCCATTCCACTTCAATTCGCCGATCCACCGCGTCCACCCAGGCGGCGGGCAAGCGCTGGACGGCGTCAGCGAGAAGTTGCTGCGTGGCCGCGGCCTCGGCCGGCGTCAGCGAACGGTCGACCGGCTGCAGTTGCAGTGCCGCCTCAGCCGATCCGGTGCAGGCCAGCAGGCACAGCGCCGGCCACGGCCAGGCAGTTCGCAGCCGGCGCTTCAGGCTCACAACACCAGGATTGCCTGCGCGAGCTGCATGTCGCTGGCGCGCCGTGCGCCCGCATTGCGCTCCCGCAGCTGCCGCAGCGCCGCCTCCAGTTGTGCACCGCGGATGCGTCCGTCGCTCGCGACGAAGCTGGCGGCGTCATCGCGGGCTTGCAACACCACTTTGTCGTCGTCGGGCGATGTGCTGCCGGAGGAGGCCGACGAACCGGCGGCGGAAGTGCCGGCCGAGGTCGCGGCGAAGCTGCCGGCGATGGCTTGGGTGGTCGAACAAGCGAGCAGGGCGAAGATCAGGGTCGGTCGGATCATTGGGGAAATCTCCTGGTTGGCCGTAGGGTTACCTGCAATGTGGAAACTGCACGATAGCGTTGACTTTACACAAAGAATTGTTGTGTAATGACAACGATCAGTCACGCGAGCCGTTCGCTTGAGTATACATAACCGAATATCAGTCTTCCGTGCGGAGCGTGGCCTGTCCCGGCGGCAATTGGCCGAAGCGGTGGGTGTCAACAATCAGACCATTGGTTATCTCGAACGCGGTGACTACAAACCAAGCCTGGAGCTCGCCTTGAAGATCGCGCGTCATTTTGGGGTGACTGTCGAGATGCTCTTCTCCCTCGAGCGCTTCGAATCCATTGCCATGACACTCAGGCGCGCAGGAGAAGACGAATGAAGCCCGCCCTGGAATCATTCCTGTCGAGGCTGGATAACAGTCTGCGGTGGACCGGAATATCCGCCCGGATCGCCGATGAGATGTCCGATGCTCCCGATCGCAAGCACCGGCCATTACGCTGGATTCCGATCTGGCCGATCGCTTTCTCCTGCGCCCTGTTCATTCTTTCCTTGATCTGGCCGTCAGCGCTGGATCGGGTCTCGCCTGGCGGCGCCATCGCCGTCATCGTGGCATTCATGGGCAGCATCGTGGCCATGGTGCCGGGTATCCATACCAGCGGGCCGCTGGGAAAACCTTCGCTCGAAGATGATGAGCGCGAGGCGGCGCTCCGAAAGGACTCCTTCCTGTTTTGCCTCGGGCTGCTCGCCATTCTCAATTGCCTCGGCCAGCCCATCCTCATGATCCTGTCTCATCTGCAGAATTGGCAAACCGTGCGCAGTGCGAGCGTCGCAGCATCGGCCCTGATGCTGAATGCCACCTTGCTCGGATGTCTGCCGACACTCTATGCGAGCTGGAAATTGCGGCATTTGCCGAAAGAGTGATCGCACCCGCCTAGCATGCGGCGTAGGAATTATTTTCCGATGCAGAATGTCGCGAACACCGCGCCGAGCAGGGCATCGCTCGACACTTCGCCGGTGATCTCGCCGAGCGCCTGGTGGGCCTGGCGCAATTCTTCCGCGACCAGCTCGAAGGAGGCGCGCTCCCCGATCCGCGCCTCCGCGAGCTCGAACAGGCTTTGCGCGCGCGCGAGCGCATCGAGATGCCGGCGTCGCGCCGACCAGGCGCCGCTCTCGGACTGGTAGCCCGCAGCCGCCTTCAGTTGTTCGCGCAGCGCCGGCATGCCTTCGCCGAGCAACGCCGAAAC
>DAIRVV010000148.1:0-6507 GCA_036802645.1 Steroidobacteraceae bacterium
ATCCACCATCGTCGCCTGCCTCGGCGGCCGCATCACGCTGCTGCGCCCGGGCGCCGTGTCGCGCTCGCAGGTCGCCGACGTCGTCGGTGCGGTGGACGATCCGGATGCGTCATCGCCGCGGGCGCCGGGCCGGAATCGCTCGCATTACGCGCCGGGCACGCCGCTCGATGTCGTCGCACCGGAGGCAATGCGGCAGTCGGTCGACGCGGCGCTTGCGCGGGGCCAGCGCGTTGCCGTACTTGCGCGCAGCGACACGCCGGGCAGTTCCGATCGAGTGGTGTGGCGCCGCATGCCGGAAGCGTCCGCTCCCTACGGCCGTGCCCTCTATGCCGCGCTGCGTGGGCTCGATGCGGCAGGCGCCGATCGCATACTCGTGGAGGCCGTGCCTGCCGGCGAAGCCTGGGCCGCCATCAGGGACCGGCTCACGCGCGCCGCCGCCCGCGGTGAATCCGCGGACGACGAACTCGTCAGCGGACCGTGACGCTCTCCGTCAGGAGCGTATTGATGTCGTTGAGACCCTTCTGGTCGAGTGTTCCCGCCGCGAGCTGCAGCCGAAGTACGTTCAGCAGATAGTCGTACCGGCTCCGCGCGTAGTTGGTCTGGGACTCGAACAGGCGCTGGCGCGCCTGAAGCACATCGACTGACGTCCGGGTGCCCACCTCATAGCCGGCCTCCGTCGCCTGCAGCGCGGTCATCGCCGATTCGACGGCCTGCTTGAGCGACTGCACGCGGGCGACCTCGGAATTGACGCCGAGGAAGGCGTCGCGTGTGGAGCGCTCGGTCTCGCGTGCCGTGCGTTCGAGTCTCTCGCGGGCTGCGATGTTGCGATACTGTGCCTGGCGGACACGCGAGTTCGTGAGCCCGCCGCTGAAGATCGGCACCGTGACCTGCAGGCCGTAGATCGTGTCGTACTGGTCGTTGGATGTGTCGCCGATGGTCGTGCCATTGAGGACGCCTTCGGTCTCGTCGTGCCCTCGGTTCACGACGAAATCCACCGCAGGGAAATGGCCGCCGCGCTCAACGCCGACATTGCGTCGAGCGACGTCGGCCGCGAGGCGGCTCGAAATGAGTCGCGAATTCTGCTCCATCGCAAGCTTGACCCAGTCGTCGGGGCTCTCCGGATTGGGTCCCGCGAGCGGCATGTCGTTGCCGGGCTTTTCAAGGGCGTCCCAGGCATCGCCGGTCAGCTCGCGCAGGATCTCGCCGTTGGTTGCGAGATTGCGCTTGGCCTGGATCAACGCCGCCGTTGCGGAGTCGAACGCGGCTTTCGCGTCCTGCACGTCCGTTACGGCGATGAGGCCGACCTCGAAGCGCTTCTCGGACTGTTCGAGCTGGCGCCCGATAGCGTCGTGCGCCGCTTGCGCGGCTTCGCGCGTGTCCTGTGCCGCAAGTACGTTGAAGTAGGCTTCCGAAGTCCGGAGGATCAGGTCCTGCTGGGCTACCAGGTAATCGGCCTCGGCCTGCGCCTGTTCGGCATCGGCGCGCTTGAGCGTCGCCCAGTTCGCCCAGCTGAACACATTCTGGCGCAATGTCAGGTTCCAGTTCGAGCTGTCGCCGTCGAAATTCTGGATGTCCGGCGTCGGCGGCTGGCCCGGCTCGATGAATGTTCCGGTCCGGTTCGAGTCAACGGTGTCATTCCAGGTCCCGTCGGCGTTGACCTGCGGCAGCAGCGCCGCAATCGCCTGCGGCTTCGATTCACGCGCCGCGAGGCGATTCGCGTCGGCTTCACGGATCAACGGATCGCTGGCGAGCGCACGCTTGTAGACATCCTGAAGATCCGCGGCCTCCGCGTTCAGGCCGGTGAGCATCGCGGCCGCGAGGATCGTGTGGACGAGGAATCGGGTGTTCATGCGCAGACATTCCTTCGCAATGTGAGAGCAGGGAGGACAACTACTGTATTACTAGTGTATATCACCAACTGACCTAGGCTCAAGAGGACTCGATACTGCCATTTGGGTGGAATGCGACCGACCGATTTTCGTCGAGGCGCCCGGAATGTGGGTCAAAAGCCCTTTGGGACCCCGCTCAGAAGCTGAATCGGGAGGGGGCCGACGGCTGACTCAGCGGTTCGATGCGGGTTTCGAACAGGGCCTCGCTCAGCCAGGAATTCTCGCCCGTTCGGGTTACGAGCCGAGCCTCCATGATAGTACCCGTGCCGATGACGACGAAGAGCCGGCCGCCGATGACGAGAGCCCGCTCGAAGCGGCGATCGGGTACGGGCAGTGATCCGGTGACCGCGACGACTTCATAGGCCGCGTCGTCCTCGCGCGCAAACGCGTCGCCGGTCTCGATCACGACGCGCGAAATGCCGAGCTCGGAAATCACCCGCGCGGCGCTCGCAGCCAGATCTGCGTGGATTTCGATGCTGTCGACCGAACCTGTCAGTTGCGCGAGACAGGCGGCGAAGAATCCGCTGCCGGTTCCAATATCCAGTGCCCGCTCGCCGCGTACCGGCGCGATGGCCTGGAGGATCCTGCCTTCGAGTGCCGGCGTCAGCATGAATTGCCCGTGCCCGATCGGTATGGGGGCGTCGGCGAACGCCACACCGCGATACGCATCGGGAACGAATTTCTCGCGCGGCACCGCGGCGAGTGTTTCGAGGACGCGAGCATCCAGCACGTCCCACGTCCGCACTTGTTGTTCGATCATCTGGCGCCGGGCGGCTTCGATTCGGGCGTTCATCACCATTATGGTGAATCGCCGCGGGCCTCAGTACAAGCGTGGGATATGCTGCCCAAGGCCGCACAATCAAACGAAATTGACGGTCCCGCGGGCCGCGGATGTGAAGGGGATGACAGGCCTGATGACGGTCCCGACGATCGCTGCCCTGGCGCTGGCGATTCTTGCCGCTGTTCTCGCGGTAATCGCATGGCGGCAGCGGCAAAGACTCGAGCACTTGCAGGACGAGGCCGCATCGGCGCGCCCGCCGGGGCAGGGCGACGATGCCGCGCGCGCGATGCTTGCTGCGCTTCGCGAACCGGCCCTGCTGCACGGCGAGCGAATCGAGGCGGTCAACGAAGCCTTTGCGACGGTCGTCGGCGTGCCGGCGGCCCAGCTGACCGGGAAAACGCTGGCCGAGCTCGTCTCCGGCGAATATGCCGAGCTCGCGACACTCGCCGTCGCGCGTGCGATCTCAGGCACGTCCGGACCGTCGCTCACGGAGGTCGAGTTCGCGGACTCGCACGGTCAGGTCACGCGACTCGAGTTGTCGGGCTCGGTGCTCGAATCCGCGGGACGGAAGTACGCCCTGTTCACGGCAGAGGAGATGCTCCCGCACCAGGCCGGCGATGGGGCGGGCCTGCCGACCGCGCGCTCGCAGCTTGCGCTCGACTCGCTCGGTGAAGGAATACTCACGACCGATTCTCACGGCCTGGTCGACTACCTGAACCCTTCGGCAGAGTCGCTCACCGGCATGCGCCGCGAAGACGCGGTCGGCCAGGCATTCGGAGCGATGTTCGGATTCGTCGACGAGCACGACCGCCGCGCGCTCGCGGACCCGGTCCAGCAATGCCTCGCGACGGGCAGCCGCGTGAATCTCGGCCGGCGATCGATCCTGATCGCGCGCGCTTCGGGCAGCGAGCTCGGCGTCGAGGCGACGGCATCGCCGCTCCGCGGAGCGCAGGGCGAAGTCACCGGCGTCGCCGTGATGCTGCATGACGTCAGCGAGCTGCGCGGCCTGACGCAGCAGATGTCCTACCAGGCAAGCCACGACGCGCTGACCGGACTCGTCAACCGGCGCGAGTTCGAGCGGCGCCTCGGCGAGGCGCTCGAGGTCGCGCGCGCCGGCCGCCAGGGCCACGTGATGTGCTACCTCGACCTCGACCGGTTCAAGGCCGTCAACGACACGAGCGGCCACCTCGCGGGCGACAACATGCTGCGCGAGGTCGCGGCACTCATCCGCGAGGCAGTGCGCGACTCCGACACCGTCTCGCGGCTCGGGGGCGACGAATTCGGCGTGCTGCTGGTCGGCTGTCCCCTCGACAAGGCACGACAGATCGCCGACGACATCTGCCGCGCGATCGACGAGTACCGCTTTGTCTGGAAAGACCGGATTTTCAGCGTCGGCGTCAGCATCGGTATCGTGGAGCTGACGGGCGAGACCAATTCACTCGAGGAGATCATGAGCGCTGCCGATTCCGCCTGCTACGTCGCGAAGAAGCAGGGCGACGGCCATGTGCACGTGTATTCGTCGCACGACGAGGCCGTGGCGAGAAGCCGGGGCGAGATCCAGTGGCTGCAAAGGCTGCAGGCCGCGTTGCGCGACGGCTTTTTCGAGCTCTATGTCCAGCCGATCGAACCGACCCGGCCGGGACCGTCGAATGGCCCGGCGATGGAAGTCTTCGTGCGCCTGCACGACGAAGGCCAGGCGGTGGCGCCGGCGGACTTTTTCCCGGCCGCGGAGCGCTACCGCCTGATGTCCATGATCGACCGCTGGGTTCTCGGATCCGCGCTCGCCGCGCTTTCCGCCGGCGCGATCCGGCTGCCGCCGGGAAGAAGCCTGTCGCTCAACATTTCCGCGCAGACACTCGCTGACCCGTCGTTCCTCGAGTTCGTGGTGGACGAGCTGGATCGCAGCGGCGTGCAGCCGGCGCAGATGTGCTTCGAAGTGGCGGAGACCTCCGTGATCGGCAATCTCGAGCAGGCGCGCCGCTTCATCGACGTGCTCCATGGCATGGGATGCCGTTTTGCGCTCGACGACTTCGGCACCGACCTCGGCGGCTTTGCAAATCTCAAGCAGTTGCCGATGGATTACCTCAAGATCGACGGGTCCTTCATGCGGGACCTCGGCCGCGATTCGGTCAACCAGGCGATGGTGAGCGCAGTCGTCGGCATGGCGCGCACCTTGAACTTCCGGCTGGTGGCGGAGCAGATCGAGGACATCGCATCGCTCGAAGCGGCGCGCGCGATGGGCATCGACTTCGTGCAGGGCCACGCGATCGGGCGCCCGCGGCCGCTCGCGCCCGCGGCCTGATTCGATCCTAGCGGCTGATCTGCGGCGGTTCGGCGAAGCGCCGGATGCCGAAGGTCTCGTAGATATCTGCCGGCGAGTAGCCGATGCCGTCCTTCAGTACGTAGCTGACCTTCCGGATATCGGAGATATTCTTCGTCGGGTCGCCATCGACCAGGATCAGGTCGGCGCGCTTGCCGCGTTCGATGCTGCCGCGGTCGGCGAGGACGCCGGTGTAACGCGCGCCATTCTCGGTTGCAATTCGGATCGCCTCGCCGGGCGGAACGCCTGCCTGCACATACAGCTCGAGCTCACGATGGAGCATGAAGCCCGCAAGGCTGTCGGTGCCGGCGACGAGCGTCACTCCGGCGGCGTGCAGGCGCCCGAGCAACTGCATCATGCGCTGCCATGACTCACGATAGGTCTCGAGCTTGCCGCCGCTGACATCGGTCGAGTTGATGCGCCAGGCGCGCTGGGTCGCAAACGGCATGTGGCCGGCGACGGCCGCGAGCGACGGGTCGGTCTCGCCCGGTTTCTGCGTATACGATCCCTCGAACGTCGCCATGGTCGCGTCAATCGTGGATTTCTGCTCGACGAGCAGCGCGATGAAGTCGCGCACCTGCTGCGAGTCGAGGTCGATGGTGCGCGCCCGTTCGCCCACCAGGCTGAAGCGCACGATCGTGCGGGAATCGGTGTCCGGGTCGGAGACGAAATTCAGGACCATCTGGTTGATGTGCTGCAGTTCGTCATAGCCCTCGCGTACGACCCGCGCCGAGCGCGAAAAGGCCGGCACGTGGCCGCTCACGCGCAGTCCCCGCGAATGGGCGTAGGCGGCGATCGGTTCGGCCCACTCGGGCTTGATGGAATTGTAGAGCTTGACCTGCCGGAAGCCGCGCTCCGCGTACCAGTCGATCGCGTGCTTCGCTTCCTCGACGTCCTTGACGACGAAACCGCCGCGCGAGGCAAACGGACTCTCGCCCTCGATGTAACCGGTCGGCTCGATATGCGGCCCGATCGCAAGGCCACTCGCGATATCGGAGCGCAGCTTCGCCAGGTAGTCGTTGTCATTGCCCATGTCGCGCGAGGTCGTGACGCCGCCCGCGATCTGCAGGATCGAGTTCCAGGCGTCTTCGTGCGAGTGCATGTCGAAGAGGCCGGGCAGCAGCGCGCGTCCCGCGCCTTCGATGACGGTCGACGGATCCTTCGCCGGCGAGCCCGCCGGATAGATCGCGGCGATGCGGCCATCGTTGACATAGACGTCCGACGGCCCGCCGAGGCTCTTCCTGGCCGCATCGAACACGCGGACGTCCTTGATGAGGATCGGCTGGGGCAGCGCCTGCGTGTGCTTCTTCGCGACGCCGGCAAGATAGCTTGCTTCCGCGTCCGCCTGCCTGCGCTCGAGCTCGGGCGTCACGCTCTCGTAGCCCGTCACGACCATGTGGCTGCCGCCGACATTGATGCTGGCGAAGAGGCGCTTCGCCTCGTCGGCCTCGAGCCAGACATAGTCCGGCTGCAGCCCGGCGCCGAAAATCGCGTAGAGCGCGACCGCGCGTTCCCGG
>DAIRVV010000149.1:0-6453 GCA_036802645.1 Steroidobacteraceae bacterium
GATTCTCAGTTTCGCAGTCTGCGGCGACCTAAAGGCTGCGAAACTGAGAATCCCCGCCCCGGCGCCATTAGAATTTGCGCGTGGACACGTTCGCGAAGGACAGGCTTCCGCCGAAGGAACTGTGGCCGCGGCTGCACTTCGACCTGCCGGAGTTGCGGTATCCCGAACGGTTGAATTGCGCGACGGTGCTGCTGGACGATGCCGTCGCCGAAGGTCACGGCGACCGGCCGGCGATCCTGACCGATTCCGGGAAGATCACCTATCGCGAGCTGCTGGCACGCGCAAACCGGATCGCGAATGTCCTCACGGCCGCCGGCACGATGCCAGGCTACCGGGTGCTGCTGCGCGGCTATAACGGTCCCGAGCTGTATGCCGCCTGGCTTGCGGTCATGAAAACGGGCGCCATCGCGGTCACGACGATGCCGATGCTCCGCGCGCCGGAGCTTGCGGCCATCATCGGCAAGTCGAAGCCGGCGTTCGCGCTTTCGGATCATCGCCTGCTCGGGGAACTCACCGGTGTCGCGGCCTCCGGTGGGGTGGGGACCGTCATCGCCTGGGGCAACGGCGACCTCGAAGGACGAATGGCCAGGGCCGACGATCGATTTGTCAACGCGGATACCGCCTCGGACGACGTCTGCCTGCTCGCATTCACCTCGGGTACGACCGGCCAGCCGAAAGCCTGCATGCATTTCCACTGTGACGTGCTCGCGATGGCGGATGTCGTCGCGCGGCACCTGCTGAAGACGAGCCCGGACGATATCTACGCAGGCAGCCCGCCGCTCGGTTTCACATTCGGTCTCGGCGCGCTACTCGTGTTTCCGCTCCGCTTTCGCGCGGCGACCGTGCCGATCGAGACGCCGGCGCCGGCGGCCGTGCTCGCCGCGATCGAGAAGCATCGCGTCACCTGTCTTTTCACCGCGCCGTTTGCTTATCGCGCACTTGCCGCCGAGCTCGCCGGCAGCGACCTCAGCTCGCTGAAGCGCTGCGTATCGGCCGGCGAGTTCCTGCCGAAGTCGGTGTCCGATGACTGGTTCGAGAGAACCGGCATCCGCATCATCGACGGGATCGGCGCGACGGAGATGATCCACATTTTCATATCCGCTGCGGGCGAGGACATCCGCCCGGGCTCGACCGGCAAACCGCTCCCCGGTTACAGGGCCTGCATCCTCGACGAGGAAGGCGAGCAGATGCTGCCCGGCGCGACCGGCCGCCTCGCGGTGACCGGACCGACGGGCTGCCGTTATCTCGACGACGAGCGCCAGCGCGACTATGTCCAGAATGGCTGGAATGTCACCGGCGATCTCTACCGCCTGGACGAGGACGGATACTTCTGGTTCGTCGCGCGCGCCGACGACATGATCGTCTCGCGCGGCTACAACATCGCAGGCCCCGAGGTGGAATGGGCCCTGCTCTCCCATCCGGCCGTGCGCGAATGTGCGGTCATCGGCACGGCGGACCCCCAGCACGGCACGACCGTGAAGGCCTGCGTCGTGCTCGCGCCGGGCAGGGCGGGGGACATCGCGCTCGTGAAGGAGTTGCAGGACTTCGTGAAGCAGCGCATCGCGCCATACAAGTACCCGCGCGTGATCGAATTCCTCGAGGCCCTGCCGAAGACCGCGACCGGCAAGCTACAGCGCAAGGCGCTCCGCCAGCCGTGATGGTGCCGTGTCGCAGTTTCGCAGCCGATTAGTTGACATTTAAACTATTCAGGCCTGTAATGCTTCGGTGAAGCGCATCGTCTGCCTCGGCGGCGGGCCTGCCGGGCTCTATGCCGCAATCCTGTTCCGGAAAGCCCTGCCGCGGGCCCGGGTGGAGGTCTACGAGCGCAATCGTCCCGACGACACTTTCGGCTGGGGGGTCGTCTTCTCCGACCGCACCATGGAAGGCTTCCAGGCCGCCGATGCGCCCTCGCACGCGGCGATCACGGGCAGCTTCCACCACTGGGACGACATCGACGTCCACTACCGCGGCACGACCACGACCACCGGCGGCCACGGCTTCTGCGGCATCGAGCGCAAGCGCCTGCTCGGCATCCTCCAGGAGCGAGGCGCGGAGCTCGGCGTCACCCACCATTTCCAGCACGAGGTCGAGGACGACGCGGCATTCTCCGATGCCGACCTCATCGTCGCGGCTGACGGCGTCAACAGCAGGACGCGCAAGCGCCACGAGGCCGTGTTCGAGCCGGACATCGACACGCGCGAATGCCGCTTCATCTGGCTCGGGACGACGAAGCCGTTTCCGGCATTCACCTTTGCATTCGAGGAAACCAGGCACGGCTGGTTCCAGATCCACGCCTATCAGTTCAGCAAGACGCTTTCCACGGTGATCGTCGAGACGCGCGAGGAGACCTGGCTCGCGCACGGCCTCGATTCGGCGAACCACGAACAGTCGATCGCATTCTCCGAGAAACTCTTCGAGAAGTACCTCGACGGCCACAGGCTCATGAGCAATGCGGCGCACCTGCGCGGCTCCGCCTGGCTCAACTTCCAGCGCGTGTTCTGCAAGCGCTGGCATCACGGCAACCGCGTGCTGATCGGCGACGCGGCGCACACTGCGCACTTCTCGATTGGCTCCGGCACGAAGCTCGCCATGGAGGATGCCATCGCACTCGTTGCCCGCACGGCGGGCAGCACCGATGTGCCTGCCGCGCTCGCGGCCTACCAGGAAGAGCGCTCGACGGAGGCGCTGCGGCTCCAGAGCGCAGCGCGGAACCGCATGCGCTGGTTCGAGGAAGTCGCGCGCTATACGCGGCTCGAGGCCTGGCAGTTCACCTATAGCCTGCTCACCGGCAGCCAGCGCATCGGCCATGCGAACCTGAAGCTCCGCGATCCGGCCTTCGTCGCGGATGTCGAGGCACGGCTCGTGAAGCGCGCCGGCGCACCGTCGCCGCGGCCGCCGATGTTCCTGCCCTTCGAGCTGCGGGGCCTCAAGCTCGAGAACCGCATCGTCGTCTCGCCGATGGCCCAGTACTCGGCGAAGGACGGCCTGCCGGGCGACTGGCATCTCGTCCACCTCGGTGCGCGCGCGGCCGGTGGCGCGGGGCTCGTATTCACCGAGATGACCTGCCCGTCGCCGGAGGCCCGCATCTCGCCCGGATGCACGGGGCTCTGGAACGAGGCACAGCGCGACGCCTGGCGGCGGATCGTCGGGTTCGTGCACGCGCACAGCCGGGCAAAGATCTGCATGCAGCTCGGCCATTCGGGTCGCAAGGGCTCGACCCAGCTCGGCTGGGAAGAAGAAAACACGCCACTCGCATCCGGCAACTGGCAGACCATAGCGCCGTCGCCATTGCCCTACTTCGAGGGCATCAGCACCGCGCCGCGTGAGATGACGCGCGCGGACATGGACCGCGTGCTCGCCGACTTCCTTCGCAGTGCGCGCTACGCTTTGGACGCCGGCTTCGACATGCTGGAACTGCACATGGCGCATGGCTACCTGCTGGCGAGCTTTCTCTCGCCGCTCACAAACCTGCGCGAGGACGCCTACGGCGGCGCGATTGGCAACCGCCTCCGTTATCCGCTGGAAATTCTCGCCGCCGTGCGCGCGGCATGGCCTCTGGACAAGCCCCTCTCGGTTCGCCTCTCGTCGAGCGACTGGGCGGAGGGCGGCCTGACCGAGGACGAGCTGCTCGAAATCGCGCGCGCGATGAAGGCTGCCGGCGCGGACATGCTCGACCTCTCGAGCGGCCAGACCGTGCCCTGGCAGAAGCCGGTCTATGGCCGCATGTGGCAGACACCCTTCTCCGACCTGGTCCGAAACGTAACCGGCATCCCGACGATCGCGGTCGGGAACATCTACGAACCGGATCACGCGAACTCGATCATCGCCTCAGGGCGCGCCGATCTCTGCGCGCTCGCGCGCCCGCATCTTGCCGATCCTGCGTGGACGCTGCGCGCCGCCGCCGAGCAACACTGGCCCGAGCAATGGTGGCCGCCGCAGTACGAATCCGCGAAACGCCAGCTCGAGCGCAATCTCGAGCGTGCGGCCCTGATGACCGGGCCGGTGTAAGGAGAATCCATGACCCATCCACTCACAGGCCGGCACGCGCTCGTTACGGGAGCGGGGCGCGGTATCGGCGCAGCCATTGCGCGCGCATTGTCGGCCGCAGGCGCGCGCGTGACGCTTCTCGGTCGCAATCCGGACGAGCTCGACGCCGCCGCGATCACCCTCGACGGCAATGCCGTCACCGTGACCGCGGACGTGACCGATCCGCGCCAGGTCGAGCGCGCCTTCGCCGAGGCCCGGAAAGCCGCGGGGGAGATCGACATCCTCGTGAACAACGCCGGCCGTCCGGCCAGCCGCGCGCTCGCGAAGAGCGATGCGGCGTTCTGGCACGCGATCCTCGATGTGAATCTGAACGGGGTCTTCAACTGCACGCATGCCGCGATCCTGGCGATGCAGAAGGCGAACTGGGGACGCATCGTCAACGTCTCGAGCACGGCCGGGCTTCGCGGATATGCCTACTGCACGGCCTATTGCGCGGCGAAGCACGGCGTCATCGGAATGACCCGGGCGCTCGCGCTCGAAGTGGCGAAGACCGGAATCACCGTCAATGCCGTATGCCCCGGGTTCACCGATACGGGCGTCGTGCGCGACGCGGTACGTGCCATCAGCGAGCAATCGGCGCGCAGCGAGTCCGAGGCGCGCGAGACGCTCATTTCCTTCAATCCGCAGCACCGCTTCGTGCAGCCGGAGGAAGTCGCGAACGCCGTCCTCTGGCTCTGCGGGCCCGGGAGCGAGAGTATGACCGGCCAGAGCATCGCGATCGCCGGCGGGGAAGTGACCTGATGCCGCGGCCTGCCATGGATGCCGAGACGCGAGCGGAACGCGATGACCACGGCGCGATCCGCTTGTGGCTGCGCATGCTCGCGACCAACCGGCTGGTCGAGACGCGCACGCGCCGCCTCCTGCAGGAGCGCTATGCGACGACGCTGCCGCGATTCGACCTGATGGCGCAGCTCGAGCGTGCGCCGAAAGGACTCAAGATGGGCGAGCTCAGCAGGCGCATGATGGTCACCGGCGGCAATGTCACCGGAATCACCGACATGCTGGAGGAGGACGGCCTGGTCGAGCGCCTGGCCGACCCTGCCGATCGCCGCGCCTGGCTCGTGCGACTGACCGCGGCGGGCCGGCGGACGTTCTCGGCGATGGCCGGGGAGCACGAGCGCTGGATCGTAGAGTCATTCCGGGAGCTGTCGGGCCGCGAGATGGCGACGATGGCGGCCCTGCTTGCACGGCTCAAGACGCATGTCCGTTCACTCGAGGAGCGGGACGCATGAAGACCGAAATTCCGGACCTGACGGGCTATCAGGCGCAGAACTTCCTGTGGCGCGTGGAGAACCGAGTCGGCTACCTGACGCTCAATCGCCCGGAAAAGAAGAATCCGCTGACCTTCGATTCGTACGCGGAGCTGCGCGACCTCTTCCGCCTGCTGCACGACGGCTGCGGCGTGCGCGTCGTCGTGATCGACGGCGCCGGCGGCAATTTTTGCTCGGGCGGCGATGTGAACGAGATCATCGGACCGCTCACGAAGATGGACGAAAAGGGGCTGCTCGAGTTCACGCGCATGACCGGTGACCTCGTCCGCGCGATGCGCGCCTGCCCGCAGCCGATCCTCGCCGCGATCGACGGCATCTGCGCGGGCGCGGGCGCCATGATTGCGCTCGCCTCGGATATTCGAATCGCGACACCGGCGGCGAAGACGGCATTCCTGTTCGTGCGTGTCGGCCTCGCGGGCTGCGACATGGGCGCCTGTGCACTGCTGCCACGGCTCATCGGACAGGGACGCGCCGCAGAACTCCTTTATACGGGGCGCTCCTTCGACGCGGCCGAGGGTGAGCGAATCGGCTTCCACAATTCCGTCGTGCCGCAGGCCGAGCTCCTGCCGACGGCGTCGAAGCTCGCGGTCGAGCTCGCGTCGGGGCCGACGCTCGCACACGCATTGACCAAGAAGATGCTGCACCTCGAATGGAACATGGGCGTGAACGAGGCGCTCGATGCCGAGGCGCGCGCCCAGGCCGGCCTCATGCAAAGCAGGGATTTCCGCCGGGCCTTCGAGGCATTCACAAAGAAGCAAAAGCCGGTATTCGAGGGAGACTGATGGCCGCGCACGACGATCGCCTGCAATGGCCCTTTTTCGAGGAGACGCACAGGCGGCTTGCGAACGAGGCGGAGAAGTGGGCCGATGCGACGCTCACCGGCGAGGAACATCCGGTGGAGCGCGCCGCGGTGGATGCGCGCTGCCGGGTGCTGGTCGGAAGGCTCGGCAATGCCGGGCTGCTTCGCCATTGCCTGCGCGCGGCGGATGGCGGCGCGGCGGCGGATTTCGACGTCCGCTCCATCTGTCTGTTGCGGCAGACGCTCGCCTATCACGAGGGGCTCGCCGATTTTGCATTTGCGATGCAGGGGCTCGGCAGCGCGCCGCTGTCGCTTGCCGGCGGCGAGCGCCTGCGC
>DAIRVV010000150.1:0-6452 GCA_036802645.1 Steroidobacteraceae bacterium
GCCGTTTCATCGGTCGCGCCGGCGCACACACGGTCTGCATTGCGGGCGTCGCCCTGTCGTTCGCGGCGTCCGCCTGGATCCTCGACCGGATGCTCGACGGCGCTCCGGTATTCAACCAGGCGGTATACACCTGGGGCGTCAGCGACGGCCTCCGGATGGAGATCGGCTTCCTGATCGACAATCTCAGCGCCCTGATGATGACGGTCGTGACCTTCGTCTCGCTCGCGGTCCACGTCTACACGATCGGCTACATGCGGGACGATCCCGGCTATCAGCGATTCTTCGCCTATATCTCGCTCTTCACCTTCTCCATGCTGATGCTCGTGATGTCGAACAACTTCCTGCAGCTGTTCTTCGGCTGGGAAGCGGTGGGTCTCGTGTCGTATCTGCTGATCGGCTTCTGGTACAAGCGGCCGACGGCGATCTTCGCGAACTACAAGGCCTTCATCGTCAATCGCATCGGCGACTTTGCATTTATCGTCGCGATCGCCGTTGTCGTCGCCTACATGGGGAGCCTCGATTACGTCGAGGTCTTCGACCGCATTCCGCGCGCGATCGGGCACGACCTGTTCCTGACGCCCGGCGAGCCGAGCAAGGTGATCACGGTAATCTGCGTGGGCCTCTTCCTCGGCGCCATGGGGAAGTCGGCGCAGGTCCCATTGCACGTGTGGCTGCCGGACTCCATGGAAGGCCCGACGCCGATCTCCGCCCTGATCCACGCCGCCACCATGGTCACCGCCGGTATCTTCATGGTGGCGCGCATGTCGCCGCTCTTCCAGATGTCGCCGGACGCGCTGCACTTCGTCGTCGTGATCGGCGCGACAACGGCGCTTTCCATGGGCCTTCTCGGCCTCGTCAACAACGACATCAAGCGCGTCATCGCCTATTCCACGCTGTCCCAGCTCGGCTACATGACGGCCGCGCTCGGCGCTGGAGCCTACGGCGCGGGCATCTTCCATTTGATGACACACGCTTTCTTCAAGGCGCTGCTCTTCCTCGCGGCGGGCTCCGTGATCATCGGCATGCACCACGAGCAGGACATGCGGCGCATGGGCGGTCTCAGAAAATACATGCCCGTTACCTACTGGACATGCCTTATCGGCGCGCTCGCGCTGATTGGATTCCCGGGATTCTCGGGATTCTTCTCGAAAGACATCATCATCGAGGCGATCAAGGAGAGCGACACGCAGGGTTCGGAATATGCCTATGTATGCGTGCTGCTCGGAGTGTTCGTGACGGCGCTCTACAGCTTCCGGCTGGTGTTCATGACATTCCATGGCCGGGAACGAATGGACGAGCACACACGGGAGCACCTGCATGAGAGCCCGTGGGTCGTCACGCTGCCACTCGTCGCGCTTGCGATCCCGTCGATCGCCATCGGCTGGCTGACGGTCGGACCGGTTGTATTCGGAGATTTCTTCGCTGGCGCAATCGCCCAGTCGCCTGACGGTCCAGTCGCCGAGCTTGGCAAGGAGTTCCATGGGCCCGCAGCCTTCATCGTGCACGCCCTGCGCTCGCCCGCGCTCTGGCTTGCGCTGGGTGGCATCGTCGCGGCCTGGTATCTCTACCTGAAGCGGCCAGACTTGCCGGATCGCATCGCACAGAAGTTTTCGCGTCTCCATCGGCTGCTCGTCAACAAGTACTACTTCGACTGGTTCAATGAAAACGTCGTGGCCGCGGGCGTGCGGAACTTCGGTACCAGCCTGTGGAAGCGCGGCGACGAAACCGTCATCGACGGCTGGCTCGTCAATGGCAGCGCGCGCGCGGTGGGCGCGCTCGCCTTGGTCGTTCGCCAAGTCCAGTCCGGTTACCTCTATCACTATGCCTTCGCCATGATCATCGGCCTGTCGCTGCTGCTCGGCTGGCTGCTGTTGAAATCCTGAGATGCCGGTACCGGCAATGATCCTGAGCTGGCTCGTTTGGCTTCCCATCATCGCGGGCCTGCTCGTGCTGCTCCTTGGCGAGCGGCGAATCGCCCTCGGGCGCTGGGTCGCGCTCGCGGCGTCGCTCGCGACGCTCGGGCTCTGCGTGCCGCTCTGGGGCGCGTTCGACCAGACAACTCCGGCTCTGCAGTTCGAAGAACGGGAACCCTGGATCGGCGCGCTGAATGCCTGGTACCACCTCGGCATCGACGGCATTGCGCTGCCGCTCATTGTTCTGACGGCCTTCACGACGCCGCTCGTCGTGGTCGCCGCCTGGTCGAATGTCGAAAAGCGGCCGGCGCAGTACTTCGCCGCCTTCCTCGTGATGGAGGGCCTCATGATCGGCGTCTTCTCAGCCGCCGATGCCTTGCTCTTCTACGTCTTCTGGGAAGCGATGCTGATCCCGATGTTCCTGATCATCGGCATCTGGGGCGGGGAGCGGCGGGTCTACGCCACCATCAAGTTCTTTCTCTACACGTTTCTTGGCTCCGTGCTGATGCTCGTTGCGCTCATCTGGCTGTATCTGCAGGGCGGGAGCTACGAGATTGCCGACATGCACCGGCTGCCGATCGGCATGACGGCGCAGGTCCTGATCTTTCTCGCATTCTTCGCCGCCTTTGCGGTCAAGGTGCCGATGTGGCCCGTGCACACCTGGCTGCCGGATGCGCACGTCGAGGCGCCGACCGGCGGTTCGGTGATCCTCGCCGCGATCATGCTGAAGATGGGCGGCTACGGATTCCTGCGCTTCAGCCTGCCGATCACGCCGGACGCGAGCCGCGAGCTCGACTGGCTCATCATCACGCTCTCGCTCGTCGCGATCGCCTATATCGGGTTCGTGGCGCTGGCGCAGCGAGACATGAAGAAGCTGATCGCGTATTCGTCGATCGCGCACATGGGATTCGTGACACTGGGCGCCTTCATCGCCTACGACATCTGGCAGGCGACGGGTGCGGTGGCAGGGGCGGGGATGGGTCTCGACGGCGCGATGGTCCAGATGGTGTCGCACGGGCTCGTGTCCGGTGCGTTGTTCCTCTGCGTCGGCGTGCTCTACGATCGCCTCCACACGCGCGACATCTCGGCCTACGGCGGTGTGGTCAATACCATGCCGGTGTTCGCGTTCTTCGCGGTGCTGTTTGCGATGGCGAATGCCGGCCTTCCCGGTACCTCGGGTTTCGTCGGCGAGTTCCTCGTGATCGTCGCGAGCTTCAAGGCCAATTTCTGGTATGCCTTTGTCGCGGCGCTGACCCTGATTCTCGGAGCGGCCTACACGCTCTGGCTGCTCAAGCGCGTGATCTGGGGCGACGTCGGCAACGACGGCGTCGCATCGCTCAAGGACCTGAACCCGCGGGAGTTCATCGTGCTTGCGGTCCTGGCTGTCGCGGTGCTTGTCCTCGGCGTCTGGCCCGCACCGCTTCTGGACGTGATGCGGCCGACGATCGGGTTCCTGGTCGAGCAGCTCATGGTCACCAAGATCTGAGGCGCATGCGATGGAAAGCCCGGCCATGGTCCTGACAATTGCAGACGTCCTGCCGGCCGCCGCAGAGATCTTCCTCGCGTCTGCGGCCTGTGTGCTGCTGCTGGTGGAGGCCGTCTTTGGCGCGCGGGCGCGGAATCTTTCGTTCCTGCTGGCGTTCGTAGCGCTCGCGGGCACCGCCTGGGTGACCGCGGCTGTCGCGATCCCGGATCGGGCCGTCATTCTCGGCGGGCATTTTGTCGCCGATCCGATGGGGACCGTCCTGAAATTCTTTGCGTATGGGGCGGCCACGGTGACGCTCCTGTATTCGCGCGACTACCTCGAGCGGCGCGAGCTGCTGAAAGGCGAGTATCTGGTCCTCGCGCTCTTCGCCGTGCTCGGCATCCAGGTCATCGTCTCGGCCGGCAGCCTGCTCACTCTTTATCTCGGCATCGAGATCATGTCGCTGTCGCTGTATGCGATGGTCGCCTTCGACCGGGAGGACGGCGTTGCGGCGGAATCCGCGATGAAGTACTTCGTGCTCGGCGCGATTGCGTCGGGTGCTTTGCTATACGGGATCTCGATCCTCTACGGCATGACGGGCACCATCCTCCTGGATGGCATCGCGGCGTCGGTCGGCCGGAGCGATGCGCCCCAGGTCGGGATGCTGTTCGGCCTCGCGTTCATCGTGGTCGGCGTCGCATTCAAGTTCGGCGCCGTGCCATTCCACATGTGGCTGCCGGACGTCTATCACGGGGCGCCGACACCCGTGACCCTGTTTGTGGGGTCGGCGCCGAAGATCGCCTCGTTTGCGCTTGCGATGCGCGTACTGGCGGAGGGTCTCGGCGGCGTCGCGGATGCCTGGCAGGACATGCTCGTCGTGCTGGCGTCGCTGTCGATGATCGTCGGCAATGTCGTGGCGATCGCGCAAAGCAACATCAAGCGCATGCTCGCGTATTCGACCATTTCGCACGTCGGTTTCATCCTGCTCGGCGTGCTCGCGGCCAACGCCGCCGGCTATCGCGCGGCCATGTTCTATACCCTGACCTACGTGATCATGACGACCGGCGCCTTCGGCGTCGTGCTCTGGCTCACGCGCAAGGGCTTCGAAGCGGACGCGCTCGATGACTACAAGGGCCTCAACCGACGCAACCCCTGGTTCGCCTTCGTGATGCTGCTCGTCATGTTCGGGTTGGCGGGCGTCCCGCCGACGGTCGGTTTCTGGGCCAAACTCCAGGTGATCTCTGCCGTCCTGAACGTCGGCCTCACCTGGCTGGCCGCCCTGGCCGTCCTCATGTCGGTGGTGGGGGCTTATTACTACCTGCGCATCGTCAAACTCATGTACTTCGATGAACCAACGACGGCCGGCCCAGTCGAAGCAAAAATCGCCATGCGCCTTATGTTGAGCTTGAATGGGTTGGCGATCCTGGTGCTGGGTCTTTACCCGGGGGTGCTGCTGCGACTTTGCGAGCTTGTGATCCGGTAAGCGATCGGAACACAAGCACATATGGCAGTCTGATCGAGAATTTGAACATTCAAATCAAAGGGAGTCGGACGATGCGAGGCATGACGCTGGCGGTTCTGATGGCTTTTCTTGCGGGCAACGCGCTCGCGGGGGACGGGGACAGCGCGATCGGCAATGAGACGCCGACGGCCGATCAGGCGCAGGACAAGGCCGAACCCGAGACTGCGAACGAGGCGGAGGAACCCGAGGAATTCAGGGTGCCTGCCGGCTACCAGGCCAAGACGCGCGGCAAGAAAGTCGTGTACTGCAAGAAAGCGATGGAAAGCGGCACGCGCTTCTCGCAGGAAAAGTGCTACAGCGAGGAAGCGCTGCGACAGATGGAAATCGCGCGTGAGCAGAGCCAGACCAACATCGAACAGTCCCGCAAGGTCTGCGCGAGCGTGGAGAACTGCAGCGGCGGCTGATCGCACGGCCCAGGGAGCCAAACCATGCTGAAAATCATCGCAGCGCTCATGATGTGCCTGGCAGGGAACGCCGCCATGGCCCAGGATTCCGCAATAGGCAACGAGACGCCGACCGCAGATCAGGCGAACGACAAGGCGGAGGCCACGACAGTCGCGGCCGTGAAGGAAGAGCCGAAGGAGGAGAAGGAATTCCAGCCGCCTCAGGGATTCCAGACCAAGAAGCGTGGTGCGAAGGTCCTTTATTGCAAGAAGGACCGCGACATAGGCACACGCTTCGTGACGGAAAAGTGCTACGACGAAACTCAGATGCGCGAGTACCTGCTCGCGCGCGACACTCAGCGGCGCGACGTCGAGCGGACTCGATCGATGTGCGTCAATGCGGCGGTGTGCTCCAACCCGTGACGCGGCGGCCGGTGTTTCCGGCCTGTTTGTAAATACGCCGACTGCTGTCTATAATTCGCGCCCCTATTGCGGGGTGGAGCAGTCTGGCAGCTCGTCGGGCTCATAACCCGAAGGTCGCAGGTTCAAATCCTGCCCCCGCTACCATTTCGACGACGCAAGGGCCTGCCTCCGCGGCAGGCCCTCGTCATTTGGGTGCTCCGCTTTCCTTTGCGAGCATTGCGTCTACGGACGACACAAAGCCAGGGATGAAGCCAACGCTTTTGGAACTCGTCCACCAGGTTCGGCCGCGTCCCGTTCTGAGCAGGCCGCAGAGCAGTGCTCCTCCCGTCTGTTCGAACGTACCGGCTGGAAAGACACCGCGCTGAGTTCTGTCCCAAATGTGGAATGCCGCCCACGCGTTCTCCGACAGGAATTGCTCCATTCTCAGCTGATAGGCAGCGTCCAGGGCGCGTTCACCGCGAACCCCAGCGGTCATCAGCTCGGCAACGTCACGATTCTCGGTGATCGCCATGCGGATCACCGTCCATTGCGCTCAAGTGCACTCGTGTTGTGCATGACCTGCACACCGACAAATATCAGAGAGACGACTTTGAAACCGAACCTGGGCTACGCGCCGGTGTTTCTGTTTCTGCGCGAGGAGCGCTTCGGACTAAGCGACATTGGACTCACGCAGCCTGACAGCCCACTCCGGAACGGGGTGTGGCCGGGATCGAAGCTCGCCCCCTACCAAGTTCGATGAAACCCCG
>DAIRVV010000151.1:0-6344 GCA_036802645.1 Steroidobacteraceae bacterium
GGGCGATCTCGGCTCCGCCGTCGCCGAGCTCGGCAGGATCGTCGCCGCCGTCGAGCTGCCGGTCGGCACGACCGCGGCCGTCAGCGGGCAGAGCGACGACATGAAGGAGTCTTTCCAGTCGCTGCAGTTCACGATGCTGCTCGCCGTGTTCCTCGTCTATCTGGTCATGGCGTCGCAGTTCGAGTCACTGCTGCACCCCTTCGTGATCCTCCTGACCATCCCGCTCGCGCTCGTCGGGTCGGTCTGGGCCATGTTCCTCACGGGAACGACGGTAAACGTCGTCGCCTATATCGGCCTCATCATGCTGGCCGGCATCGTCGTCAACCAGTCAATCGTGCTCATCGACGCGGTCAACCAGGCACGCGAGCGCGGCATGGCCAAGCACGACGCCATCATCGAGGCCGCGCGCCTGCGGCTGCGGCCCATCGTCATCACCAAGCTCACGACGATCCTCGGCCTGCTGCCGATGGCCATCGGGCTCGGCGAAGGCGCGGAGATCAGGAAACCGATGGCGATCACCGTCATCGGCGGCGTCGCGGTCGCGAGCTTCTTCACGCTGCTCGTGATCCCGGTCGTCTACTCGCTGCTCGACCGCAAGCGATTCCAGCCGGCAGGCAGTGGCGCCCTGCCCCGCGTCGCGACGGAACACGGCGCAAGCTGAGCCATGATCCACACGCGCTTCGCGCTGCGCAGGCCCGTCACGACCCTGATGACATTCATCGCGATCGCCCTGATCGGCCTGATCGCGACCCGGCTGCTGCCGCTCGAGCTGTTCCCGGATATCCGCTTTCCGGGCATCGAGATCACGATTCCCTACGAAGGCTCCACGCCCGAGGAAGTCGAGCAGCTCATCACGCGCCCGGCCGAGGAGGCCATCGCGACCCTGTCCGGCATCAAGGAGATCCGCTCGACGTCGTCGGAAACCGGCGCCGAAATCATCGTGTTCTTCGAATGGGACCGCGACCCGGCAGCCGTCGGCTTCGAGGTCCGCACGAAACTCGAGTCGATCCGCCACGAATTCCCGCCGAGTGCAAACCGAATCCTGACCCAGATGTTCGCTGCCGGCGACGACCGCGTGCTGGCGGTCCGCATCTCCAGCCAGGAAGACATGACACGCCAGTACGACACTCTCGACCGCTACCTGAAGAAGCCAATCGAGCGGATCGACGGCGTCGCGCGGGTCTCGCTCGAAGGCGTCGAGCCACTGGAGCTCCGGATCCTGGTCGACCCCGTGCGGCTCGCCGCCCACGGCGTCGACATCGCGAAGCTGCGCGATTCACTCGAAGGCGCGAATTTCTCGGTCAGTGCGGGCGAGGTCACCGGCGAATCCCAGCGCTTCCTGGTACGGCCGATCGGCGAGTTCCAGACCCTGGAGGACGTGCGCAGTTTCATCGTGAGCGGCAATGTGCGGCTGCGCGACATCGCGGATGTCAGCATGGTGACGCCGGAACTCACGGTCGGCCGCCATCTGAATGGCCGGCCGGGCGTCGGTCTCGACGTATTCAAGTCGACCGGTGCGAACATCGTCGACGTCGCCGACCGTGTGATGGTCGTCGTCGAGGAGCAGCGGAAGCTTCCACAGCTTCAGGGCGTCGACATCATCGTGCTGCAGAACCAGTCCGAGAACATCAGGAGCTCCCTCAACGAGCTCAGGAATGCGGGTCTGATCGGCGCGGGCCTCGCACTCATCGTGCTGTTCCTCTTCCTGCGTCACTGGCCGACGACCCTGATCGTGGCGCTCGCGGTGCCATTCTCGCTGCTGATCACGGTCGCCGCGATGTACTTCCTCGGCTTCTCGCTCAACATCCTGACGATGATGGGCATGCTGCTCGCGATCGGGCTGCTCGTCGACAACGCGGTCGTCGTCACCGAGAGCATTTTCCGCCACCGCCAGATGGACGGCGCCGAGGCCATCCCTGCGACGCTCGCGGGCGTGACCGAGGTCGGCCTGGCCGTGCTCGCGGGGACACTGTCGACCGTCATCGTCTTCCTGCCGATCATCTTCGGCCAGGAGAGCGAGATCTCGGTCTTCATGGTGCACGTCGCAGTGCCCATCGTGGTCGCGATGCTGGCGTCGCTACTCGTCGCACAGACCATCATCCCGACCCTGACGGCGCGCTTTCCGCCGCCACCGGCGATCCGCTCGGAATCCTTCTTCGCGCGGCTGCAGGAGTGGTACCTCAGCAGGCTTGACTGGCTGTTCAATCACGAGTGGTGGGCCGCGCTCTTCGTGGTACTGACCGTCGCCTCTCCCGTGCCGCTCTTCGCGACCGGCCTGGTGAAAATGGACATGTTCCCGCAGGACGCGACCGACCGGATCTACCTGCCGTTTCACATCGAGGGAACCTACCCGCTCGCACGGGTCGAGCAGGCAGTCACCCGCGTCGAGTCTTACCTCGAGGAGAACAAGGAGCGCTTTGGAATCGACCTCGTCTACAGCCATTTCCTGCCCGACGACGCATCCAGCGTGATCAGGCTGAAGCCGCTCGACGAGCTGCCGATGGAGCCTCGCGAGCTGATGAAGGAGATCGAAAAAGGCCTGCCGGAGATTATCATCGGCAAGCCGAGCTTCCGCTTCGACGAGGAACAGGACCAGACCGGCGCGTTCAGCATGCGCCTCACCGGCGAATCGACCGAGGAGCTCGTGGCGCTTTCGCACACCGTCGTGCAGCGCCTGCGCGAGGTCAAGGGCTTCGACTCGGTGCGCTCGACGGCCAAGGCCGGCGAACATGAGATCCAGGTGATCGTCGACCGCGAGCGCGCGGCGCGCCTCGGCCTCTCGCCGCAGGTCGTTGCGCAGACCATCGCGGTCGCCATGCGCGGCGACCCGCTCAAGGAATTCAGGTCGGACGACCGCGAGATCCAGATGCGCCTGGCATTTCGCGCGGACAGCCGCCAGTCCCTCGAGGACCTCGCCTCGACTCCGCTCTACCTGCCGAGTGGCACGCGCAGCACGCTCGGCGCCGTCGCCAGCTTCCGGATCGACCAGAGCGCGCGCACGATCGAGCGCGTCGACCGGCTCACCTCGGTCGTAATCGAGGGAATCGTCAACGAGGAGTCCTCGCTCGACGACGTCAAGAAGGGCGTCGATGCATTCATGGAGGAATTCCCGCTCCCGCCGGGTGTCGGCTGGAAGTACGGCCGAAGCGTCGAGGACAGCGACGACACGGCCGCAACGATGCAAATGAACATCCTGCTTGCGATAGCGCTGATCTTCCTCGTGATGGCGTCGCTGTTCGAGTCGCTGCTCTATCCGGTGTCGATCATCACCTCGATCGTGTTCGCGATCGTGGGCGTGTTCTGGGGGCTCGCGATCAGCCAGACGGCAGTGTCATTCATGGCCATGCTGGGGATCATGATCCTGATCGGCGTGATCGTGAACATCGGTATCGTGCTCATCGCCCACGTGATCGACCTGCGCAAGGAAGGCATGAACCGTCACGACGCGATTCTGGAAGCCGCCCGGCATCGCCTGCGACCCATCCTGATGACGAGCGTGGTGACACTGCTCGCGATGATGCCGCTCGCCGTCGGCAATACCCAGATCGGAGGGGATGGGCCCGCGTACTACCCGATGGCGCGGGCGCTCATTTCGGGCCTCTTCTTCGGCAGCGTGACGTCGCTCTTCTTCGTGCCGCTCTTCTATGTCTGGCTGGACGACCTGAACATCTGGCGGCAGCGCATCAAGCTGTTCTCACGTGGCGGGGTAGCGGCGACGCAGACGCCCTGAAGCAAAGCTGAAGGGGACGCACCCCATCCGCTCAGCGCAGAAGGACCTTGTAGACGTCCCAGTAGTCCTCGACCAGCACATTGGCGTCCGGCACTCCTCCGGTCGCGGCGGGCGGCAGCGAGGCAGGCTGCGGCACGGTTTCATTGGCATTCCGCCAGGTGGCCGCCGGCATCATCTTTTCGCCCCGCTTCTTGATTTCGGCGGTGAGCCCGTCCTGCGCGCCGACGAGCGCAAGCGCCTGCGCGATCTCGCGCAGGCGCGCGAGGCAGGCCTCGAGATTGCCGTGCTTCGCGCTCTCCACGCTCCGGTTGTTCGCGAGCCGCGCATCCATCGCCAGACCCGAGACGGCGAGCCGCGCGTACAGGTGCTGTGCATAGGCGATAACGGCGAGGTTGACCAGGCGGCGTCCGTCGATTGTCAGGCCCGGGAACTCCGGCCAGGGCTCCTTCTCGATCGTGCGGTGCGACTCCTGCATGTCGGCGAGATTCCGCTCCGCGACCACAGAGCGTTCGCGCTGCTCGAGGATCTCGACCGCGAGCGCGCGCCGCTTGAAGTAGTGCCAGAACCGCTTGAGCTGCTCCATCCGCCCTTCGCGCTCGCCCAGCCGCCCGCGCTCCGCGTCGGCGACTTCCTGCGCCTGGCGCAGGCGCTCGTCCGCGACCTTCAGTCGCTCCGCGCGATCATTCTGGAACTCGGCCAGTTGCAGCTTGCGCTGGGCATCTTGGCGCTCGCGCTTGAGTTCAGCGGCGAACTTCTCGAGCTGCTCGCGGCAGGCCCGCCACAGGGCCTTCAGGCCGAAGTGCACGAGGGCGTCGACGCCGCGCTCGGAGTTTCCCAGGAGCATTTCCAGCTGCTCCAGCTGCTTCTGCAGCCGCGAGTTGGCGTTCTCCTGCTGCTTCAGCTTGTTCCGCAGATTGTGAAGCTGGTCATCGAGGCTCTGAAGCTCCTTCTTGAGCTCGGCCCTGTTCCAGAAAAGCTTGAGGAGCCGCTCCTGCTCGGCTGGGTCGGCCTTGCCGATGGAGGGCAGCTTCAGCTGCGACCACTTGTCCGGAAGCATGACGGCCATGGCCTTCGCTCAGGTTGCGGGCATCGCAAAGCGGTGGCCGCTGCCGACGCAGTATTCCAGCCACTTGTTCAGGAGCATGTTGCAGGACCAGCGCTTGCCATGGCTGACCGCGACCTCCGCCGCGAGCTTGCGCAGGCGCGGATGCGACGGGATCGTGCCCGTGCCGCATGCTTCCGCGAGACGTGCATCGTGGTAAACGCGGATCTCGAGTTCAGGTTCGCGCGTAACATCGCCGCTTTCGCCGAAAAGGTAGGTCAGGTGAAGGGCGGTCGTGTAGCGGCACTGCTCGACCACAGCGAGCTCGAGCGCGGGCTCGCCTGCAACCCTGGAAGTGACCGATCCCTTGATGCGGCGAAGCTCGGGCACGAGCCATCCGAGCCGGATGTAGTTGCTCTCGTAGAGCGTCATCAGGCTCACGAAAGAACGCGGCCGTGCGCGCCAGGTGATCGTGCAGAGGTCGTCCGACAACATGGATTTGACTATATCACAGGGATATTCGGCCAAATCCCGCATGAATCGTGCGTTTGGTCACGAAACCGTCACGGTCTCACGCGCCTCGGTATCGCGAGCCGCTCGAGCACTCGGCTCGCGATCTCCTCGATGGACGTGTCCGTCGTTTCGAGATATGGAATGGCGTGACGATCGAACAACTGCTCCGCCGCGCGCACCTCGAATGCGCACTGCTGCGCAGACGCATAGCGGCTGTCCGGACGGCGCTCCTGGCGGATCTGCTGAAGCCGGCCCGGCTCGATCGTGAGGCCGAAGAGCTTCTTGCGGTACGGATCGACGATTGCAGGCAACTTGACGCCGTCGAGATCGTCATCGGTCAGCGGATAATTGGCCGCGAATGCGCCGTATTGCAACGCCATGTAGACGCAGGTCGGCGTCTTGCCCGAGCGCGAAACTCCGATGAGGATCACATCCGCGCGGTCGTAGTCGCGCGTGTAGGCGCCGTCGTCGTTCGCAAGTGCGAAGTTCGTCGCATTGATGCGCATCGTGTAGGCGTTGAGGTCCGCCATGCCATGCGCACGGCCCAACACATGGGCTGACTGCTGCCCGAGCTCCTGCTCCAGCGGACCGAGAAATGCGTCAAAGAAATCGAGGAACAGGCAGTGCGCCCGCTTCAATGCGTCGCGGACCTCGTTGTTCACCAGCGTCGCGAATACGATGGGCTTTGCGTCCTCTTCCCGTCCGGTCTGGTCGATCTTCGCGACCGCCTCGCCTGCCTTGTCAATGGTGGAGATGAATGGCAAAGTGACCGGCCTGAAATCCATGCCGTCGAACTGCGTCAGCAGGCTGTGCCCCATGGTCTCGGCGGTGACGCCGGTCTGGTCGGAAACGAAGAAGACGGTTCGTCGCTGCTTCATGGTGGTTGATCCGTTAGCCGTGACGGGCCTTGCGGCCCGCCATCGCGGCCGATCGTAACAGGTGCGGAACGAGCTAGGATCGCGCGTGGCCGGCTACACAATCCCATTCGGCAAGCTTCGCATGAAGGACGTCGAGTCCGTCGGCGGCAAGAACGCTTCCCTCGGCGAGATGATCGGCCAG
>DAIRVV010000152.1:0-6342 GCA_036802645.1 Steroidobacteraceae bacterium
GAAGCCTACAGGGATGTATTCACGGCGGTCCCGAGAAGGGCCTCCGGTTCCGCCACCCTAAGGTATCCTTCCCAGTTCGATGAAAGAACGCTACGAACCGAAAGAAATCGAGTCCGCAGTCCAGGCCGAGTGGGATGCGGCCGGCTCGTTTACGGCCCGCGAAGACGCCGCGCGGCCGAAGTATTACTGCCTGTGCATGTTCCCGTACCCGAGCGGCAGGTTGCACATGGGTCATGTCCGCAACTACACCATCGGCGACGTGCTGGCGCGCTACATGCGAATGCAGGGTTTCAACGTGCTGCAGCCGATGGGTTGGGACGCGTTCGGCCTGCCGGCGGAAAATGCCGCGATCGAGAACAACGTCGCACCCGCGCGCTGGACCCGCGACAACATCGCGCATATGAAGGGACAGCTCAGGTCGCTCGGCTTCGGCATCGACTGGTCGCGCGAGCTTGCGACCTGCGACGCGGATTACTACCGCTGGAACCAATGGCTGTTCCTGCGCATGCTCGAGCGCGGCATCGCCTACAAGACGACCGGCGTCGTCAACTGGGATCCCGTGGACCAGACGGTGCTTGCAAACGAGCAGGTCATCGACGGCCGCGGCTGGCGCACGGGCGCGATCGTCGAGAAGCGCGAGATTCCGATGTACTACCTGCGAATCACACAGTACGCGGAGGAGCTGCTCGCAGCGCTGGACGATCTGCCCGACTGGCCGGACCGCGTTCGTGCGATGCAGGCGAACTGGATCGGGCGCAGCGAAGGCGTCAACCTCAGCTTTCCCTACGATATCGACGGACGGCGCGGCACGCTTCCGGTCTTCACGACGCGCGCCGACACCATCATGGGTGTGAGCTTCGTCGCCGTCGCTGCAGAGCATCCGCTGGCGGAACTCGCCGCGCGCAAAGACGCGACGCTGCGCGCCTTCGTCGACGAGTGCCGTCGCGGCAGCGTCATGGAAGCCGACATCGCGACGATGGAGAAGAAAGGCGTCGCGGCCGGGCTCAGCGTGCGCCACCCGCTGACCGGCGCCGGCGTGCCGGTGTGGGTCGGCAATTACGTGCTGATGGCCTACGGCGAGGGCGCCGTGATGGGCGTGCCGGGCCATGACGAGCGCGATTTCGCATTCGCGAAGAAATACGGCCTGCCGATTCTTCCGGTGATCGACATCGGCGGAAAGCCGTACTCGACGGATGCCTGGCAGCCCTGGTATGCGGAGCATGGCCGCTGCGTGAACTCAGGCGTTTACGACGGCCTCGACTACGAAGCCTCGACCCGGGCGATCGCGTGGGATCTCGAAGCGAAAGGCCTCGGCCGCAGGCAGGTCGTCTGGCGTCTTCGCGACTGGGGCATTTCGCGCCAGCGCTACTGGGGCTGCCCGATCCCGATCATCCACTGCCCGTCGTGTGGAGACGTGCCGGTGCCGGACGCCGACCTGCCCGTGCGATTGCCCGAGGACCTGGTGCCCGACGGCACGGGCAATCCGCTCGCGAAATCGAAGGAATTTCTCGATTGCCGCTGCCCGAAGTGCGGCGCCGCCGCGCGTCGCGAGACGGACACGATGGACACCTTCGTGGATTCGTCGTGGTACTTCTTCCGATTCGCCTCCGCGCACAACGAACGGGCCATGGTGGACGAGCGCGCGAGTTACTGGATGCCGGTCGACCAGTACATCGGCGGGATCGAGCACGCAATCCTGCATCTCCTGTATTCACGCTTCTGGACCCGCGTCATGCGCGACTGCGCGCTGACGAGGCTCGACGAGCCGTTTGAGCGGCTGCTGACGCAAGGCATGGTCCTCAACGAGATCTGGTTTCGCAAGCCGTCCTCCGGTCGCATCGTCTATGTCGATCCGGCCGATGTCGTGGCAGAGGGCGAGGGCGAAGCGCGCAGGGGCGTGCTGAAATCCGACGGACAGCCGGTCGAGTATGGCGGGGTCGGAACGATGTCGAAGTCGCGCCGCAATGGCGTCGATCCGCAGCTGCTCGTGGATCGCTACGGCGCGGACACGGCCCGTCTCTTCGCCATGTCCAATGTGCCGCCGGAGCACACGTTCGAGTGGTCCGACGAAGGCGTCGAAGGCGCATTCCGGTTCATGAAACGGCTGTGGAAGCTCGTCCATGCCCATGTGGAAGCCGGGCCTCCCGCCAGGCTGGACAAGACCGCGCTCGACGCGCCGCAGCGCGAGCTCCGCCGCCACGTGCACCAGATGCTCGTCAAAGCGGGCGACGACATCGGGCGCAGGCGCATGTTCAACACTGCCATTGCCGCGGTCATGGAGCTCTACAACTCGCTCGCGCGGTTCGGCGATGAATCCGCACAGGGGCGCGCCGTGATGCAGGAAGCGCTCGACCTCGTGGTCCTGGTGCTGTCGCCGGTCGTGCCGCACGCTGCGCAGGCGATGTGGCGGGCGCTCGGGCATGCGACTCTTCTCGTCGACGAGCGATGGCCGGAAGCCGACGCATCCGCGCTCGTGAAGGAAACGGTCGAAATCGTGGTCCAGGTCAATGGCAAGCTGCGCGGGCGGGTCCAGGTCCCGGCGAGCGCCGATGAAGCGGCCGCGGGCGAGGCTGCGCTCGCGGATCCCGGGGTTGCGAAGTTCGTGGCCGGGCAACCCGTGCGCAAGCTGATCTACGTGCCCGGAAAACTCGTCAACGTGGTGTTATGAATCTGGGGCGCCCATTGGTCGTCGCGCTGTTTGCACTCGCCTCGGCTTGCGGATTCCACCTACGCGGCCAGGTGCCACTGCCTGCCGCGCTCGCATCGCCATTCATCGAAACGCCGGATCGGTACACGGCTCTATACGCCGCACTCGACAGTCGCCTGCGCGCGGCCGGTGCCCGGCCGGCGGCCAATGCCGCGGTTGCGAGCGCGGTGATCCGCATTCACACCGACGACACCGGTCGCGAACTCCTGTCCGTGACGGCCGACAACAAGCCGGGCGAGTACGAGGTCTATTACGCCGCCGAGTTTTCGGTGACGAGCGGCGCCCAGGAGCTGCTCGCGCGCCAACCGGTGAAATTGACGCGCGATTACGGATACGACGAGACCGCCGTTCTCGCCAAGGAGCACGAGGAGGAGAGCCTCCGCGTTGCGCTCGCCAGCGAGATCGCGGACCTGATCCTCCGGCGGCTGGCGGCCCTGTGAACCTCTCCGTATTCGACGTCTTCAAGGTCGGCGTCGGCCCTTCGTCGTCGCACACGATGGGTCCGATGCTCGCGGCCCGGTTTTTCGCCTGCGATCTCGAGGCGCGCGGGCTGCTCGACCGCACGATCGAAGTGTTCGTCCAGCTCTACGGTTCGCTCGCGCTCACGGGTCTGGGGCATTGCACGGACCGCGCCATCCTGCTCGGGCTCGAAGGAAACGATCCCTCGGGCTTCGATCCGACGATCATGGAGCCGACCCTGAAGCGCATCCGCGACAGCGGCCGATTGCGCCTGCTCGGCAGACACGAGATCGCATTCGACGAGCCGATGAATCTCCTGTTCCACCGTGACCAGATGCTGCCCGGTCATTCGAATGGCATGCGGTTCACGGCGCGCGACGCGGACGCTGCCGTCGTCCTGACGGAAGAGATGTACTCGATCGGCGGCGGCGCCGTGCAGCGCGAGGGCGAGGACCCGGGAGCCGACGTTGCGGCGCCCGCGGAAACCCCACTGCCATTCGGCAGCGGTGACGAGCTGCTGGCGGTGGCGGAGCGCGCAAGGCTCACGATTGCCGAACTCATGCGCAGGAATGAGCTGGCCTTGCGTCCCGCGGCCGAGATCGACGCAATGATGCAGCGGATTTGGTCGGTCATGCAGGCCTGCGTGGAACGCGGCTTCGCCGCGGAAGGAATCCTCCCGGGCATCCTGAAGGTGAAGCGCCGCGCGCCACAGCTCGTGCGGGCGCTCGAAGCCGATGTGGTGCGCGCAGACGCGATGGAATGGGTCAACGCCTGGGCGCTGGCCGTGAACGAGGAGAATGCCGCCGGCGGCCAGGTGGTTACGGCGCCGACCAACGGCGCCGCCGGCATCGTTCCCGCGGTGATGCACTATTACGCCCGTCTCTGTGCCGGCAGCGATTCCGCCGGCATCGAGAAATTCCTCCTGACGGCCGGTGCAATCGGCCTCCTGTACAAGCGCAATGCCTCGATTTCGGGCGCGGAGATGGGCTGCCAGGGCGAAGTCGGCGTCGCCTGCTCGATGGCGGCGGCCGGACTTGCGGCCGCGCTCGGCGGAACGAACGGCCAGGTCGAGAACGCCGCCGAAATCGGCATGGAACACAACCTCGGCCTGACCTGCGACCCGATCGCCGGGCTAGTCCAGATTCCCTGCATCGAGCGCAATGCGATGGGTGCGGTCAAGGCGATCAACGCAGCGCGGCTTGCGCTCCGCGGCGACGGCTCGCACAAGGTCTCGCTCGACCAGGTGATCGCAACGATGCGGCAGACCGGTTACGACATGAAGTCGATCTACAAGGAGACCTCGCAAGGGGGTCTCGCCGTCAACGTGCCGGAATGCTGATGCCTAAAGGGGACGGGGACTTTTAAAGGGGACAGACACAATTGCAGTTTCGCCGCAATTGGCAATTGTGTCTGTCCCCTTTAAAAGTCCCCGTCCCCTTTAGGCATCCGCGAAGCGGTCGGTCGCGCGAATCAACTCGTCGGTGATGCCGGGCTCGAAGGCTGAATGCCCGGCGTCGCCGATGACGCGAAAATCCGCCTCGGGCCAGGCGCGGTGCAGGTCCCAGGCCGTGAACATCGGGCAGACGACGTCGTGCCGTCCCTGCACGATCACAGCGGGCAGGTGGCGGATTCGCCCCACGTCGTCCAGCAGCTGGCTCTCATTCTTCAGGAAGCCCCCATTCACAAAGTAATGGCATTCGATGCGCGCAATCGCGAGCGCAAATTCGTCCTCGCTCCACTTGCGGACATTCTCGTCGTCGGTCAGCAGGTAGCTCGTTGAACCTTCCCAGACGGACCAGGCGCGCGCGGCAGCCTGCGCGGCGCTGATATCGCTGCCGGTCAGGCGACGATGGAAGGCGCGCATCAGGTCGCCGCGTTCCGCAGGCGGAATCGGCGCAACGTAATCTTCCCATCGGTCCGGATACATGGCCGACGCGCCCTGCTGGTAGAACCAGTCAAGCTCGGCCCTGCGCAGCATGAAGATGCCTCGCAGCACCAGCTCGCTGACGCGGTCCGGGTGCGCCTCCGCGTAGGCGAGGGCGAGCGTCGAGCCCCAGGAGCCGCCGAATACCTGCCAGCGTTCGACGTCGAACGAGACCCGCAGGCGCTCGATGTCGGCGACGAGATCCCAGGTCGTGTTGTGCTCGAGACTTGCGTGGGGACGGCTCCGTCCGCAGCCTCGCTGGTCGAACAGGAAGATCCGGTAGCGCGCGGGATCAAAGAATCGGCGCGCGCGGGCGTCGCAGCCGGCACCCGGTCCGCCGTGCAGGAACACGGCCGGCTTGCCTGCCGGATTGCCGCACTCCTCCCAATAGATCTCATGACCGTCTCCGACGGCGAGATGACCTTGTCGCAGCGGCTCGATCGGTGGATAGAAGCCGCGTCGCTGGCGCGTTGAATCGTTCACGGGACCGAAATCAGAATCGGACGAGGATGCCGGCGAGCGCCTCGGCCTGCAGGAAAGACGAGCCGCTCGCGACGATGCGGCAGACGCCTTCGCCGTCGTCCGACTTGCAGAAGAACGCGCTGCTCGTGTCGACTGCAGTCAGGTATCCGCGCGCCTCGAGCCGGATCGCGGCGTATTTTGCGAGCGGGATCTCGAGGCCGAACGCCGCCGAGCCGGAGAAACGCGTGCGGTCGTCGGCGCCGGCTGCGGACGACGAGAAGCGCGTCGCGCCGAGGCCAGCCGCGAAATAGGGCTGGACGCGGTCGTAGCCGCCGAAGGGGAGGGTTCCGCCGATGTGAAGGTACTCGATGTCGGCGCCATGGACCTCGATGCCGTCGTCGACCTCGGAGTCCTGCCGCGAGTACCAGAGCTGGTAGTAGCGGTCGTCGCCCTCGGCGTATCGCAGTTCGAGGGCGAGCGCGATGGCGTCGCCGTCATCGAAATCGCGGTCCTCGCCGGTGTCCGCGTCTTCAAGGCTCCCGCCCGTGCGATAACCGCCATGCAGGCCAACCTGAATCAACGGGCGTTCGTCGGCGCGAACCGCGGGCATCGCGAGCGCAAGGCAAATGGCGATCAGGGTCAGGCGACTCATATGCCACTGACTATCTCACAGGCCGCTCGGCGATGGCTACAATTGACCGGCCATGCGCATCAACACCGACCAGGTATCGCGTACGCTCGAGAAGGGCCTCGCGCCGGTCTGGCTGATCGCCGGGGACGAAGTGCTCCT
>DAIRVV010000153.1:0-6294 GCA_036802645.1 Steroidobacteraceae bacterium
GGCCCCGTCGGCGTCGACGCCGCGCGCCATGCCGTCGAGCAACTGCCCGGCTTGCAGGACGCGAACGCGCCGGCCGGCGAGCGCGTCGGCGCCCCGCCACTCCTCGGCGAACGCGCTCATGCCGCGGGAGCCGAACTCAAGGAATGCCTGTGTCAGCTCGGCGATCAGGATTGCGGCCGCTTCATTGCGCGAAGGCGCGTTGCCGAGCGAAGCGAGATCGACCGCTTCGACGCCTTCGGCACGCAGCCGTTCACGGGCAGTACCCGGCAGGCGAATGTTGATCCCGATGCCGACCACGAAGTACGCGGGGCCCGCAGCCTCGCCGCGAACGTCGATCAGGATGCCGCCGAGCTTGCCATCGCGGTGAACGATGTCGTTGGGCCACTTGAGCGAGAGCCCGGCGAATCCGAGGCGACGCAAGGCCCTCAGGGTAGCGACACCCGCGGCGAGTGATAGCGCACCGAGCGTTGCGGGCGCGTCGTGATAATTCCAGTTGACGGAAAGACACAGCCCCGACGCGAATGGCGCGACCCAGTTCCGTCCGCGACGTCCGCGGCCCGCGCTCTGAAACTCGGCAAGACAGGCGTCGAAGCGGCCCGCAGGCAGCTCGTCCGCGGCAAGCAGCCGGTCGCTGGTCGATTCAAGCGCTTCGTGCACTTCGAGATTGCGGAGCAGCACGAGAGCCGCCTGCGGCAGCCTCCCGCGAATCGCGGCTGCATCGAGCAATTCGATCGGCGATTCGAGCCGGTAGCCGCTGCCCGCCCGCGCCTCGAGCGCGATGCCCCATTCTTCCAGCTGCTGCAAGCGCTTCCAGACGGCTGCGCGCGAGACGTCGAGCGCAGCGGCGAGTTCCTCGCCGGAATGCAACTCGCCGTCCGCGAGCAGCCGCAGGAGCTCGGTGCGCCCGCTCATCGCGACGGCTTGCGCGGCCGCAGGAGCCAGAGCCGATATTCGCGAGGCTCGGTCCCGGCACGTATGCGCGAAAAGTTTCCGCGGTGGGCAAACGCGACGAGGATTGCCATGCCGAGTGCAAAGGCACACAGAGAACCCGGCGCTTGAGGCATGAGCGGCGCCGCGATAGCCACTGCGACGGCGGCAAGCGTCGTCGCGAGACCCACGAATCCGAAGAGCACGATGACCACGACCCAGGCGGCGACCGCGATCGCGAGCAGGACTGGAGCCAGCGCGAGCAATGCCCCCGCGAGCGTCGCGCCACCCTTGCCGCCGCGAAATCCGTAGTAGAGCGGCCAGATGTGGCCGAGAACGGCGCCCGCGGCGCAACATGATGCGAGCCATTCGCGAGCGACCGCGGGATCCGCGGCAACGCCGGGAAGCGCGAGGTACGGCAGCCACCCGGCCGCGACCCAACCCTTGCCGATGTCGATGACCACTGTCCCTGCGGCAAAGCCGATGCCCTGCGTGCGAAGCGCATTCGTGCCGCCCGCGTTGCCGCTGCCGAGCTCGCGTATGTCGACACCTCGGAAACGCCCGATCACGAGCGCGCCGACAAGCGAGCCCAGCAGGTAGCCGATCAGTGTCTTGAGGCCGAGTTCCAGCAAGTCCTGCGGTCCCCCGGTCTTTCGGGAGCCGATCTTATCACCGGCCGATGCCGGTCGACCGCGGCAGGAAGACCTCGGCGATCATGCAGCGCACGCTCCCACCGCCGAGGCGCTCGATGGTCGGGATCGGCGCAGTGACGATGGATCCATGCCGCTCGAGGCGATGGCGTGTTTCCGGCTTGAGTGCCTGCCAGGCCGCATCGGACAGTGCGATCAGCGCACCGCCGCCGGCCGAGCGCAGCGCCAGCATATTTCCCGCAAAGCCATTCATCTCGGCGACCCCGATCTCCATCGGTTCGTGCCCGGTGGTCTCGAGTTCACGCAGCACCGACTCGCGCTCCCGCGAATCCGGGATCGCCGCGACGCAGACGACGGCGAAGCGTTCGCCGAGCGCCATCAACACGTTCGTGTGATACGCGGGCATGCCGTCGGGGCCCAGCGCGTCGAATGCGACGATCCGATAGCCGAGTTCCGCGGCAAACGCCGCGAGCGCAGCCGGGGTCGTGCGGGGCGAACGGCAGGCGTAGGCAGTACGTTGACAGCGGTCGAGCACGAGGCTGCCCGTGCCCTCGAGAAATTCGCCGCGTGCCTCAAACGGGCTCAAGTCGACGGTGCGCGCGATGTGAAAGCCCGCGCGGCGCAATTGTTCGATTGGTTCGTCGCGGCGCTCCGCGCGGCGCGAAGGGGCCATCATCGGATAGAGCACGACGCTGCCGTCCGCGTGAAAGCTCACCCAGTTGTTCGGGAAACAGGCGTCAGGCTTCGGAGGATCCGGCGTGTCCGCGGCCACGTGGACTTCGACGCCGGCGTCGCGCAGACGCTCGACGAAGCCGTCAAATTCCCGCAGCGCCGCTTCAGCATCACCCGCAGTCATGCCCGATTGCTGGAAGCGGTTCGATGCGGCAGTTTCCGGATTCGCGCCGAATCGCGCGGGCCGGATCATCAGCACCGCATCCGCGCACTGTGATTCAGTCGCGTGCTGCGTGGTCAGAACTCGATTCGGAACCCGAGCTGCACGCGCCAGACTGACGGTAGCGAGGAAATCTGCCTGAATGGCGCCACGGGTCCCGTCGTGCCGGCGCGAGGGCGATAGACGTAGCAGCTCGCCGCGCCATTCGGGCAACCCGTCGTTGAGATGCGGTTGACGTCCACGACAGGCGTGAAATACGGGAAAGCGACCTGGCGCAGCTGGCCCCAGTCCTTGTTGATCATGTTGGCGAAGTTTTCGATGTCGAACGTCAGGATGCCGCGCGTCTTGCGGAAGATCGGCAGCTCCTGGGCAAAACGCAGGTCGAGGACCGAGAGCCAGGGGCTGCGATGCGAATTGCGCGGCATGATGCGGCCGCGATAGCGCTCGAGGCCTTGCTGCTCGATGTAGGCCTCCATGTCCGAAGCGAATTGCGTCGCGGCGGCATTCGCCGACGTGAAGTTCGTGGTGTCGACACAGCCGGCCACCAGGTTGGTCACGTCGTCAGCCGAACATGGCGTTTCAAAGATTACGTCGCCATTCGGCACGTAAAAAAGCTGTCGCTGGCGGGAGGCCTGGCGTGGGTCGCCCCAGACGGCCTGTGGCGAGCCACCGCCGAAAGTGTAGCTATAGGGACGGCCGGAGCGGCGCTCGCCGACCAGCGCGATGCTCGTCTCGTAGTCGCCGAAGAAGGCCTTCCGCCATGCGAATGACCCCTTGAACATGTGCTCGATCTCGTAATTCGAGGTCTCAAGCCCTGGGTCGTTCGGATCAGATACGGCCACGTTGTCCCAGTTCGAGGACGCCGTCGAGCTCGTGCCCGGGTTGACGTCCTTGACGTCCTGGTAGCCATAGCCGAGGTAGGCGTCAAAGCGGCCTGCGCCCGTGCGCCAGGTCTTGTTCGCGTCGATCGAGAAGATGGTGCTCTCGCCATCGCTCGTGTTCGTCAGCAGGAAATCCTGGATCGATGTGCTCGATCGACCGTCTGGGCGCGGGCCATAGATCGGGCGGCCGTCAGGCGCCGTAGCGATCTGTTGCAGGCGGATGTCCTGCCACAGCACCTCCTCCTTGACGCGCGAATAGATGATGTCCGCTGTCAGGTCGATGTCCCAGGGCAGCGTGTGCTGGATGCCGAGGTTCCAGCGGTACTGCGACGGAATTTCAAAATTCGGGTCGATGGCGTTGACCGGGCCATCGCCGCGCAACGCCGCATTGAAATCGAGCACGTCCTGCGGAATGTCGAAACCATTGCCGCCCGTCAGCGAGGGCTCCAGCTGCGGATTGATCGGGAATGGGAAAGCGGTCGGGTTGACGTCAGTGCGGACGACGGTCACCCCGTCGTTCGAGAAGCTGTTCGACACCCAGACGTTCGGCGTGCCGCCGCCGAACAGTCCCCAGCCGCCGTAGACCGTCGTCTGCGGCGTCCACTGCCAGTTGAAGCCGATGCGCGGCATGATCAGGTCGCGGCCGTCGAGCGTCTCCTGGTTGTTGAAGCCGTAGCGGCCGGTGAAGTTCGTGTTGAGAAGCGGCACGTCGTCGCCCGAGAACATGTCCATGCGCACGCCTGCCTGGACCTTCAGGTCGGCCGTCGCCTGCCACTCATCCTGCACGTAGATGCTGTCGACGTCGTAGCCGAAGGTCGCGGCGCCGTCGGCTGCGTTATTCGTGAACGCGTTGCCGTAACTGAGGCTGGTCGCAACCTGCGCCTCGAAATCGTCGATGCTCGCGAAATTCCACTGTCCTTCGCTCCGCGGCACGAAGAGATTGAAGATGTCGAGCATTTCACGCTCGTAGCCGACCATGAGCGTGTGGTCGCCGAGGAAGAAATTGCCCTTCAGCTTGATGGAATCGATGTCGTTCGTCAGCTCGTTCGCGTGGCGGAACTCGTCGGAGCCGATGAACACCTGGCCGCCGCTCGGCGTCCGGATGATCATTTCGCCGAAATCGGTGCCGAAGAGCGACACCTGGGCGGTCTCGACTTCCTTGCGGGCGAGCTTGAGTTCGGTCGAGAAGAACTCATTCCAGTCCGAAAAGAGCTGCAGGGATGCGGTTTCCATCAGGATCGCGCGGTCGTACCAGTTCGACGGCGCCCCGAGGCGCAAGGCTGCCGGGTTGTTGTTCGTCGTGTTGACGATCAGCTCGTTGCCCTCCGTGCGCTGGTAGGCAAGCGAGGCGCGGTGCGAGTCGTTTATGTTCCAGTCAAGCTTTGCGAGGATCTTCTCGTCCTCCTCGGGCGCCGACGCGAGGGTCTCGCCGACGTCAAAGCCGTAGACGTCGATACCGATCTGCCGGATCTGGTCGTACTCGGCCTGGGTCACGCCCGGGATCTCGACCGGGAATCCGGATCCGGTCGCGCCGATGTCCTGCGGCGCCTCACGCTCAAGTTTCTCGTAGGACAGGAAGAAGAACAGGTTGTCCTTGATGATCGGCCCGCCCAGGGTGGCGCCGAAGATCTCTTCGTCGAATACGAGGTCGACTTCCGTGTCCTTGGTCTCGTCGCCGAGCAGGCTGTCGTCGCCCTGGTAATAAAACGCGGAACCCGTGAACTCGTTGGTGCCCGACTTCGTCACCATATTGATCGTCGAGCCGCGGAAGAAGGAATACTCGACCGAGAACGGCGCCGAGAGAACAGAGACTGCCTCGATCGCATCCACCGACAGCGGGCTGCGCTGCGTCGGGTAGCCGTTGTTGTTGAGGCCGAAGTCGTCGCTCTGGCGGACGCCGTCGACGGTAATCGTGTTGTAGCGGTTGTTGACACCCGCGACTTCGAGCGCATCGGAGTTGGTCGGGTCGACCCAGGCCTTCGGATCGACGCGCACGATGTCCTTAATGTCGCGGCTGATCGAAGGCAGCTCCCTGACTTCCTGGGCCCCATAGCGGCTGGCTGCGCCTATCGCGACGTCGCGCTCAGCGGAGCCCGTGACTTCGACGCCCGCGAGCTGCGCGATCGGCTGCGCGACGAGCGTCACCGACGTGCGCTCAGCGAGCTGGGTGTAAAGGTCTTCGACTCCCGCTTCCTGCATGCCCTCGGCCTGTGCCGTCACGCGGTACGGCCCGCCGACCCGGAGTCCCGTCGCCGAGAACTGGCCGCTCGCGCCGGTTGATGTGGTTTCGGTCGTGCCGGACGGCACGTGTACGATCGTGACCTTGGCGCCCGCGATCGGCTGGCCGTCTTCGCCAACCACATATCCGCTCAGCTGGCTGGTCGTCTCCTGGGCGACTGCGAGCGGCGCCGCCAGAATCGCGGCGAAGCCCGCGCCCAGTGCGACGGCCGGTGCGGAGAGGATCGAGGAAACGGCGACTGCGAGACGAACCGAGCGGCGGCGATCGGACATGGAGGTGACTTCCCTTTGCTGCATCGGCATCAAGATAGTGCGGGAATGTTACAACCAGTCGCCGCGATTGTGTGGGCCGGCATCAGGTTGTTGCGCGCACTCCACAGCAAGGCGTGGCGGTTCGTCGTGCCGTCGTCCGATGCGCGTGATTCCAGTCGCGACAACGGCCTGCCGCATCTTCTCTGGTCCCAATTCACGTCATGCGGGATTTGCGTCAGCCGGTGAGCGCGAGCGCCGCCTTTTCCGCGATCATGATCGTCGGCGCGTTGGTGTTGCCGCCAATCGGCGCCGGCATGACGGACCCATCGACGACTGAAAGCCCTTCGATTCCATGCACCCGGAGCTTTGAATCGACGACCGCCATCGCATCCCGCCCCATGCGGCAGCTGCCGACAGGATGATAGATGGTGTCGGCGCGCCGGCGGATGCGAGC
>DAIRVV010000154.1:0-6213 GCA_036802645.1 Steroidobacteraceae bacterium
ATAGGCGGTGTCTTCATTGGCGCCCGCCGCGGGTTTCGTGCCAGGCGCCGGTCGCGCGCCCGGAGCCGGTGCACGCTTGACCGGCCGCCCGACGATCGGCATGTCCGCCGGGTCCCGTATTTCGCTCGTTGAGACCTCCGCACCCTCTTCCTGGTTGTCGCCGTCGTCCACGAATTCGAAGACTTCCCAGACTTCACCGGTCGGGTTCAGCTCGAGATCCGCGGGAATCGCATCGTCCGACTCGTCGGCGACCACGTCGTTAGCCCAGTCGTCGTCCATGTCTTCGACGATTGTCGCGTCATCTGCCGCATTGTCCGCCGTGTCTTCCACGTCATTCGCTGCATCCTCCTCGACGTCGTTCTCCGACTTCTCTTCTTCCGCGTCTTCGTCGGGGACAGATTCCTCGATTGGCAGCTCCTCTTCATCCTGATCATCGTTCGAGTCGCTGTCTTGAACTTCCGGCTCGGGCTCGACCGGAGGCTCTTCAGCGTTCGCGACAAATGGCGCAATTCCAATCGAGAGCAGCAACAGCAAGACAGGTCCCAAGGACGCTCCAAGTCGTTTTGTCGGCATTGCGTGATCCCCCCACGGAAGGCAGCATGCTATCGGGGAGCGCCTGCCGGCGCCAGCGCACTGCGCGTGATGGGGGCGGAGTAATACAAGCCATACTCCCCGCTGTGCGCGACTGGCCGGAGCTGCGGCAGCATTGCTGCCGGCACGCGCGCGAGGTGCCTGCCCTTGATCGCGACGTAAGCCGGTCCGTCGTCGAGGCGAGCGCGAAGGTCGTCGGCGGTGACGGCCAACTCGGCCTTCCCGTGGCTATAGAAAGATCCGGACAGCGGCCGCTTTCCAAAGAAGACGAGTGCTTCGTCGCCCGATCGATGCGATCGGTACTGCGCGATCAGGGCTCGCGTGGAGGTTTCCTCGGCCCAGCCATTCGCATTGAAGGCAAGGACGATGCCCAGCACGACGACGGCCGTCACCGCGACGCCGGCCGGCAGCAAGAGTCTTTCGACTGGCTCACGCGGCAATCGCGCGAGCCACAGCGCAGCGAGCATGGCGAATGCAGGCAAGCCGGGCAGGACATATGTCCACAGTATGTTTCGACTCGGCGTGAACAGGACGCAGGGCGTCAGCGCCCACAGCAGCAGGTAGCCGATCAGCGACCGATCCTCTCGGCGTGCCGGATGCACGCGGCGCCTCCAGCGCATCGCGGCGACTGGCAGCAGTAGCGACCAGGGAAGCGCCGCAAGCGCGGCGAAGAGCCAGATCGTGCCGCGGGCGAACTCGTGCGCATGTCCGTAACGATCGCCATCCCAGCCTGGCACCGTGAACCGGTACCAGTGCTCGCCTGCCAGGAAATATTCAAGAAAGCCAGGCGTACGCAATTCCGCCAGCCAATACCATGGAAGTACGATTGCGAGAACGAGGATCAGCCCGCGCCCCCAGTCGATCTCAGCGAAGACTCGACGCGTCTGTCCGGTCGTCAGCGTCCACGCCGCGATCGGGATGGCGGCAATCGCAACGGTCAGCGGCCCTTTCGCCAGCAAGCCGACCGCGATTCCGGAAAAGAAGAATAGATACTGTTCGCGTCGGCGCTCGCCTGAGTTTCCGTGCAGCACCCGCCAGAAACCGCGCATCGCCATCGTCAGGCCGAGCGCGAAAAACATATCCGTCATGACCGCGCCGGCCGCTGCGATGAACAGCCCAGATCCCACGATTACCGCCAGCGCATAGACCGCCTCGCGCCGGGATCGGCCACACATCCAGCTCCAGAGCACCCAGGCGATCATGGCGCCGCAGAGCCAATGCGGCAGGCGCGCGGCAAATGCTCCGGCGCCGAGGAGCTTGAAACTCGTGGCCGTTATCCAGAACGAGAGTGGCGGCTTGCCCCAGAACGGTTCCGCATTTCCGATCCACGGCGTCACCCAGTCACCGAGCTCGGCCATCCGGCGGGCGATCTCGGCATAGCGCGCCTCGGTCGTGTCCATGAGCGGGTACATGCCGAGCGTCGCGAGACGCACGGACGCGGCCACCGCAACCATGACGAGGATCAGGCGGAAATCAGCCGTTGGATACTTTGCTGGGGACGTGCTCGACAAGTCCGCGGCTCCCCTGCACTCGCGTGGCGTGAGTCGGCGCGTGGAGTTCGTCCACGAGGTACAGCGGGCGACCCTTGGCCTCGACGAACAGGCGGCCCACGTATTCGCCGAGCACGCCGATCGCCATCAATTGCAGTCCGCCGAGGAAAGCCAGCATGACTATGAGCGTCGGAAATCCCCTGGCGGGATCGCCAAGCACCAGTGTCTTCAAGAGAATGAACGCCGCATAGACGAAGGCGGACAGTGCCGTCGCAAGACCGACATACGTGGCGACCTTCAGTGGCGCGACCGAGAAGCCCGTGATCCCCTCGAGCGCCAGGTTCCACAACTGCCAATACCGCCACTTCGTCTGTCCTGCGGCGCGAGGCTCGCGGTCGTATTCGATCGTCGTCTGCTCGAAACCGATCCAGGCGAAAAGCCCCTTCATGAGACGGTTGCGCTCGGGCAGTGCGTTGATCGCCTCGACCGCGCGCAGGCTGAGCAGTCGGAAGTCGCCCGTATCCAAGGGGATAGGCACGTCGCTCAGCAGGTTCATCACGCGATAAAACGCGTGGGCAGTCGCCCGTTTGAGCCAGGACTCGCCCGCCCTGTGTCGCCGTCGCATGTTGACGACGTCAGCCCCGTCGAGCCAGGCCGCCAGCATGACGGGGATCAGCTCCGGCGGGTCCTGCAGATCGCCGTCGATTACCACCGTCGCAGCGCTTTGCGCGTGCCGCAGGCCGGCGCTGATCGCCAGTTCCTTGCCGAAATTGCGGCTGAGCCGGATGAAGCCGACACGGGCATCCTGGGCGCAGAGCTCGCGCAGGATGTGTCGCGTCAGATCGGTGCTGCCGTCGTCGATGTAGATGATCTCGAAGCCACCCGGGGTGCTCGCGATCGCGTCCAGCAAGCGGCGGTGGAATGACCGCAAAACGGTTTCCTCGTTCCGCAGCGGAACGACGACGCAGAGACCGCCGCGGACCGTCATGCGAACGTCCACCGGCGATTCATCGCAAAGCCGGCGACGAACACCAGGGCCGTCCCGGCGGCCTGCGGCACGAGGTAATGCAGCTGAAGCTCCTGCGTACCAAGCCAGACGAGCGATGCGCTCACGATCACGCCGCCCGCGGCAACCAGGAGAAAACGCGGCAAGGCGTGGCTATGTGCTGCCCGACTCGAAAACGTGAATCGAAAATTCCCCGAATAGGCTGCGAGCGCGCCGCAAACGGCGCCGGTCGCGGCCGCCCATGCGGCGTTCGCGCCTGCCAGCTCAACGAGGCCAGTGAGCACGAGATAGTGCACGAGAGTGGCGAGGCCACCCACAGTTGCGTATCGAATCATCGTCAGGCTTTGCGGGGCATATGCTCGTTGGACGTGGCGCCCCGCAGAATCATTCGCAGCACGGCGTCGGGCTCGCCTTTCGCACGTCCGGTCGCAAGGCGCATTGGGCAGCCACCGCCGTCCGCCTAGTATCAGGCGACTCGGGAGATTTCATGATGACTCGGTTCGTGGCGCTGACAGTGCCGCTGGTCTGGGCAGCGAACGCCGCCGGGCCTGCAATCGATGTATTGCCAGCAGAGAATATCGCCCCCGGTATCGAGCTCATACGAGGAGCGATCGTTGCTGAGCGCGGACCGGATGGAAACACGGTCATCTTTGACGCGCCACAGGGGCTCGTCGTCGTCGATACCGGCAGGCATGCCTGGCACAGCGACGCGATCCTTGCTCACGCCTCCGCCCGAAAGCGCCCGATCGGCGCGATCGTGAACACCCACTGGCATCTCGATCACACGAGCGGCAATGGGCGCATCAAGTCCGCATTCCCGGCGGCGCCTGTCTACGCAACGAATGCGGTGGATCGTGCCCTGGCGGAGGGTGGCTTCCTCGCGCGCAATCTCGAGTCTTCCAGAAAAATGCTCGATGACCCGAAACTGAGTGACACGCAGAAAGAGGAAATCCGGATCTTCATCGCGACCATGGACGCGAGCGACTTCCTGCGTCCGGATGTCGTCGTCCGGAAGAGCGGCGAGACAGGCATTGCGGGCCGGACTTTCGACCTCAGGGTTGCCGACGGGGCCGTGACCGACACGGATATCTGGCTCTACGACAGCGCGAGCGGCGTCGCCGTCATCGGGGATCTCGTGACCCTGCCGGCGCCATTCTTTGAGACTGCCTGCCCTGCCGCGTGGCGAAAGGCGCTCGATGAAGTCCGGGCACTGCCATTCAAGATCGCGATTCCCGGCCATGGCGAACCCATGAATCGCACACAGTTCGATACCTGGCGCGGCGCGTTCAACGCGTTCGTCGATTGCGTCGGCAGCGACTCCGCAGCCGGCAACTGTGCGGCCGCCTGGTCGAGCGATGTCGCGACACTCCTGGGCGACGGCAAGTCCGCGCCCGGGATGGCGCAGGCGTACGCGGAGTATTACGTCGGCATGCTGCGCGAAAACATTGGGCAGAGCGCCGACTGCCTCGCGCGCTAGCTGGCTGCGGGCTTCGCCGCTGACTTCACTTCGATCGCAATCACGCGGCCGCTGCCGGCGATCGCTTCCCAGGAGTGCGTCCCGCCTTCGCCGAGCCACAGGATCTGGTTCTCGTTGAAATCGTGAATGGCGCTCTTGCCGTCCGGCAGGGTCAGTTTGAGCCGTATCCAGTCGAGGCTCACAAGGAGCGTCGGCGGGTGATTGTGCATCGGGCTCTTGCGCCCATGCGAGGTACGACCTTCGAACACCCGAACCTGCGGATTTTCGATTATCACGTGATGCGCTTCCGGATCGGCAGCGCCGGCGTCGTTGGCGGCGCGCACTGGCGCGGCAGGCGGCTCACCTTTCGCCTGGGCTGATTTGATCTCGACGCCGATCGCGTGCAGCTCGCCGGCCAGCAGCTCCCAGGAATGCTGTGCGCCTTCGACCCAGCGCGTCTCGCCCGGGTTCAGGTCGAAGATGCTTATTTTGCCGTCCGGCATGGTCATCCGGAACCGGGTCGAATCGAGGCTGATGAGCACGAAAGGCGGATGCGAGTGCATCGGGCTCTTCGTCCCCTTTGAGGCACGCGCATCGAACACGCGAATGAATTCGTTTTCCAGAATGACCTTGTGGACATCCGGATCGACGGTGACGGCGTCATTCGGCGGCAGAGCCTGGCCGAAGGCCTGGGACGTTATGGCCAGCAGACACGCGCCTGCCAGATGGATATGGCGAATCATGCGACGCCCCCCTGAATGCCGCGCCGGTCGGCGGCGGCACATGCTAGGTCCACATCCGGCGACGGTCAATCGACCGTGGACTTTACTCTGTCACGGACGGTGTGAGCCGCCGTCTGCGCCCGTTATCAGACGGGCGCCACGCTCGAAGAGGACGTACGACCACAGCCACTGCGTCACGACGATCAGGCGGTTCCGCAGGCTCACCAGGAAGTAGACGTGGGCCACGCCCCAGATCCACCAGGCGAGCCAGCCCGAGAGCCGGAAGCGCCGGTAGGAAATGACCGCGGCCTTGCGGCCGATCGTCGCGAGCAGTCCGCGGTCGCGATACACGAATGGCGGTGGTGCATTGGAGCCATCGATTCTCGCGGCGATCGCACGCGCCACATAGGCGCCCTGCTGCTTTGCGACCGGGGCGATGCCCGGCTGCGGCGTCCCGTCCGGATTCCTTGCGGCGGCCGTATCCCCGATGACATAGATCTCATCGCAACCCGGAGCGCGAAGGTCGGGCGCGACAGCCACACGGCCCGCGCGATCCTGCTCGAGACCGAGCCAGCGCGCGGCCGGTGAGGCACGGACGCCGGCGGCCCACACGACCGTGCCGGCACGGATGAACTCGTCGCCGAGCCGGACGCCCTCGCCGTCGCAGTGCGTCACCGCCTTCCCGAAACGCAGCTCCACACCGAGCCTTCGAAGCGCGTCCTCCGTGTAGCGCGAGAGTCGCTCGGGAAAGTTCGTGAGCAGGCGCTGCCCGGCTTCGATCAACAGTACGCGGGTCTTCCGCGGGTCGATCACGCGGAAGTCGCGTGCGAGCGCCCGGCGAGAGAGCTCTGCGACGGCGCCAGCGAGTTCGACACCCGTGGGACCGCCCCCGACGATGACGATCGTCAGCAGCCGCGCGGCCACCTCGGGGTTTGACGCCATCTCGGC
>DAIRVV010000155.1:0-6185 GCA_036802645.1 Steroidobacteraceae bacterium
CGGGTCTCGCCAGGCGTGACCTTGCCTTGCTCGCCGCGGCGGGCGCGCTCGAGGGCCTCGCCGGCCACCGCCACCGCGCGGCCTGGGAAGTGCTGGGCATCGAGCCTGCGCTGCCGCTCGTGCCGGTCGCCGAGCGGGAGGAGGGCGTGCCGCTCCTCGTCGCGCCCACCGAAGGCGAGGACATCGTCGCGGACTACCGCGCGCTCGGATTCACGCTGGCGCGACATCCGCTCGCGCTGCTCCGCCCCCGGCTCGAGCGGGACGGCTGGCTCACGGCGATCGAGGTGGCCGGTCTGGCCGACGGTACCCCCCTCAGGACCGGCGGGATCGTCGTCACGCGCCAACGACCAGGAAGCGCGAGCGGCGTGATCTTCGTGACGCTCGAGGACGAAACCGGCTACGTAAACCTGGTTGTCTGGAGCCGGATCGCGGATGCGCACCGCAAGGCGATGCTGGGGGCGAGGCTGCTCGGGGTCAGCGGACGGCTGCAGCGGGAGGGCGAGGTGAGGCACGTCGTCGTCGACGCCCTGGAGGATCGCTCCGCGCTGCTGGGGAGTCTGACGGCCCGGGCGAGGAACTTTCGTTAGGCACGAAGAGGGGACAGACCCCTAGCGGCGGCGGTCGGGGCCGGGCCGCTTCATGGGCCGCGAGCCGGTCTCATCGATGTCGTAATCGTCGAAATCCGACAGGAGCCCGGCGGTGCGCTTTTCCTCACGAATGCGCTCGAGCTTGCGCCAGGCAGGCTCGCTCGCCGCCGCGCGCGCGCCGCGACGCTTGCGGGTGTCGAGATCCCGCATCAATTTGTCGACGTCGAGGTCCTCTGCGGCTTCCTCGAGTTCGTCGGGCTCGTCGTCCTCGAATTCTTCCTTGGGCTTCTCGCTCATGCGCCCGGTCCAGGATCACTGCGGGCCGACTTATAAGATGCCACGGCCCCGGCCGCAAGGGGTCTCAGCGCACCAGCTGGTTAAGCTGGAAGATTGGCAGCAGAAGCGCGATGACGATCACAAAAACGAAGCCACCCATCAGCAGGATCATCATCGGCCCGAGGATACCAACTGCCGTATTGACCACGCCGTCGAGCTCGCGTTCCTGGTTGTCGGCGGCCCGCTCGAGCATGTTCTCGAGCTCGCCGCTGGTCTCGCCGCTGGCGATCAGGTGCACGAGCATCGGGGGAAACAGCTTGCTGGCGCCGATGGAGCGCGCAATCGGCGCGCCCTCGCGAACACGGACGGCAGCGTCCTGCACGGCACGGCGCATGGTGGTATTGGTGACCACCTCGGCCGCGATTCGCAGCGCCTCGAGCACGGGCACGGCGCTGGCCGCGAGGATCGAGAAAGTGCGAGCGAAGCGGGCGGCATTGTTGCCGCGCGTGATGCGCCCTATGAGGGGCAGGCGCAGCTTGAACGCGTCATAGCGCAGCCGGGCCGCGGGTTCCCGGACCCAGCGGCGAAAGCCCCAGACGGCGCCGGCGACCACTGTGAGCAGGAGCCACCACCAGGACCGCAGGAAACCGGAAACGGCTATCAGGATTCGCGTGAGGATCGGCAGCTGCTGCTCACCGGCCTCGAATACGCGAACGACTTCCGGCACGACATAAATGAGCAGGAGGCCGACGATGCCGAGGCAGATGATCGTGAGGAGCACCGGATAGATCATCGCGTTGCGGATCTTCTCCTGCAGGATCTGCCGGTTCTCGGTGTAGTCGGCCATGCGCTCCAGTACCAGGTCAAGATTTCCTGACTGCTCGCCGGCTGTCACCATCGCGCGATAGATTTCAGGGAAGACCGTGGGGAAAGCCCCCAGGCCTTCGGCGAGCGTGCGGCCTTCCATCACGCGCGTGCGCACGCCGGCGACTACGCTGCGGACTCTCGGCTTCTCGCTTTGCTGGGAGACGGCGAGCAGTGCTTCTTCCAGCGGAATGCCCGACCGCACCAGGGTCGCGAGCTGGCGTGTCATCAGCGCAAGATCCACCATGCGGATCCTGTTGCCGAACGGCAAGCGGAGCGTCCGCTCCGGTGCCGAATCGGTGATCTCGTTTACGCTGACGGGCAGGAGGGCCTGGTCGCGCAGCAGCTGCCGCACCTGGCGTGCGCTGTCTCCTTCGAGCACGCCGCGCAGTTCACGGCCCGAGTTGTCTAGCGCGGTGTATTCGTAGGCCGCCATCACTCCTCGCGGGTGACGCGGAGCAGTTCCTCGAGCGAAGTCATGCCGGCGAGGACCTTTCTGCGGCCGTCGTCGCGAATTCCCGGAGTCATCTCGCGCGCATGGCGCTCGAGCTCATGCTCGCCGGCCCCGTCGTGGATCATGACGCGCATGCGGTCATTGACGATCACCAGCTCGTAGATGCCCGTTCGGCCCCGGTAGCCGCTGCCTGAATCGGCGCCGGGTCGATAGAGCGTTGCGCGGCCGGCGGCCTCGGGCGTCAATCCCACGAGCCGTGCCTCGTAGTCGCCCGTCGGATAACCGATGCGCGTGTCCGGGTTCAGGACACGGACGAGCCGCTGTGCGACGACGCCGAGGAGCGTCGATGCGAGCAGGAAGGGTTCGACGCCCATGTCGCGCAAGCGCGTGACCGCGCCAACCGCGGTATTCGTATGCAGTGTCGACAGGACGAGATGGCCCGTGAGCGAGGCCTGGACCGCGATCTGCGCCGTTTCGGTGTCGCGGATTTCGCCGACCATCACGACGTCCGGATCCTGGCGGAGGATGGCGCGGAGCCCGCGCGCGAATGTCATCTCGACCTTGGTGTTGACCTGGGTCTGGCCGATGCCGTCGATGTAGTACTCGATCGGGTCCTCGACCGTCATGATGTTGCGCGTGCGGTCATTGATCCGCTCGAGCGCTGCATAGAGCGTCGTGGTCTTGCCGGAACCCGTTGGCCCGGTGACCAGGATGATGCCGTGCGGCTTGTGAATCAGGTCGTCGATCATTCCCTGAACGCGCGGCTCCATTCCGAGAGACGACAGGTCCAGGCGACCGGCCTGCTTGTCGAGGAGGCGCAATACGACCCGTTCGCCGTGGCCGGACGGAAGAGTGGAGACGCGCACGTCGACCGCGCGGCCCGCGATGCGAAGGCTGATGCGTCCGTCCTGCGGCAGGCGCTTCTCGGCGATGTCGAGCCGCGACATCACCTTGACGCGCGAGATCAGGAGCGGCGCGACGGCGCGCTTCGTCTGCAGGACCTCGCGCAGCACGCCATCCACCCGGAAGCGGATGACGAGCCGGTTCTCGTACGGCTCGATGTGGATGTCGGAGGCGTTTTCCTTGATCGCCTGCGTCAGTACCGCATTGATCAGGCGGATTACTGGCGCGTCGTCCTCGCTCTCCATGAGATCGGATGGCTCGGGTAGACCCTCGGCGAGGCCCGCGAGATCGGTTTCGCCCTCGATGCCCTCGACGATCTGCCCGGCTTCGCCGCTGCCGCCCTCGTAGGCCTTGCGCAGCAACTCATCGAACGCCGATTCCGCGACGCGCTCGATGATGAGCGGTATTCCGAGGAAGCGGCGAAGTTCGGCCACCGCCGAAGGCTGGGCGCCCTCGCGGTAGACGATTTGCGCCTTGCCGTCGACGACGCCCCGTACGAGGACGCCGTGTCGCTTGGCGAAGGCGAATGGCAGGCGACCGACCGGCGCGATCGGTTTTGGCGGCGTGCCGGCGATCATCTGCCGTTACCTGTCACTGCGGCGGATTGGCGGGGCTGTCAGCAGGCTCCGGCGGCGGCTCCGGCTCCGTGCCGGGCTGGGCAGAAGTTGCCGGCTCCTCGCCGAGCGCAGGGTCCGGCGCTGGCGGCGGCGTTGGCTGCTTCGGGCCCACGAGCGGCGGCAGCGTCGGCTGCTTCGAGCCCGGCATCTGCTTCACCTTGCCGTCGTTGCGTTCGAGTTGCAGGTTCCGCAGGTAGTTGTACTTGGCATTGGTCTCGGTCGCGGCCTGCTCGGCAGTCCTGACCACGCGCGGGCGAATGAAGACCATCAGGTTCGTCTTGGTCTTCTGTGTGTTGCGGACACGGAAGAGGGCGCCAACCACGGGAATCTTGCCAAGCAGCGGCACGCGGCTCTCGCTCTCCGTGAGGCGATCCTCGATCAGCCCGCCGAGCACGATCATGCCGCCATCGTCGACCAGGACACGTGTCGTGATCGTGCGCTTGTTGGTCACAAGGTCGGTGCTCGAAACCTGCTGCGCCGACGCGGCAATGCCCGAGGCCTCCTGTTCGATCTTGAGGAGAATCGTATCTTCGTCGGTGATCTGCGGCGTGATCTTCAGGATGTTGCCGACTTCCTTGCGCTCGATGGTCTGGAACGGGTTCACCGCGCCGCCCGCGGCGCCCGTGTTGGTGAACTGTCCGGTCAGGAACGGCACTTCCTGGGCAACTTTGATCTGGGCCTCTTCGTTATCGAGCGTGATGACCGAGGGCATCGAGACGACGTTGGTGTCGCCATTGCTCGCGAGAGCCCGCAGGATCGCCGCGAAGTTGGTGCCGCTGTCCTGCTGCCGACCGCCGCCGACGGTGAAACCGCCCGGAGCGGCCGTCGGATCCTCCCCGATGATTCCCGCGGCAACGTCCGCGATGCTGGAGCCGGCAATCGGCTGGTTGAAGAGGCCAACCAGGAAGTTGTCTCCGGAGCCGTCGACGACCCAGTTGACACCGAGGTCCCGGGTGGCGTCGTTCGACACCTCGACCAGCATCGCCTCGATGATCACCTGCGCGCGGCGCACATCGAGCCGGTCGATGACCGTCATGAGCGAGCGCATGGTTTTCGGCGGTGCGGTGATCACTAGGGCATTGGTCTCCGGCTCCGCCCAGATCGTGACCGACTTGTCGATTCCGCCTGCCGCGGCCGCCTGTGCCGCAGGCTGGCCACCCGCGGCAGCGACGGTCGCGCCGGACTGTTCCTTGAGCTTGGCGGCGAGCTTTTCGGCGTCGGCGTAATTCAGGTAACGGACCTGCGTGTCGCCGCCGGCTTCGAGCGGCGTGTCGAGGTGGGTGATGAGCGTGCGGTACTTCAGGCGCTGCGACTGCTCGCCGCTCACCAGAACGCTGTTCGTGCGCTCGTCGGCGACGATGCGCGAGCCGCCCGCAGATTCGGCACCCTGGGCGGCGGCCAGCGAATTGATGACGCGCACGATCTCGGTCGCGGACGCATGCTCGAGGCGGATCATCTCGAAGTCGCCGTCGCCGGTGCGGTCGATGCGCTGAATGATGCGGACCATCCGGCTCACGTTCGAGGCACGATCCGAGATGATCAGCATGTTGGCGGCGGGGTAAGCGGCGAGATGCGCCGACTGCGGCATCATCGGGCGCAGAATCGGGACGAGCTGCCCGGCGGAAACGTTTCGCACCTGGACGACCTGGGTCACGATCTCGTCAGACGTCCCGCTCACGCGATCAGGCAAGTCGTTGCCTGGAATCTGTCGCGCTGTCGCGTCCGGCAGGATCTTGATCACCGAGCCGGACGGCACGGCGATGTAGCCGTGGACTTGCAGGATGGCGAGGAAAGCCTCGTAGAAGGCGGCCGGGCTCATCGGTTCCGTCGACAGCATCGTGACCTGGGCCCGCACGCGGGGATCGACGATGAAGTTCTTGCCCGTCACCTGGGCTACGGCCTCAATGACCTGCCCGAGGTCAGCGTCCTTGTAGTTGGGCGTGATCTGGGCTCCCTGCTGTGCCATGGCGGCAAGCGGCAAGGCGCAGCCGAGCAGCACGGCCAACCGGATGAATCGCATCATGGAGTCGTTCCTCTGCGAGCGGCCTTCACTCGGTTGCCTCTAACATCTCGTCTTCTTGTTGTGCTTCGGCTTCTTCGTCTTCGACTGGCGCCTGCATTTCTTCGGCGACTGCCGACGGGTCGACGGTGATCTGTTGTTGCTGGCCGCCCCGGTCGATGGTGAGCGTGACGGCGGAGCCCTGGCCGATCCCGCGCAGGATCTCGAGGCCGCGATTCGGGTCATCGAGCGCCGCGCCATTCACGGCCATCACAAGATCGCCCGGCTGAAGGCCGAGGCTCGAGAACTGTGCCCGATTGCGACCCGGGTAGACGCGATAGCCGCGGAGCGATCCGCCTGCGAACACCGGTTGCGGGCGGAGCAGCTCGCCGCCTGCCGAGGGATTCTGCACGAGCAACTGGCGCACGCTGTCGGCGAGCGTGGCATTGGGCGCCGCGGCACCGGGCGGGCCCGCGACTCGCGGT
>DAIRVV010000156.1:0-6141 GCA_036802645.1 Steroidobacteraceae bacterium
ATCAAGCCGAGCGAGACCGGCGCCGCGCCTTCGGGCAACGCCCAGAGCTCGCGCGCGCGCGCGTCCGGCACGATCACATCGCCCACGGCCTCGACTTCGAGGTGATCGCCCTCTGACGCAAGCTCGACCTGCCAGAGCTGTGTTCCCGTTTCGGTCGCGAGCACCGCGGTCGCCTGCGGCGGACGCAACTCCTGCCAGACGATCCAACCGAAGCCGAGCACGGCGATCAACGCGAGGGCAGCGGCGAGCGCACGCCAGCCGCTTCTCGACGAATCGCCGATCCGGCGCTCGATCGCGGGCCAGACGCCGGGTGAAGGTGCAACCGGGCGCAGACTCAGGCTCAACGCCGCAAAGCGGTCTTCCCAGGCACGCACGCGGCGATCCACGAACGGATCGCGGGCGCGGCGGCGATCGAAGCTGCGGCGCGCGGGGCCCCAGAGCGTGCCGATCACGTACTCGGCCGCGAGCAGGTCCAGGTTTTCGGGCTCGTCGCGTTTCATGATTCGAGGCACCGTTTGAGCGCCGCCAGTCCGCGGCGGATCCAGCTCTTCACTGAACCAAGCGGCTCGCCGATCTCGCTTGCGACCTCGGCTTGGGTGAGTCCGCCCTGGTACGCCCGGACGATGCAGTCCCGCTGGCGCGGCTGCAGTGCAGCGAGACAGGTCGAGAGAGCCTGCGTGGCTCGCTGTCCGAGCGCCGAAAGTGTCTCCTGCAGCTCGTCTTCGGCAGGGATTTCGTCGATCTCGGCATAGGGCTCCGCGACCATGCGGCTCTCGCGGCGCTTGAGGTCGATCGCGCGGTAGCGCGAGATCGCGAACAACCAGCCCCAGGCCGAGCCGCGGCCGCTTTCGAACTGTCCGGCACGACCCCAGACCTGCACGAAGACATCCTGAAGCGCGTCCTCGGCGAGGGCGCGATTCCGCAGGATCCGCATCAGGCTCGCGAGGAGTTGCGGGGCGGTGCGCTCATAGAGACGCTGGAACGCCTGCCTGTCCTGGCGCGCGCAGGCCGCCAGCAGCCGGGCAACCTCAGGATCCGACTCGGAACTCACTGATTCCCCCATTCTGAAGAGTATACGTAGCGGCCGCGGGGCAGGATGCAGGTGACAAACAGCATTTCTCTAGATCCGCCCGGCAAACCAGGCAGCCCCGATCAGGGCCGTCGCCACGGACAGGGTCGGCATCAGACGACGGGCGTACTGCGGGCTGCGGCTGAGAAACCAGAGGACCGGCAGCGCCAGCGCGACGATCGTCAATTGCGCGAGCTCGACGCCGAGGTTGAAGCCCGCCAGCATCGGCACGAGACGCGTGCCACCGGCACCGATTTCGCTGAGCGCATTCGCGAAACCAAAGCCGTGCACCAGTCCGAAGCCGAACGCCAACCGCAACCGGAAGCGCGCCGCCGATGGAAACAGGTTGAGCAGGCCCGCCACAACAATCGATGCCGCGATTGCCACTTCGATCGGCTGCACCGGAATGCGCACGGCGCCGGACGCTGCCAGACCGAGCGTGACCGAGTGCGCGATCGTGAATGCGGTGACGATCTTCAGCAGGTCGAAAACCACCACGCGGCCACTCGTCGCCGCGGCCCAGCCTTTGTACGTCCTCTGCAGCGCGCTCGGCAACATCAGCAACAGAAGGAATGCAATGTGGTCATATCCGATCAGCACGTGGTGGAATCCTTCGCGCAGAAAGCGGAGCGCAGTACCCGGCCACGCGACGGCCGCCGACTCGGTCCAGGCCGGACGGCCCATCGAAAGCACCGCGGGATGACGGCCCCCTGAAGTCCTCACATCGAGGAGCGCCGTGTAGCCCGGGCTGCCGAAGAACAGATTCGTCGTCACCACGAGCGGCCCCTGCCGCGGGCACACGCCGTTCAAGTGCAAGCTGACGAACTGTTCCGACTGGCGCTGCGCGTTCGTCAGCTCGCCGAATGAAAGCAGGCAGTTGACATCGCCACGGCGGATTGCGATGCGACTCGACGCGAACCCTGCGATCGCGGCACGCCGGCTGTACATTTCCTCCGTGGCGACAATCCCGTCGCCATCAGAGTCGAGCTCGAGCGGCAGTTGCAGGTCGGAAGCGGCAATGTCCCAGACGGCGCCGATATTCCCGTTATCGCCGCCCGATTCGATGCGCAGATAGCTCGCGCCATTGGCGTGAGCATGCGACACGGCACTTGCGAGCATCAACAGGCAGATGACGAGCAGTTTCATGGCCGCAGCTGTGCCGTGGAACCGGCGACCTTGTTGCTGCACTCGGTACCGGCTGCCCGCGACGCTGCCCCCGGCGACGGCAGCTCGAATGTCAACGAGGCCCAGAGGCTCTCCCAGTCGGCGGCGACATTGTCCGGCGGATCGAGCAGGTGCACGGCGGCGATGCGCCACATGCCGGGCGCGTGCCGCCTGAATTGCGCACGCCCGCCGGAATCCGTGCGGACTCTCTGGTCGGCATCGGCGGTGCCCGGTCGCGTGGCGGTCACGAGCGCGCAGGCGAGCGGCTTGCCTTCATGCAGCAGCCGAAAGAAGAGCGAAGCATCGGCATTCACGCGCGATGGACCCGGTTCCGCAACGAGCTCGAGGCGGAGTCCGACCGGGCGATCGAACACGCCGGCGCCCGGATTGCCGACGTTGACGAGTGCCTTCGCGTGACGCGAGTAGGCTTCGCGCACCTGCCCGCGCTTCGCGTTCCGATCGCCACGCCCTGCCACCGTCTTCTCCAGCCCCTTCTCGCTGACGTACTGATCGAACTCGGCGGCGGGCACCCTGGTGAATGCGCGATTGCTGCTGTAGCTCACGATGTATCCGCCCGGGGCCGCCAGCCGGACCACGCCCGCGGGATCGGAACCGTCGAGCCCGACGACAGGCGCTTCACTCATCGCGCCCACAGCTACAAACCTCTCGATTCGGCGTGGATCGCGAGCGAGCGACCAGCCTTCGAATCCGTCGCCGACGCACAGGCGGACGCCGATGCGCCCGCCCGGCTCGAGATTGAATCCCGATGGCTCGACCCAGAATTCGTGCGCGGGCGCCGTCACTGGCGCGAGCACGAGTGCCAGGATCAGTGCGTTTGCGAATGCGGGAATCCGCCCGCCATCCCTGGCGAGCGGATTCCCGCGAACCGAAGACAAACCGCCGATCCTCAAGGCGTCGCGTCCTTGCTGTTGTTGGTGCCGGAATTCGGCGTCGCAAGATACGGAAACACCTGGTGGTATGCCGCGTCGTTCGCCGGAACGTTGTCGCCCACGACCGTGATCGTGGAGTAGGCCGGGCCGCTCGCAATCGCGGTCAGCGCGATGTCGATCACGTCGTCGCCGAGACGGCGGCCATTCGGCCAGCCACCGGACACGCCGTTCGTCGTATCGCCGCCGATGAAGCCGAGCCGGCTGAATCCGGCCTGGCCCGCCAGCCGCACGGGATTGGTCGTTGTCGCTACCTTGAGCACTTCGGGAATGAAGATCTTCTTCAGGTCTTCGCGCCCAGTCGCCGCGAATGACGTGCCATACACCGCATTGATCAGCGTCGCCAGCTCGGGATTGCGCGCGTACTTCGCGAACTGCGCATCCTGCGATGCCGGCGTGCGGTTGAAGCGATCCTTGTCCTCGAACGCCACCAGGGCTTCCGTGAACAGGGGATTGCCGAGGCGCGACACCTGCGCCCAGCCGCCACCGTTGACCCGCGTGCCGTCCATCTTGCGCACGCTGATGCGCGGACGGCTGACGGAGGCGTAGACGCCGACGCCGGTCTGCTGACCGAAGAACACGGAGTCGTACTTGCGCGGAATGCCGAGGTCGTCGAGCTCGCTCAGGGGAATCTGCATGGCGATTGACAGCAGATTGAAGCCCTTGAATCCGTCGACGCCGTTTCCGTCCTGGCCGAGTCCGTCGGACAGGCTGCCGTTGTTGTCGAGGATACGGACATTGAGCAGGTCGAAGATGCCCGGGATGTCCGAGAAGAAGCTGTCCTCGCGCGGGCCGGCCCAGACGGTTTCACCCGACTTGAGGGCATAGATCGTCGAGCGCGTGTACACGTCGAGATCGGCGGGCGACAGCGCCCCCGACACGGCCTTGCCGCTGGCATCGTTATAGGACGGCGTCACGTTGTTGCCGACATTCGGCGGCGGGATGAGCAGTCCCTGCCCGATGCTCTTCGACTTGCCGCCCGAGACCTTGGCGACGCGGAACTTCTGCGTGAAGTTCTGGCGCGCATCGCCGACGGTCACGATCGGTCCGACTTCCGTGCCGAGGCCATACGAAAGTATCGTCTTGCGATTCTTGTAGCCGGCATCCACCGGCGAGAACGAGAAGTCGTAGCGCAGTTTCGTCACGCCGCTCACCGGGTCGGTGATGTGGACGCTGTAGCGCGCATCGTCCGCGAACCGCTCGTACTGCGCGCCGTCGCCGGGCTCCGAAAATGGCCGGAAGCTCATGCTGACGTTCAGCACCTTGATCGACGGGTTGTCGTATTGCGTGCCGATGAACGCATAGACGTCCGTCAGGTTGGCCTGGGGATCCTGCTTGATCAGCGGGGCATCGCTGTGATTCGAGGCGAGCACCGATGGTCCGATTCCGATCGCCGAAAGTGCGCCAAGGGCGACCATCAGGCCCCTGCGCAATATGGGTCCGCTATTCATCTGTCCTTCTCCTGTTTGCCGCATTTGTAAATGTGCCGGCTACCAGCCAGCGGCTGATTCCCGGCGTGTTTCGTTTCCTACGAGAGGAATACGGCGCAGACGGGGAATTGGATGCAGCCGGCGGCGGCAAGAGGGGCGGTAGCTTGGAAACGAAGGGGGACGGTCCGCCTTTAGAAGCGAGCGTCCCGCTCGCTCCTAAAGGGGACAGTCCCCATTAATTCGTTACCAAACCTGGGGTTGCTAGCACCAAATCCCTAATTGCGTGGAAATAGCGCACGTAGCCGGTGCAGCGGCACAGGTGCGGGTTGAGGGCCTGGTCGATCGTCGCTTCAAGGTCTTTCCGCGCGACGGGCGAACGGGCGAGACGCTCGAGCAATACGGTCGCCGCATTCACGAAACCCGGCGTGCAGTAGCCGCACTGGAAGCTGAATCCTTCGACGAAGGCCTGCTGCACCGGTGAAAGTGCAACCAGCCCGCCTGACTTGTCGCGCTTCGCATGGCCTTCGACCGTGCGGATGTGCTTGCCGGCGAATTCGTGCGCGGGCGTCACGCAGGACGGAACCTCCTCGCTGCCGCCGTCGCCGTCCACGATGACTGTGCAGGCGCGGCAGATCCCGAGTCCGCAAACTGCGCGCGTGCCGGTGAGGCCGAGCCACTCGTGCAGCACATCGACCAGCATCGCGTCGTCCGGCACGTCGAGCGGACCATGCACGACGCCGTTGACCTCCAATGTCAGCGGACGGCTTGGCAGGCTCATGCGGACTTCCTTCTCCGCGCTCCACTCGCGAGCGCCGTCCGGATCTTCTCCGCCGTCACCGGCAGTTCGCGAAACCGGTGCCCGGTCGCATGCGCAATCGCGTTTGCGATCGCCGGGACGACGGCGATCATGACGACCTCCGCCATCCCTTTCGGTGGATCGGTCTCCGAGAGCGGAGGCAGCACTTCACCGGTCTGCCGCCAGACCGCAACGTCCCGGGCGCGCGGCAGGGTGTAACGATGGAAATTCCAGGTCCCGTCGCCGGGGCCGTCCTCGTAGAGCGGGAGCTCCTCATGCAATGCGTGGCCGATACCCATCGCGAGACCGCCCTGCAGCTGGCCGGAGACGAGTTCCGGCACGATCTGGTTGCCGCACTCGAGTATCGAATGATGATTGAGGAGCTCGACGGCTCCCGTGGTTGTATCGACGGCCACTTCGGCGAGTGTGCCTATCGCGCTGTAGTAGACGACACCCGCATTGTTGCGCTGCGCCGGCGGGTAATGGACCGCGCTTCGCTCGATCGCGCGATAGCCGTTCGCGGTCACGCGTCCGGGCGCGTCCGAACGTCCCTCGCCGAAGCGCAGCGCAAGGCCATCGATCGGCAATCTCTGAGACCCGCCAGGCAATCCGAACTCGGCCTCGCTCCACTGCCAGCGATTGAAGGTGTGTACGATCGCGCCGGTCACGCGGCCCTGCTCGCGCATGCGCTCGGCGATCACCTCGAGCGGGTGCGGCGCGAGACCGCCCGCCGTC
>DAIRVV010000157.1:0-6088 GCA_036802645.1 Steroidobacteraceae bacterium
CACCACAGCCGAGGTCGCGGAACCGGGGGCCCGTGACCGCGCCGAGCAGGCCGTGAAACGCATGGCGGCGCATCCGCTCGAAGGGCCCGCCAGCCCGCGGCCAGCGGCGCGCAACCGCAAGATCACATCGTTCGAGGGCGCCGACGAGCTTTGGCAATTCCGCCGGGTCGACCTGGAAATAGGCGGGCAGGGTCAGGATGTGCTGACCCGATGAATGCTCAAAGCCGGCCATGATCGCGGTTGCCTCACCGAAGGCTCGCGTCAGGCTTACGACCGTGACCCGGTGCCTCCCGGCGGCCACCTGCCGGAGTCCCTCGGCGAACTTTTCATGCGGACCGTCGAGCACGAATATCGTCTCGTAGTCATGGCCGAGCGCGTCGAGTCCGGCGCGATACTCGGCAAGCAACTCGACTGGATCGGCCTGGCGGTCGCCCACCGGAATGATCACGGACAAGTCGACGCGTGTGGCAGGCTCATTCATTCGGGTGGTTGCTCCAGACTTTTCCCGTGAGTCGTGAGAAATCCAGGTCGCGTACGTCGCCCGATCGGTAGATGAGTTCCCCGACGATGCCGCTGCAAACCAGGATGAACGAGGACATCAGCAGAAGGACGCCCGTGCCTGCGACCGGCAACGACATTCCGCCATCGGTCGCGGCCCAGCGCCAGAGCGCGTAGCCGAGCGCGATCGAACCGAGGAACACGAGCGGCGTCGCGAGCATGCTGAACCAGAGCAATGGCCGCGCCGTGAATGACGCGACAGTCTTGATCACCATCAGGTCGAGCAGCACCTTGTAGATCCGTGACAGACCGTACTTCGACTGCCCGAACTGGCGGGCGTGGTGGCGGACCTTGATCTCCGCAATGCGCGGGCCGGCAATGGACGCCATCGCGGGAATGAACCGGTGCATTTCGGAGTAGAGGGGAATCTGCTTGATGAGCGCGCCACGATAGGCCTTGAGCGAGCAGCCATTGTCCTTGATCGGGACGCCGGTGACCTTGCCGATGATCCAGTTTGCGATTCGTGAAGGTATCTTTCGCGAAATCAGCTTGTCCTGGCGGTTGAATCGCCAGCCGACGACGATGTCATTGCCTTCGTTGATCTTCGCCAGGAAGTGCCCGATATCCCGGGGATCGTTCTGCAGGTCTCCGTCCATGGTGACGAGCACCCGGCCGCGCGCCTGTTCGATGCCGGCAGCCATGGCCGGAGTCTGGCCGTAATTCCGGCGGAACTTGACGACCCGCACTCGCTCGTCGTTTCGCGCCAGCTCAGTGGCCGCTGCGAGAGTGCGGTCCTTGCTTCCGTCATCGACGAAGACCATCTCGAAATCGATCCGGAGTGGCTCGACCGCGCTGACGATCGCCGAGTACATCGCAGCGATGCTTTCCTCTTCGTTGTAGAAGGGTACGATCACGGACAAGTCGGGCTCGAATGTCATAGCCTGCCATTCTCGCAGCCCCTGGACCTCATACGCTCGGCCTTATGTCACGAATCCGTCTGTCCTGGAAAGGTGCGGAAGATCAATAAGTTAAGAGTCGCCGTTGTCGCCGCCTGTCCATTCCCCGTCCCCCGTGGCACGCCGATCCGCATCCTGCGTTTGGCGGAGGCTGTGGCTGACCGCGGGCACGAAGTTCACGTCGCGACATATCACCTGGGCTCGGGCAAAGTTGCGTCGGCGCTCCAGATCCATCGTATCGGCGACGTGCCTTCCTACCGGAAGCTGAGTCCGGGGCCCAGTTTCCGCAAGCTCGTCCAGGTAGACCCGGCTCTGACAAGGCTCCTGCGCGGGCTCCTGAGCCGGGAGCGGTTTGACGTCATCCACGCCCATCATTTCGAAGGCCTGCTGGTCGGGGCCGCTGCGCGCGTCGGGCGGAAAGTGCCGCTCGTCTTTGATGCGCACACGCTACTCATGTCCGAGCTGCCCTACTACTCGCTCGGTTTGCCGAAAGCCGTCAAGTTGACGCTCGGCCGCTTCGCGGATCGCGTCCTGCCACGACTCGCCGAGCACATCACATGCGTGACAGACACGATCCGCGACAAGCTGGTGCACGAGACCGGCTTGAAACCCGATCGCGTTTCGGTGATTTCGAACGGAATCGAGATTGACCATTTCGATCCTGCACGGCTGCCCGCGGCTGCATCACGTCCCGACAAGTCCCTGATCTTCACCGGCAACCTTGCGGAATATCAGGGTATCGACCTGATGCTGAAGGCATTTCGGTTCGTGGCAGCCAGGCTGCCGGATACGCGCCTGACTATCGTCAGTGATTCTTCCTTCAGGCCATACGAGTCCCTGGCACACGAACTCGGCATTCGCGACCACATCGATCTCGTCGCGTCGGCGAGCTTCGACGAGCTGCCGGGTCTCCTCGCGAGCGCAAGCGTGGCCCTCAATCCGCGGACCAATTGCGATGGTATCCCGGTCAAGCTGTTGAACTACATGGCGGCGGGGCGGCCGGCCGTTTCCTTCGATACGGCGGCCCCTGGAGTCACGCATGGGCTGAACGGCTGGCTGGCCGAGAGTGGGAACGTGGAATCCCTGGCGGCAGGCGTAGTCGCTCTCCTACAGGATCCCGCGCGTGCGCAGGCGATGGGGCGGGCTGCGCGAGATTATGTCGTGGAGAATTGCAGCTGGCCGAAGGCGGCCGAGCGTTGTGAGCGGATTTTCGAAAAGGTCCGATCGCAATTGACATAAAACTTTTGGACAATAAGCGGCGCGATGCCGCTAAGATGCCCTTAGGCACACAGTGAGGTGTGGCCATGCCATTCAACCTTTCAAGCTGGATATTGCGTCGACGGATCGACGCGCAGGTGCGCGGCTCCGGCCGGCCCGTCGAGCACAGCCGCATTGCAAATCCCTATCACGCGGTCAGCATCGAGTCGGGATCAAAGTCCTGTGCCGCGGCGCGGGAGCTGGAAGGCAGGCGGTTCCTCTCGTCCTCTGCACCGATGCTGCCCGTACGCGGGTGCACGCAGGTTACCTGCCAGTGCCGTTACGTTCATTACAACGACCGCCGGAACTCGCGTGATCGCCGAGTCAATTTTGCCAATCCGCATGCGCACAAGATGGGCGAGCGGCGCACAGGCGAGGGACGCAGGATCAGCGACTAGGGACTCGGCTCACATCACGCCTTCAAAATCCCGCGCATCGGATCGCAGCGGCTTTCGGTTGATCCGGTGCACCACGCCAAGCAGCCTCGAGATCGCCCGGCGGTATTCCGGTTCGGCAGTCGCTGCGTAGGTATGGTCGACATAGGCGTCCCGGTGGTGCGCCACGATGTCGCTTACACCGGGATACTTCTCCGGCCGTTGTTCCAGCCGCTGCGCCAGCCGGGTTCCGGTCATGATGCGCAACCGATTGAACGAGATCCTTTCGATGAAGCGCTCATGGCGCTCGAGGAAACGAGTGGTCGCATCCACGTCGGCGGGCTCCTCGCCCGGATAGCCCGCAATCATCGTCATCCGGACGCTGATGTCTGCCGCGTACGCCTCTTCCAGGAACCGGCTGGTGACCTCGAGATCGACTCCTTTTGCCATGCGATTGAGAATGCGCTGGCTTCCGGACTCGAACCCGGTCGTGAGGCGGACCATTCCCGCAGCTCGCGCTTGCCGGAGTTCGGCGGACGTGAGCCCGTTCTCGCCTTTCTTGCCCACATGGACTGACCCGATCCAGCGCGCGCGCGGAACGGTCGATTGAAACTCGCTGCACAAGGTCCGCCACATCGAGAGGTCGGAATTCAACTTCAGGTCGGTGAACACGAACATCTGCGCGCCGTGCCGCGCGTGCTGATGGGCGATCTCGTCGAGGACGTTCTGCGGACTCCGCGACCTGAATGTCCGTCCGGCGGTGCTGGTCACATCCGAACAGAACGTGCATACGCCCCAGCCGCAACCGCGACCCGTGATGATCGGGACGATCGTATTCGGGTAACGCGACCAGGGAAACTGCGAGTAGTCCGGAAACGGCAGGCGATCCAGGTCGGTCAACGGCGGCGCATTGAGCGACAACCGGCCCGACTGGGCTGACCAGACGCCAGGCATGTCACCGGGAGATTCGCCTGCGACGATTCGGCGCACGAGCTCGCAGAGGTGTGGCTCGACCTCACCGCCCACCAGGGCCGTGAGGCCGGGAAGCCCGATCCATTCACGCGCAACGTCCGCATCCGCAAAGTAAGGACCTCCAAGCAGCAGCGGAATATTGCGCTCCCTGCAGACTTCGCCGATGGCCGCGCAATGGGGGTAGTACATCAGATAGGTCGAAACGAGCACGGCGTCGAATCCCTGGTCGAGCCGCCGCGAGAACTCCGCGACGATCGAATGCTTCGAGCGGGCGAGCCTGGATCCGGTATAGGCGGCGTAGCGGGAGCGGGCGGCGCGAACGATCTGGTTGCGCGAAATCGCGGTGCGATAGCGAAACTCGAGGTCGAGGCGGCCCCACCATGGCATCGGCGGCTCCCGCGGTACCCCCCCGACGCCGACGGACAGCGGGGCCAGGAGATCGACCTCGTACCCGCCGGATCGAAGTACCGAGGTCAGGTAGCCTATGGCGATCGACGGGTATCGCGCGAAATTGTTGAGGTCTACGATGAGAATGCGGCCTGGCACTGCGGCGGTCACCTCCAGCCATCGGATATTGCGCCATTTGGAACCGATCTTGTACGTATTGCCATAGTGCGGGTCGTCGCCTACCTCGTAAACCGCTACCCGGAGCTCTCTTTGACGGGTATTCGCCGCGAGATCGACGCGGTGACGGCAGCCGGATGGAAGGTCCTGCGTTTCGCGCACCGCCCCTCGGCGCAACCGCTCGCCGGCGAGATAGATCGCGTCGAATCGGCGGCAACCGAATATCTCGCGATCCAAAGCCTGTCCGGACTCCTGTTGACGCTCCTGCGGGTCATGATCACGCGTCCGGCCAGGTTTCTGCGGGCTCTGCGCACGCTCCTCGAACTGGCGATTGTCTCACCGGCCGGGCTCGGCCACCTTGCCCTGGCCTGCAGGTTGACGATGCGCCTCGAGGAGACCCGGGCCGCCCATCTGCATGTTCACTTCGCCCAGAGTTCCGCCATCGTTGCCAGGCTCGCGCGAATTCTTGGCGGACCACCCTGGTCCATGACGGTCCACGGGCCTGAGGACTTCGAGCCGGAAAACGGGCGCAGACTGGCTGCATTGGTCCTCGCTGCGAACCGGACCATTGCGATCAGCGAATGGGCCGCATGCGCCGCGCGGCAGGCGGCTTCGCCAGGAGAAATCGATCTGCGCGTGATCAGGATGGGAGTCAGTGGCAGGTTTCTTGCCCCGCCGGTTCCGATCGCGGAGTCGAGTCCCATTGCCTGCATTGCCCGATTCGAGCGGCGGAAAGGTCTCAGCGAGTTGCTCGATGCCCTTGCAATGCTCGCCTCGAAAGGCCAGCGGCCGCAGATCGAACTGATCGGCGACGGTCCGTTGAGACAGCTTCTCGAAGTGGATATCCGCCGCCGCGGGCTTGTTGGACAGGTCAGGCTGTGCGGGTGGCTGAGCGAGCTTGAAGTCCTCGAGAAACTGGATGGCTGCAGGTTTCTCGTCGTTCCGAGCCTTGCCGAAGGCCTGCCGGTCGCGATCGTCGAAGCTTTCTCCCGCGCGCGGCCCGTCATCGCGACGGAGGTCGCAGGTGTCGGCGAGCTCGTCAAGGACCATGTCAATGGCCTGCTCGTCCCGCCCGGCGATTCATCCAGCCTGGATCTGGCGATAGGAACCTTCATGGGGATGGCCATTGAAGAATTGCTGGAGTTTGGCTTGCGCGGGCGCGCCATCGTCCTGGAAAGATTCGATTCCCGCCGGAATGGCAGCGAGCTGGCGGCGGTTTTTCGTGACACCGCGGCTAGCGAATCTTGAACTCTTCCGACTGCAATCCGTGCCGGGCCAGCAGCTTGTAGAAATCCGTCCGGTTCCTTCCCGCGAGCTTGGCCGCCTGCGTGACATTGCCCCGCGTGATCTGGAGCAGTTGCACGAGGTAGTTCCGCATGAATTCGTCCCGCGCCTCGTCGAAGGTCGATACCTGCGGCGCCGTGCCGGTCCCAAGCGCGCGTTGCACGAGTTCCGCGCTGATGACCG
>DAIRVV010000158.1:0-6086 GCA_036802645.1 Steroidobacteraceae bacterium
TCGCGCCGGACCTGCCGGCCGCGACCGCCGAGCCGGCATCACATGCTGAAAAGACGCCTGACTTTGCAGCGGTCCGCTATCGCTCGATCGTCGTCGATGGCCTCAGGATTTTCTACCGCGAGGCGGGCGACGAGCGACTGCCAACGCTGCTTCTGCTGCATGGATTTCCGGCGTCCTCGTTCATGTATCGCGACCTCATCGAACGCCTGGCCGGCCGCTTTCACCTCGTGGCACCCGACTATCCGGGCTTCGGGTACAGCGACGCGCCTTCGACCAGGGCGTTCTCATACACGTTCGATCGCCTGGCCGGCGTCATGGAAAAGTTCACTAGCCAGCTCGGCCTCGACCGATATGGCCTGTACATGCAGGACTTCGGCGGGCCGGTCGGCTTTCGCCTGGCCGCGCGACACCCTCACAAGGTCTCATTCCTCGTCATCCAGAACGCCAACGCTTATGAAGAAGGACTACCGGACGGATTCTGGGCGCCGGTGAAGGCAATGTGGCGCGACCCGACGCCGGAGAATCTCGAGAAGATCCGCCTGGCCGCCATGTCGGACGCGGCTCTCGAGTGGAACTACGTGCACGGGGTGCGGAACCCGGAGCGCATCAATCCAGACAGCTGGATCTTGCAGCGAACGCTGCTCGGCAGGCCCGGCAACCAGGACGCGATGATGGCCCTGCTCTACGACTATCGTACCAATCCCGGCCATTACCCGTCATGGCAGGAGTATTTCCGCAAGCATCAGCCGCCGACGCTGATCGTGTGGGGCAAGAACGACGTCATCTTCCCGGCCTCAGGTGCGCACCCTTACCGCAGGGACTTGAAGAAGATCGACTTCAACCTGCTCGACACTGGCCACTTCGCTCTCGAGGAGGAGAGCGAGGCGATCGCGGCTCACATCGAACGCTTCTACGATGCGAGGCTGCGATGATCTCACCATCGCTCCCGACCCGGCCGTCACAGGCTGCTCGCCACCCGCACGCGATGGGGATGGTAAGGCAGGACTTCGACGAGGTCGCCCGCCGTGAGCCGCTCCTGGAGCGCGCGCCACCAGCCCGCCTCGAGTATTTCGCCGTGCTTCTCGAGGAACACGTCGCGGATCCTGTCCTCGAATCCCAGGAATTTCAGGAAAGTCTCCGGGAAAACGTCGTTCTCGCCCACGAAGAACCAGCTCTCGGCCCGCAGTTCGTCCTCGTCGTTGGTCGCCTGCGGCACGTCGCGGAAGCGGCAGTCGGTGACGCGGCAGAGCTCGTCATAGTCGTAGAAAATTACGCGGTTGTGACGCGTCACGCCGAAATTCTTGAGCAGCAGGTCGCCAGCGAAAATGTCGGTGTACGCGAGGTCGCGGATGCACTGGCCGTACTCGATCACTGCGAGCTCGGCTTGTTCCCGCTTCGCAGTGCGCAAGTACAGGTTGAGCGGCGTCATCTGCCGCTCGATGTAGACGTGGCCGACGATGACGTCGTCGCCGTCGAGCCGCACATTCTCCGAGCATTCCGTTAGCAGCTCCTCGAGCATGTCGGGCGCAAAACGGTCGCGCGGCAGGCGGATGTCGCGAAACTCCTGCGCGTCAACCAGCCGGCCGGCCCGGTCGTGGCGGAACACCATGTCGTACTTTGCCATGACCTCCTCGCGCCGCACGTTCTTGACTGCGGGGAAGCGATCGCGGATCACCTTGAAGATGACGTCCGCATTCTCGAGCGTGAAGCAGGCCATGACCATGCCGCGCTCGCCGGGGGCCCTCACGAAACGGTCGGAGGTGCTGCCGAGATGGCGGAAAATCTCGCGAAAGCGCTCGGTCTTGCCCTGCTTGGCGCGGCCGAGAACGGTGAAGAGCTCAGAGACCGGCTTCAGCGGAACGATTGAGTGCAGAAACAGCACGGCCTCGCTGACGCGCTCGAGATCGACGTGGAAGTAGGATCGCGTGAAGCTGAAAAGGATTGAAACGTCGGCGACGGCGAGCATGACCGCATCGACCAGCACGCCGAGCTGCGAGTTGCGGAAGGCGATTGCGATCGGCATCGTCCAGCCATCGCCGTGCAGGCATCCGACCACATAGGCCCGGCTTAACTGGTAGAAGACCGGCCTGATCACCTCGATCTCTCGCAGTGGGCGCGTTTCGCCAATGCTCCTGAGGCGAAGCTCCACGTCCGCCGTAACATGGCCGACGCTCCCTTCGAAGTCGCGCCAGGGCGTGCGGAAGCGGTAGTCGGTGAGGAGCTCCTCGATCAGGAGATCCAGCGAGCCGCGATTCGCGTAGCGCTTAGTCACCGTCGTCGTGCCGGCGCCCCGCAACGGGTCGACCTCGAGCGCGAAGAACTCGACGTCCGGATTGACGCCCACCGTGCCGAACAGGCGTCGCGCGATCGAACTGAAGAAAGTCTTCAGGAATTCAGGATCGGCGTGCGCCGCGATGCGGCGCGCGTAGTCGGACTTGATTGCGGCCCAGAGCGCGGTGTCGAGCGCCGATTCGCCGAGTCGCCGCCTGACATCCGCGATGGTCGCATTGACAATCGTCGAATAGAGTTCCAGGCGCTCAACGACGTCTGCCTGCGAGCCTGACCAGTCGCGGTTCTCGAAGCGCTCCGGGGAGCGGCGGGTGATGGCGCGAAACTGCGCGTTGTAACGCTCGAAGGCCGCGACGATCGCGGCGGCGCAGTCGGCGGCGCGCGGGTCGCTCAACGCATGTTGCGGATCAAGGCGTCGCCGAACTCGCTGCACTTCAATTCGGTCGCGCCGTCCATCAGCCGTGCGAAGTCGTAGGTCACGGTCTTGTCGGCGATCGTGCGGTCCATCGCGGTCAGCACCAGTTCGGCGGCCTCGGTCCAGCCCATGTAGCGCAGCATCATTTCGCCCGACAGGATCACCGAACTCGGATTGACCTTGTCGAGGTTTGCGTACTTCGGCGCGGTGCCGTGGGTCGCCTCGAACACGGCGTGACCCGTCATGTAGTTGACGTTGCCGCCCGGCGCGATCCCGATGCCGCCGACCTGGGCGGCGAGCGCGTCCGACAGGTAATCGCCGTTCAGGTTCATCGTCGCGATGACGTCGAACTCTTCGGGCCGCGTCAACACCTGCTGCAGCGTGATGTCGGCGATGGCGTCCTTGACGAGGACGCGCCCGGACGCAAGCGCCTTCTTCTGCTCGTCGTTCGCGGCGGCATCGCCCTTGGCGGCGCGGGTCCGCTCCCACTGGTCCCAGGTGTAGGTTTCTTTCGCGAACTCGCTTTCGGCGAGCGCATAGGCCCAGTTCCGGAAGGCGCCTTCCGTGAACTTCATGATGTTGCCCTTGTGGACGAAGGTCAGGCTCTTGCGCCTGTTTGCGACGGCGTACTCGATCGCCGCGCGCACGAGGCGCTCAGTGCCCTCACGCGAGACCGCCTTGATGCCGATGCCGGAGCTGTCGGGGAAGCGGATCTTGCCGTAGAACTTCGGGAACTGCTCCTTCATGAAGGCCAGGAACTTCGCGTTCTCGGCCGAGCCCGCTTCAAATTCGATGCCGGCGTAAATGTCCTCCGTGTTCTCGCGGAAGATCACGATGTCGACTTTCTCCGGCGAGCGCACCGGCGAGGGCACGCCCTTGAACCAGCGCACGGGGCGGAGGCAAACGTAGAGGTCGAGCATCTGGCGGAGCGCGACGTTGAGCGAGCGGATGCCTCCGCCAATCGGCGTCGTGAGCGGGCCCTTGATCGAGACGAGGTACTCGCGGCAGGCCGCGACGGTTTCGTCGGGCAGCCAGGTGTTCAGGAGCTTGTTGGCTTTCTCGCCCGCGTAGACTTCCTTCCATTCGATCTGGCGCTTGCCGCCATAGGCCTTGTTCACGGCCGCGTCGAGCACGCGCACGCTGGCGCGCCAGATGTCGGGACCCGTTCCGTCGCCCTCGATGAATGGAACGACCGGATGATCCGGTACCTGCAGCTTGCCGTTTGCGATGCGGATTTTCTCGCTCATGCGCGAATGCTATCACGGCATGGTTTGCATTCGCCGCCATGGGAATGCCCTCAAGACACGCGCCGGGCGCTACAGCAGTCGTCCGCTTCATGCTTTAATGTTGCAGCGACAACGGAATCGTATGAGCGCCCCGAGCGAGTCGAAGAACCAGCCCGACAGCCTCCAGCCGATCCCGGACAACTCCCGGGTTTTCAGCCTCGGTTCCTATGTCCTGATGTGGTGGTCGTCGCTGATCGTGATCCAGGCATTCGTGGTGGGGCAGGGGTTCCTGCCGCCGAACGGCAGCATGAACATCTTCCAGGCTTTTCTGGTGATGGTGCTGGCGGCGCTCGTGGCGGTCGCGATGTTCTCGCTGAATGGCGAGGCGGGAAACAAGTACGGCATCCCGTACCTGATCCAGACCCGGGCGAGCTTCGGCGTGCGAGGCTCGAAGATCGTCGAATTCCTGCGTGCGCTGCCGGCCCTTGCGTGGTACGGCATTGGTACCTGGATCGCGGCGCTGGCGCTCGACGGCATCCTGAAAACACTTGTCGGCTTCACAGCGCCCTGGACGACGTTCGTCTACTTCGTCGCGATGCAGGCAGCGCAGACCGTGCTCGCCTACGGCGGCATTCGGACCATGAAGTGGTTCAACGTGTATGGCTCAATCGTCATCGCCGCGGTCATGGCGTACATGCTGATCCATATAGTCGGCAACTACGGGTTCCAGATTGAAGAGTCCTGGCGTCGCGCTGCCGACTGGGGTCCGGCCTTCTGGGCGGGGCTCACCACGGCCATCGGGATTCTCGCTACTGTGATGCTCAACATCGGTGACATGACGCGACACCTGCACAGTTCGTCGCGCTCCAACTGGCTGGGGCATTTCTTCGGCGTGGTTCCGCCCTGGTTCTTCATGCTGTCGCTGGGCATTGTCGCGGGCGCCTCACTCGGCATCTGGGACCCGGTGCAGGCGTTGATGCAGCTGAGCCCGAACCCGTTCGCGCTCGTCGTGCTGCTTGCCTTCATCCTGATCGCACAGTTCACCACCAACCTGACGATCAACATCCTGCCGCCCGCCCTGATCTTCATGGACACGTTCAAAATACCGTGGCATCAGGCCGTCATCGTCACCGGCGTGCTGGGCACGCTGTCGTTTCCGTGGTTGCTACTGTCCAACATGGAGGCGTTCTCGGGATTCATCCTGTATTACTCGGCGCTGTTCGGCCCGATCCTGGGCGTCATGCTCGCGGACTATTACGTCGTCCGGAAGCGGCGCCTCGTGGTGGATGAACTTTATGTCGCCGACGCGACAAGCAAGCACTGGTATCAGGCTGGCTTCAAGGTAGCCGCACTCGTCGCGGTGGCGGTTCCCAGCGTAATCACGATGACCTGGTTCCTGCCCGTTTCCTGGCTGGTCGGGCTGCCGGTCGGCTTCGTGCTCTACCTGCTTCTCAACCGCGAGCGAAGCCTCTAGCGACTTCGCGTCGCGGCCTTGGCGAGCTTGTCGTCCGAATCGATGATGACATTGAAATCCCGCTTCGCCGATGCGCGCGTGAGGTATCCGTCGAGGACGTCTTCGACTACCTGCGCCGGCGGCCGCTCGCCTGGCTTGCCGTAGCCGCCGCCGATTCCGCCGATCGCACGTATCCGGTCGCCCTTTGACACCGCGATCGTCGGCAGCATCGACGGCAGCTCGACTGGCTGCTGGCCCTCGCGAATGAGCTGAAGTTGTGATGTATGGCCGTCCGAGCCGCCCAGGAAACCCCAGGGCTTGTGCGAGTGGCCGTCGCCTTCGACACTGATGCTGCCGTCGGTCAGGAACATCATTTCTTTGATCGCGTTCAGCCCGCCGCGCCAGCGGCCGGCCGCGACGGAGTCCTCGCGCAGCTCATAGCGTGTCACGCGCAGCGGTGCGTGGCTCTCGATGTCCTCGATCGGGTTGTTGCGCGTGTTGGCGTAGAGCGTGTCCACGCTGTCCATGCCGTCCTTGCCGAACCGACCGCCGTAGCTGCCTTCGAAGATTTCGATGTGGACCCACTGCTGCTCACCGGAGAATCCCGAGAAAGTCACGGCCTTCAGGTTCGCGATGCCGGCCGAGACCTGCTCCGGCACGGCGGCGGCGAGCGTGCGCATCAGCGTATCGGCGACCACATTGC
>DAIRVV010000159.1:0-6058 GCA_036802645.1 Steroidobacteraceae bacterium
AGGCATGCCGGCGCCGCCGGCATGCCTTCGCCGAGCAGCGCCGAAACCGGCAGCGAGGGCCGGTCGTCGAGGACGGGCACGGGATGCGCGCCCGGCAGGTCCACCTTGTTCCAGACGACGAGCGTTGCCGACCCGACCGGCAACCCCGCCCGTTCGCCCGGCGCAAAACCGCGTGTCGCGTCCACCACGTAGAGCACGAGATCCGCGCGGCTCATTTCCATGCGTGCGCGGCGCAGTCCCTCGACCTCGATCAGGTCCTCGGTGTCGCGAAGCCCCGCCGTGTCCACGATGTGAATCGGCAGGCCGTCCACATGGATGCGCTCGCGCAGCAAGTCGCGCGTCGTGCCGGGAATCTCCGTCACGATCGCGGCGTCATGCCCGGCGAGCGCGTTCAGCAGGCTCGACTTCCCCGCATTCGGCCGGCCCGCGATTACGACGTGCAGGCCGTCGCGGAGCGCCCGGCCCTGCCGGACCGTCTCCGCAATCGTCGCAAAGCGCTCGTTGATCTCGGCCAGCCGCTGGCGGACTTCCGCGGAGGCGAGAAATTCCGCGTCCTCGTCCGGGAAGTCGATCGCCGCTTCCACGTAGGCGCGAAGCTCCATGACGCGCGCCGCGAGCGCCTGTACCTCGCGCGAGAAGTTTCCGGCCAGTGATCGCAGCGCCGCGCGCGCCGCTTCTGCCGATCCGGCGGAAATCAGGTCGGCGATCGCTTCCGCCTGAACCAGGTCCAGCTTGTCGTTGTGGAAAGCGCGCTCCGAGAATTCCCCGGGCCGCGCGGGGCGTGCGCCGAGCTCGATCGCCCGCGCGATGAGCAGATCCATGACGATCGGGGCGCCGTGGCCGTGCAGCTCGAGCACGTCCTCGCCCGTGAACGAGTTCGGCGCGGGAAAGAAGAGCGCGATGCCCGCGTCGATCGTCTGCCCGTCGCTACCCGCGAATACGGAGACCGTCGCGAAACGCGGAGCAGGAAGTTTGCCGATCATGGCGGTCGTGATCTCGCGGGTCTTCGGACCCGAGACGCGCACGATGCCAATGCCGCCGCGTCCTGGCGGCGTCGCGGTCGCGACGATGGTGTCGGGCGCGGGACTCACGATGATTCGCTTGCAAGGACGGCGAGCCCCAGCAGGCCGGGCTGCGGATACGTCACGACGAATGTGGGAATGGCGCGCAGCCAATCCGTATACGGCGCCTTGTCCTCGAATGCGCGGCGGAAGGCCGCCGCATCGAAGCGCGCGCCCCAGCGCGGCAGGATCCCGCCCGCGAGATAGACGCCGCCCCGGGTTCCTGCGATGAGGGCGAGATTTCCGGCGACACGGCCGAGCCAGCGCGTGAAAAGCGCGTGCGCATGCCGGGCATCCGCCTCGCCGCGCCACGCGGCTTCGTCGATCTCGGCGGCGCGAAGCGCCTTGCCTCCGGAAACCGCCGCATAGAGCCGCTCGAGGCCCGGGCCGCAGAGGACAGTCTCGGCCGAGACGCGGCCGTGCGTTCGGCGAAGGCGCTGCCAGGCTTCGAGCTCCTCATCATCGGCCGGCGCGAGATCCACATGGCCGCCTTCTCCCGTGATCGCAGTCCATCCGCCCGGACCCCAGGCGCCAAGCGCCGTGCCGAGACCCGTCCCGGGCCCGAGCACGGCGACCGGCTGGCCTTTCACCGCCGTGCCGCCGCCGCAGTGAACGAGGCTGTCGGGCGGCAGGTGCGGCACGGCTTCGGCGATTGCGCCGAAGTCGTTGACGAGCCGGGCGCGCGGAACACCCGCCGCTTTCGCAAGCAGTTCCGGCACGAGGTGAACGCCGGCATTCGTCAACTGGACACTGCCGTCGGGCGATACGACTCCCGCGGCGCCGAATGCGGCGGCCGTCACGCCGTCCCGGGCGTTCGCGTGGAGATATCTCGTGATGGCGCCCGCCATGTCGGGCGTGGTCGGGTTGACCTCGACGCCGGACAGCAGCCAGTCACCACCCGTTTTCGTCGCGAGCGCAAAGCGAGTGCGCGTCCCCCCGACGTCGCAGACCAGGATCATCGTGTCTTTCGGATTGCGCGGCGCCAGGGGGGCGCGTCGGTGAGCGCCGCGATGAAGTCCGCGCGCCAGCGGCCGACGTCGCGCGTGCGCAGGCGCCGCATCAGCGCCTCGTGCCGGCGCCGGCGTTCCTGGATGCGCATTTCCCGGGCGAGGTGCATGGCTTCGGCCGTCTCCTCGCCATCATACGGATTCACGAGCAGGGCTTCGCGCAGGTACTGCGCAGCGCCCGCGAAGCGCGACAGCACGAGCACGCCGGGATCGGCGGGATCCTGCGCGGCGATGTATTCCATCGCCACCAGGTTCATGCCGTCGCGCATCGGCGTGACGACGCCGACACGGCTCGCCCGGTAGAGCCCCGCGAGCGTTCGCCGCGGCAACGCGCGATTGAGATAGTGCACGGGCGTCCAGTCGAAGCGCGAGAACCGGCCATTCACCCGCGCCGCCTCGCGGTCGAGCTCCTGCCGGAAATTGCGGTACGACATGAGGTTCCCCCGGCTGACCGGCGCGACCTGCAGCAGGATCACCTTGCCATGCGCCTTCGGATGCATCTCCAGATAGCGGCCGAAGGCGTCCATGCGCCTGAGCAGGCCCTTGCTGTAGTCGAGGCGATCGACCCCGATGAACTGGTCGCGGCCGCGCAGCACGCGGCGCATGCGCGCGTACTCGCGGCTGCCCGGCGTCGTGAATGCGTAGCGGTGGAAACGGTCCACGTCGATTCCGATCGGGAAGGCCCCGACGCGCAGCTCGCGTCCGAAGGCAGTGACCGTGTCGCCGCGCGCCGTGCCGCCGTAGGCTCGGCGCACGTGCTCCTGGAAACGCGCGAGATCCTCGGGCGTCTGGAAGCCGATGAGGTCGTAGGCGAAAAGCACCCGCATCAGCGTCTCGTGCGTCGGCAGCGTCGAGAGGATCTCCGTCGGCGGGAACGGCGTGTGCAGGAAGAAGCCGATCCGCTGGCGCACGCGCAGCCGGCGCAGCTCGTCGGCGAGCGGAATCAGGTGGAAGTCGTGCGCCCAGACGATATCGTCGCGGCGGAGCAGCTTTGCGAGCGCCGCGGCGAAGCGTGCGTTGACGCGCCGGTAGGTCTCGAGCTGGCTGCGCTCGAAGCGTGTCAAGTCGATGCGGAAATGCAGCAGCGGCCAGAGGCAGTTGTTCGAGAATCCGTTGTAGTAGCCGTCGAGCTCGTTCTGCGTGAGGTCGATCGTCGCGAGCGTCATGCCCTCCACTTTCTCGGTGCGCAGCCGCAACCTACCCGCGGACGCCGTGCGGCCGCTCCAGCCGAACCAGAGCCCGCCGCGCTCGTGCAGCGCTTCGACGAGGCCGACCGCGAGACCACCCGCGGCGGCAGCTCCCCGGACGGGACCGACGCGATTCGAAACCGCGACGAGGCGCGCGGGTCCTTTCACGAGTAGGCCTGCCAGGACTGCGACAGCCGCGTCGCCGCGTTGATGATGCCGACCAGCGAATAGGTCTGGGGATAGTTGCCCCAGTGCTCGCCGTTCTCCGGCCCGATGTCCTCCGACAGGAGGCCGACGTGATTCCGGCTTTCGAGCATGTACCCGAACAGCTCTCGCGCCTCGTCGCTGCGCCCGAGCCGTGCGAGCGCGTCGATGTACCAGAACGTGCAGATGTTGAATGCGGTGGTCGGCGTTCCGAAATCGTCGGCCGCGGCGTAGCGGAACAGGTGCCGCCCGCGGCGCAGGCGTTGCTCGATCGCGGCGACGGTGCCGGCGAAGCGCGGGTCATCCGGCGGCAGGAAACCGACCTCCCCCATCAGGAGCAGCCCTGCCTCGACGTCCGAGCCGCCGAAGCTCTCCATGAAGCTGCCGCGCACCGGGTCGAAGGCGCGCTCCTCGATCGCGCGGCGGATCTCGGCCGCCCGGTCCGTCCAGAGTCGCTCGCGCTCGGGCAAGCCGCGGTGCGCCGCGATGCGCGCGAGCCGGTCGCAGGCCGCCCAGCACATCAGCGCCGAGGAAGTGTGCACGCGCTCCCGCGTCCTGAGCTCCCACATGCTCGCGTCCGGTGTTGCGTACACGCGGTAGGCCTGCTCGCCCACGCGCTCGAGCCGCACGAAGTCCTGGTCGGTTGCGGGGCGCAGCAGGCGGCGATCGAAGAAGGACTGTGCGGTCGCGAGGACGACGTTGCCGTAGACGTCATGCTGCAGATGCTCGAAGGCCTGGTTGCCGACGCGCACGGGCCGCATGCCGCGATAACCGGCGAGCGATGTGATCTCCCTTTCCTCGAGCTTGCGCTCGAGCGCGATTCCGTACACCGGCTGCAGGTGTCCGTCCGGCGCCTGGCCGACGATGTTCGCGAGGTAACGGAGGTAATGCTCCATCGTGTCGACTTCGGAGAGCGAGTTGAGCGCTCGCACGACGAAGAAGGCGTCGCGCAGCCAGCAGTAGCGATAGTCCCAGTTGCGGCCGGTATCAGGCGCCTCGGGAATGCTCGTCGTCATGGCGGCGACGATGGCGCCCGTCTCCTCGAAGGTGCAGAGCTTCAGCGTGATCGCGGCGCGGATCACGGCGTCCTGCCATTCGGGCGGGATCGCAAGCCGCCGGGTCCATTGCTGCCAGTAAGACTCAGTCTTCTCCTGGAATGTCCTCGCCGTATGCTCGGCGCTGTCGGTCAGCGTTTCATCGGCCCCCAGCACGAAGTGGACAGAATTTTCCAGCAGGAACGGCGTCTCGGAGAGCACGTAGCTCGCCGGCGCATTGGTCGTCAGGCGCAGCACCCGATCCGGACTCACGTAGCGGATGTGATTGCTGCCGTGGGTCATTTCCGGCCGCAGCGATCCGTAGCCGAAGGACGGCCGCAGCCGGACGCAGATGCGCGGCGTGCCGGCGAGCGTCTGCACGCTCCGCACCAGCGACTGCGGACGGAACATGCGGCCGAGCCGCTCGAATCGCGGGCAGAAATCGGTCACTTCGACCGCCGAGCCATTCGTGCTGTAGAGGCGCGTGCGAAGGACCGCCGTGTTCGCAATGTATTCCTGCTCGCTGCGCTCGAATCCGCCGAGCTCGATGGACCAGAACCCGCGCGCTTCGGCCCCGCTCGAATCGTCGATCAGCGCGTGAAAGACCGGATCGCCATCGAGCCGCGGCAGGCAGCTCCACACGACGCGCGCCTCGCGGTCGATGAGGGCCGAAATGATGCAGTTGCCGGTGACGCCGAGATCGAGCGAGGCGGGTCTCGTCATGGCTTTGCTCCGGCCGTCAGTGCAGCAAGGCTCGCGGCAAGCCAGTCGCGCACGTCCTCGACCGCGGCGATGCGGTAGCGCGCCGACGACGGGCCCGGACCGACTTTCACCCCATGGCCGCCGAGGCCGGCCGCCGCGGCAAAGCCGTCCTCGTCCGTGACATCGTCTCCCACGAAGACGGGCGTGCGGCCGGCGAATGGCTGATGTGCCGCCAGGGCCCGCAGCGCCGTGCCCTTGTCGGCGCCGCGCGGCCGCGCTTCGACAACGGCGTGGCCACGAAGGACCTCGAGACCAGTGGAAGCGGCGATTTCCTGCATGGCGGCGATGCACTCCTGTGCGCGCTCGGGCGCCTGCCGGTAGTGCAGCGCCACGGCGGCTCCCTTGTCTTCTATCACGAGTCGCGGATCCGTCCCGAAGCGTTCGCGAAGCGCGCGCACGACAAGGCTTGCGCCTACAGTATTACCGGACAAAGTCGTATTGCCGGCCTCGAGCCGCCACTCGAGTCCGTGCAGCCCGGCCCCCGCATAGCGGGGCGGGCCCATGATCGCATCGAGCGTCGCGAGTGGCCGTCCGGTGACGAGCGCGACGGCGCCGCCGAGGCGCACACGCAGGCCCGCGAGCAGCGCGGGCAGTGAATCGTGGACCGTGACGCCGTCCGGGTGCGACGCATACGCCGCGAGCGTCCCGTCGAAATCGAGGAACAGCGCGGTGTTTGCGTGCAGCAACGGCGGTTGGACTTCGATGCCGGTATCCGCCATGCACGCATTGTAACCACGGGCGCGCAGGCGGCCGGCGGGGACCCTCGCGAGCTCAGAAGAACGGACATTCGCTCGCTCGGGGAC
>DAIRVV010000160.1:0-5993 GCA_036802645.1 Steroidobacteraceae bacterium
CCGCGTCGACGCCCTGCCCGATCAGATAGTCGCGCACCGTCATCGCGCGCGCCAGCGACAGGTTCCGGTTGGTCTCGGCGCTGCCGGTACTGTCGGTGTGGCCCTCGACCTTGAAATGCAGCGACGGATACACGCCGACGATCCCGGCAAAGCGGGCCAGCGCCTCGCGCGCATTCGAATTCAAGGTCGCCGCCCCAGTCGCGAATTCGACGCCCGCAATCTCCGCGACGATGCCGCGGTCCGTCTGTCGCGTCGGCAGCGCGCGATTCAGGCGCGCTGTGAGATCCGCGCGAGCCTTCTTTTCGGCTTCAAGAGCGGCAGCCTGACCAGCCGATTCCGCCGCCATGGCCTCGCGGCGCCTGGCTTCCTCCGCCGCGATCGTGGCCTCGCCCGCGGCCTTCTTCTCGGCTTCCTCGCGCGCGGCACGGGCCGCCGCCTCGCGGGTCTCCGTGAGCGCAGCCAGCACCGCCCGAAAACGCGCATCCTCGGCCTTCTGGACGGCTTCGCGGGCAATCTGCGGCGCGGTGTTCCGGACGCTTGATTTCTTGTCCGTCTGCGCGGCCTCGGCCCGATCCAGAAGCTGGTCGGCCTCCGCGTACTCACGCGGCGCCAGCCTGCCCGCATCCGCGGCCTCGGCGATATCTAGCGCGTAGCGCGCCTGGACCAGATCGCGCGGCGTCTTGGCGGTCGCCTCGCTCGGCTGCGCCGCCAGCTCCGAGTAGTCCATGCGTACCCTCAGTCCCGCGATGTTGATCTTCGCGCCCCGAACCCGCGTGCCGAGGTTCTGGAGCACGATCGCGCGGCTTGGCGCGCTGACCGCGAAGTGCGGCTCCGCGCTCACGATCAGCGCGAACTGCGAAAGCGCGGTGCTGGTATCGAGCGATCCGCGACCACCCTCCACCGCGATGGATCCGAGGTTGTTGGCGCGGCCATCGACGGAAACGGCCCAGAGCACATAGGTCGAAAACGGGCCCAGGCTTGCCGGTTCAGGGAGCTTTCGCACCGAGACGTCGACGCGCGCACGGCCCTGCTGGAACTCGACCTCGGCATCACCGTCGGCTGCGAGCGCGATCGAGGTGCCGCGAAATTCCAGTTTCGACTCCGGTCCCTCCTTGTAGCTGTAGCCCTCAAGGCGGCCCGTGATCTCGTTGCTCAGGACGGGAACGTCGAGTTCGACCTGCTGGGCGAGGAGTTGTGGTGAAAGGGCGAGCGCCAACGCGGTCGCGGTCCATGTGACGAGGCGTGGGGTGTTCATGACATTAGAATAGCGCAACTGACGCGCCTGCCGATCCCTCAGGCCGTCAATCGTCGCCTACAATTCCTGCAGATGTCCGAGCGCGTTGTCCTGATTCTCGGTGGCTACGGCACTTTCGGCAGCCTGATCGCCAGGAGTCTCGCCAAACACCCTGAGATATCGCTGATCATTGCCGGCCGCAACCTGGGTGCGGCGGCCGCACTGACGAAAGCGCTTCCATCGGGCCGCCACCGCGCGTTCGCTGTCGACATCACAAGTCCCAAGGGACTGGAGCGGGTTGTCGCGGCGCGACCTGATGTCGTCGTCGACACCGTTGGCCCGTTTCAGGCCCGTGATTACGAGCTCGCGCGACGTTGCGCGCTCAATCGAATTCACTATGTCGACATGGCCGACGCGCGCGAATGGGTTGTGGGCATCACGGCTCTCGATTCCATCGCCAGTACGAACGATGCGGCCATCATCAGCGGCGCCTCGACGGTTCCGGCCATCACGACGGCGTTGGTCGACGATCTGGTGACCGACCGCCCCGATGTCCTCGAAATCGATGTCGGCATCTCTCCTGGCCATCGCGCGCCGCGTGGACTCGCGACAGTTCGCTCGATCCTCTCCAATTGCGGAAAGCCGATTCCGCAATTGGGCGGCGACGCCGAGTACGGCTGGGGCGGCCTGACACGCCATCGCTATCCCCCGCCCGTCGGTGTGCGCTGGTTGTCGAATGTCGACACGCCGGAGCGCGGGCTGTGGCGCAGCCGGTTTCCGTCGCTTCAGAAGGCATCGATTCGCGCAGGCCTCGCGATGTCGCCCCTGCATCTCGGTCTGTCGACGGCAGCGCGTGCGGTCCGTGCGGGATTGATTTCATCGCTCGAGCCGTCCGCTGCGCTCGTGATCCGAATCGCCGATCTCTTCAACGCTTTCGGCGCGGATACGGGCGCCATGCATGTGCGCGTGATCGCTCGCGGCGCAGGTAACAACAACATCAATGTCCGCACGGGCACGCTGATCGCGGAGAAAGGCGACGGGCCACAAGTGCCGGCCGCGCCTGCCGCCCTCATCGTCAAGAAACTGCTTGGGCTGCCGGGCTACGCGCCGCTTGCGATCCGCGGTGCGCATCCCTGCCTGGGATTCCTGACGCGCGCGGAGATCTTCGGGGAATTGAGCCCGCTCGCGATTCGATTTGTGAGAGCAGGCTGACGAGACGCTACGGCAGGTAGCAGGTATCGCGCTTGCCGAACCAGTTGTAGCGATTGCGCGCGAGCACGCGATAGAGCCAGTCGCGCCAGGACTTGGGGAGAATTCGACCCAGTGCGGCGACACGCCAGATGCCGCCGATGACGCGCATGATGTGAATCGCGGCATCGGATTCGGTCAGCGCTTTGTCGCCATCCAGCACGAGAAAGGTCATCGGATCTGCCGGGTCGATTCCGTGCTCGGTCAGAAGCGCACGACCGCGCTCGCTCTGCATCGGGATCAGCTCGAAAGGCGGTTCGACGGGATGCTTCTTCACGATGCGCACACCGGCACTGCAAACGTGGCAGAAGCCGTCGAATATGACGGCCCGCGTCATCAACCGGCATCCCGGAAAAACGCCACCTGGCGGATCGTCTCGCCGAACCACGGGTGTGTCACGACGAGCGTGAAGCTGAATCGCCCCGCCCGTTCTTCGCGATGGAAAACCGCAGTGCGACCCGGCGACAGCCAGTCCGGGATGTGCAGGCGCAGCGCGCCCATCCGCCAGAAGTACTCCGTGCTCCGAAACACAAGCGCGCGGTCTTCGACGGACACGGCAAGCGCCATCCCGATTCCCGCGCCGACGCATTCCTCGAGGCCCGTCGGGCCCGCGAACCGCTTGGTCGAGCAGATCATCTGGGGTACCCGGCCATTCTCGTAGTAGAGGCGCGTCCAGACCTGTGAATCGCTGGCTTCATCCTGCGTGACGATCACGGCGGCCGCGGCACGCTCGAGCCTCTTGAGCGGCAGCGGCGCGCCGATCAGGCGCGCGAGCTGCGCCCAGAAGCGACCGAATAGCGACATGCGTGTCGAAGCGACCGCACCGATGAAGGCCGCCGAATCCCCCGGGGCGAGCTCGCGCTCGAACCGGACCTGGACGGCGATCGGCAGTCGCCGCCAGTTCATTTCGCCGATGAGCGACCGGAAAGAGCCGTGCCGCGGCGCGAGGAGCGGTCGAGTCCGGATCACACTCTGCATGCCGGCCCTCCCGTGATCGACGGCCGCTATATCTGCCGGGCGGTCGCGAGCCTGAAGCCGACAATCGCGAGGCCGGCGATGGCCCCGAACAACGAAGCGAGCATCGCCGCTCGCAGCGCAAACACTGCGCTCTCGTGATAGAGCGGCGTCCACAGGACGGAGAAGAAGAGCGGTGTCGCGAACAGCATGACGATCGTGAAGGCGACCCAGAACGACGTTGATTCCCCATTCTTGCAGAGCTGCGCCAGGATCTGGCGGAGCGGCTTGACGATCACGAGCAGGATCACGGTGCTGACCACGAGACTGACGGCGACTGCGGAAACGAGTGAGAAAAGTTCGTTCATGGCATGCTCCTTGGTGGATCGTCTTATCTCGCGGCGGCCGACTCCCCGCTCCGTTTCGATCCGCCCCGGTCGAGAAGGCGCACGACGCCCGCGCCGAGCTTCATCAACGCCGTGATCTGCGGGCGCGGAAGGCGGATCATCTGTTCGTACCAGCGTCCCGTTCGCTCGACGAATTCGAGCATTTCGCGCAGGCGCCGCGTCACGACGGGGTTGACGTCGTCGTCCCGCTGCGCGGCTTCGACACATTCCTTCAGCGCCGCCGCGGCGGGATCGAGCTCACGCGCCTTGCGGCCGGCCGCAATGCGCGAGACCAGCGTCCAGAGGTCCGTTTCCGCCACATAGAAGGCGCGGCGGTCCCGCAGCACGGGCACTGAGCGGATCAGGTCCCAGGTCATCAGCTCGCGGATCGAGTTCGAGACATTGGAACGCGCGATGCCGAGCGCATCCGCGATCTCCTCCGCCGTCAGCGGCTTTTCAGCGACATATAGAAGAGCGTGGATCTGGGCGACCGAGCGATTGACGCCCCAGCGCTCGCCCAGGTTGCCCCAATGCAGGACAAACTGCTGGACGGCGGGTGCTAAGGGTTCAGAGAGGCTTGGCTGACTGTCTGTAATTTCTGTCATGACAGAAATTACAGACTAAAGCGGTCAGAAAGTCAAGGACTGACAGTGTGGCAATGCGGAATTCGCACGTCCGGAGTGCAAACATGGCGGGTGCCGGCGGTTGCCAGCGGAGGGACTCAGCTCAAGATTTGCAGCACGGCGATGGTGAGGCCAACACCGACGATCATCATGGACCCCAGCTTGATGGTCATCCGATGCTCGAGCCCGTCGATCTTCGATTCCAGCTTAATTCGCAAATTTTCAATCTTCTGGTCAACCAGCTCGAAGCCGTTCTTCATGTCCCGACTGAGTATCTCCAAATCCTGCTTCGTTGCCAGCGTGGTGCCCATGTCGCGCTCCATCGCATCCACGACCGCCCGCGCCTTGTCGGACGGAACGTTGATGCTGACGAGGGCATCATACAGCGAGTAAAGGAAGTCCACGAAAAGCTCCCAGAATCCGCAAGTTCCAGGAACGATGCTGTACCGGCATGGTCGCTTCGGTAACATGGATTTGCCGCGACTACGGGGCCAAATTCCGGTGCAAATGCATGCCCCGAATACGAAAGGAATGCCCATGATGAGCGCCGCCACCCTCTCCCTCCTCCCCATCTTTTTCCTGACTGCCGCCGCCCTGGCCGCCAGCCAATCCGCCGCCGACGCGCCGGTCGTGCAGGAATGGAAAGTCGAATACGGCGGCCGCCCGCGCGATCCATATGTCGGTCCCGACGGCAAGGTCTGGTTCGTCGGCCAGGCCGGCAACTACATCGCCTACTTCGACCCGAAGGCCTCGACCTTCCGCCGCTACGAGATCGAGGACGGCACCAACCCGCACACCGTGATCGTCGACCCGGACGGCTTCGTCTGGTACGCGGGCAACCGCAACGGCCGCATCGGCAAGCTCAACCCGAAGACCGGCGACGTGAAGACCTACATGACCGGCGAGGCAGGTGACCCGCACACGATGGTGTTCGATGGGCGCGGCCACATCTGGTTCACCTCGCAACAGTCGAACCGCATCGGGCGACTCGACATGCAGACCGGCAAGCTCGAGCTCGCGACGCCGCACGACACGCCCGCGCGCCCCTACGGCGTCGTGATGGATGACGAGGGGCGGCCGTGGGTGTCGCTGCTCGGCACCAACAAGGTCGTGCGCATCGACCCGAAGACGCTCGCGCTCAAGCAGTTCCCGGAGGCGACGCCCGATTCGCGATCGCGCCGCCTCGAGGTCACGGCCGACGGCGCCGTCTGGTACGGCGACGAGCCGCGCGGCTATCTCGGCCGCATCGACCCCACGACCGGCAAGGTCAAGGAGTACGCCATGCCGGGCGGCGCGACGTCGAAGCCCTACGCGCTCACGCAGGACGGCGACGGCCGGCTCTGGATCTCGCAGACCGGGCCCGACAAGAAGCTCGTCGTGTTCGACCCGAAGCGCGAACGCTTCGTCGCGGTGCACGACGTGAGCGACACGATCCGGCACATGATGTACGACCCGAAAACCGGCGCGATGTGGTTCGGCACCGATGCCAACCAGATCGGCCGCGTTCTCACGCGCGCGGCGCCGTGAAGCCGCCCGCGCGCGCGATCA
>DAIRVV010000161.1:0-5885 GCA_036802645.1 Steroidobacteraceae bacterium
AGCGCGACCCGCGGCGACGCGCTGACGCGCCATTGGGGCGGCGCGTATCATGGCGGCGAAAAGAGGGCCGCCATGAGTCGCGAGGTCCCCGCCGGGGAGGTCACTCAGCTTCTGCTCCGATGGCGCGCGGGCGATCAGGCTGCCCTCGCCTCGCTGGTCCCGCTCGTCTACGAAGAGCTGCGCGCCATGGCGCGGCGGCACCTGACCCACGAACGCGGTGCGCATACTTTGCAGCGAACGGCGCTCGTCCACGAAGCGTTCCTGCGCATGGTCGACCAGACCCAGGTCGACTGGCAAAGCCGCTCCCAGTTCTTCGGCATCGCTTCGCAGATGATGCGGCGTGTCCTTGTGGACCACGCCCGCAAGCGCACGGCCGCTAAACGCGGTGGCGGCGCACAACAGGTCGACATCGAAGCCGTCCTGGCCGTGGATGACGGCGACGTTGCGTCCGCCGCGGAGGACGGCACGGCGCCGCAGCAGGAATCCCAGGTCGACTTTGCAGCGATCCACGACGCGCTCGAGCGACTCGAAGCGCTCGATCCGCGACAGGGAAAACTGGTTGAACTTCGTTTTTTCGGCGGCCTCAGCATCAAGGAAGCCGCCGCGGTCATCGATATCTCGCCGGCCACCGCGAAGCGCGAGTGGGCGATCGCGCGGGCCTGGCTGCAGCGCGAGCTCACGTCGGGAGCGGCGCCATGACGCCGGATCGCTGGCAGCTCGTGAAGGACACCTTCACCGCCGCGAGCGCCCTGCCGGATGTGGAACGAAGCGCCTATCTCGATGAGGCCTGCCGCGACGATGCGGAATTGCGTGCGGAAGTCGACTCGCTGCTTGCGGCCCATGACGAGGAAGTTGCGATCGTCGACCGGCCTGCGGCGGCGCTCATCGTCGGCGACATCGGGCCGGCCGAGACCGACTCCTGGCTCGGCCGGCGAATCGGACCCTACCGGATCGAGTCGCTGATCGGCCATGGGGGAATGGGCGACGTCTATCTTGCGCGCCGCGTGGACGCCGAGTACGAGAAGGAGGTCGCCATCAAGCTCCTGCCGGGCGGCTTCCACGCGTCATTCGTGCTCCAGCGCTTTCGCGCAGAGCGCCAGATCCTCGCGACACTCGAACACCCGAACATCGCGCGGCTACTCGACGGCGGCGCGACCGACGATGGCTCGCCGTACCTCGTCATGGAACTCGTCAACGGCGAGCCGCTCGACCGGTATGCGGAAAGGCTCGGTCTTTCCAATCGCGATCGCCTGAAGCTGTTCTGCGACGTCTGCTCGGCGGTCAGCTATGCGCATCAGCGCCTGGTCGTTCACCGCGACCTCAAGCCGGGCAATATCCTCGTCACTCCGGCCGGCTCGGTGAAGCTGCTCGATTTCGGCATCGCCAAGCTTCTCCAGCCCGCGACTCCCGAGGCAGCGGCCGCACCGTCCCCCACGCTGATGCAGGTTCTCACGCCCGGGTATGCGAGCCCCGAGCAGGTGCTGGGCAAGCCGATCACGATGGCAAGCGACGTCTATTCGCTCGGCGTCGTGCTCTACGTCCTGCTCACCGGACAGAGCCCGTATCGAAGCTCGCTCGACACCGCCGAAGATGCAATCCGCGCGATCTGCGATACCGAGCCGGTGCGGCCGAGCTCAGCAACTGCTTCAATGAGCGGCAAGCGCAGCGAGCGCCTCAGCCGGGATCTCGATGCCATCATCCTCAAGGCATTGCGCAAGGAGCCGGAACGCCGGTACGCGATAGTCGAGCAGCTCGCGGAAGACATTCGGCGCCATCTCGGCGGGCTGCCGGTCGCCGCCCGCGGCGACCAGTTGAGCTATCGTGCCGGAAAGTTCCTGCGCCGGCACAAGCTTGAGATGACAGCCGCCGGGCTGCTGGCCGTGACACTGGTCGCTGCGACTGCATTCTCTTTGCACGAAGCGCGCATCGCCGCTCAGGAGCGTGAACGCGCGGAGCGCCATTTCGCGAGCGTGCGCGGCCTGGCCAACGCTTTCATGTTCCGCGTGCACGATGCGATCAAGGACCTGCCCGGGTCGACCGAAGCGCGGACGCTGCTCGTTAGCACGGCGCTCGAATACCTGAACACGCTCGCCGGAGAAGCGGGCGATGACCACGCGCTGCGGCAGGAGCTCGCGGCTGCCTATGAGAAAGTCGCTGATATCCAGGGGCAGGCGTATGGGGCAGCGAACAAGGGAGAACCACGCGCCGCCCTCGAGAGCTATACGAAAGCGGTTTCACTCCTCGAGCCGATCGTCGCCGCTGACGCGCAGAACATCGGCGCGCGCAGCGCGCTGGCGCGAAATCACCTGCGCCGCAGCAGGCTGCTGCTGCTTCTCGGCGAGTCGAAGGAAGCGGCATCGGCGTCGCGGCAAGCGGTGACGATGTACGAAGCACTCATGGAGACGCAGCCGGATGCCGCGATGCGCGGTGGCCTTGCCGATGCCTATTCGGCAAATGCATATACCATGGACATGACGGGCGAGCACGAGGTGGGCATCGCTTCGGCGAAGAAGGCCGTCGCCATCCTCGAGGACCTGACCGGGCAGAGGCCCGATGACCTCGACCTCGGCTACAAGCTCGGCACGGCATACAGCCACCTTGCAATCGCCGTGCTCGGCGATCAGGCATCGCCCGCGACGCTCGAGGAGTCCCTCGGGTTTCACAGGAAGTCACTCGCGGTCAGCGAGCGGCTCGTCGCCGCGACTGATGGCGGAAACACCAAGTACGCGCGCGCGCTGCTGCTCGACCGATTCAACGTTGCCTTTGTGCTGTGCGAGACGGGAGACTACCGCGGCGCCGTCGATGCCGCGCGCGCAGCGGAACCTCTCGCGGCCCGCCTCGCGGCCGACGCCAGCAATGTCCAGGCACGCGTCGACGGAGCGAACCTTGCCTGGCCACTCGGCCGGGCGCTGCTGGAACTCGGCAAGGTCGACGAAGCTGCAGCGGTCTTCGAGAAAAATGCCGCCGTGCTCGAGGACATCGCCCGGGACAGCGATACCCTCAAGGTGCAGTACCTGCTTGGAACGATGAATTTCGGCCTCGGCCAGATCCATGCGCGGCGCGCCCTGAACGCAGCGCCGGATAGCGCGGCGCAGCTCCGGGAGTGGCGACTCGCAGAACGTCTGTACCAGAAGGCGATTCCCCACTTCAAGCGGGTCACCGCGAGCGTCACCCTCGACCACATGGATCGGCGGCCGGTCGACGAAGCGAACGCCGGGCTCACACGCGCAACGGCCGAAATCGGGAGGCTTTCCGCCATCCGATCTGCCGGTTGAGCCCCTTCGGGCCGGCTTTTCTCCACGATGAGCCAATTCACCGGCGCCTTGCGCGCTTAGGTGTAGGGATTCACTTTTCGGGAGGAAAGCCCCATGGCCAGGCGATCGATCGTTTTATCCATCCTCGGTTTCACTGCGCTGTCCGGTGTCCCGGCTTCGGCCCAGGACACGGCGCCGGCCGCGGCGCTTGCCGCGCGCATCGGCATCGTCCTGCCTGAAGCCCAGCTCGGCCAGGGGAACTCCGGCCAGGACGTGGGCGAGCCCGTGCGCCAGCTCATCATGAGCTACATGACGGGCCCGCGGCTCGAGCTCGTGCCGCTCCAGGCGAAGATCGCGGCGCAGATCGAGGCGGAGGCGCAGGCCCAGAACTGCACGCACGTGCTCTACACGAGCGTCGCGCAGAAGAAAGGCGGCAAGGGCATGGGCGGAATGTTGAGCATGCTGGGGCCGGCGGCGAGCATGCTGCCCGGACTCGGTGCGATGGGCGGAAACGCCTCCATGATCGCCGGCATGGCGACGCAGGTCGCCTCGCAAGCGGCAATGCAGTCCGCCCAGGAAAGCGCGCTCGCGAGCCTCACCCAGGCGCAGGCGGGCAGCGTGAAAGCGCGCGACGAGATCTCCGTCACCTACCGATTCGTCGCGATCGGCGGCTCGATGACGCCGCTCGAGGAGACCCTGAAGTCGAAGGCCAAGGAAAACGGCGAGGATCTCCTGCGGCCGCTCGTCCAGCAGGTCGCGGAGAAAACCGTCACGGCCGTGCTCACCCAGTAATGCCGATGATGTCGCGGATCGCATTCGCATTCCTCGTCGCCGTCGCCGCGCTCGCCGCGGCGGCGGCGCCGGCTGCGACCACCGTCGAGGACGGCTACGAGATCACGCGCAGCCAGACTGTCGTACCGGTGCCTCGCGGGAAGCTCGGACGAAAGACGATCGATCGCGAGACACGGACGGGCAACACCCAGGACACCGACGGCAGTTCGTCCAACTTCACGATGACGATCGGCGGGTTCATCAACAAGTGCCCGATGCCAGAAGGCACCGCACCGGTCAAGTTTGTCCTGGCAGGCGACTTCGAGTTCTCGCTAATCCTCGATACGGTCGATACCGACGTGGTCCCGACCGAGCGCAAGCACTACGCGAAGCGCGTCAACTTGCGGCTCAAGGCCGTCGTCAATGACGACCTCTCGATCACCGAGGCCGAATTCAACGGCGACTACACCGCCGATATCGAAGGCGTTCGAACCGGCCCGGTCCAGATTCACCGGCGCTTTCGCATCGGCGAAGGCGGCATGCCGGACATGGCAGCCCTGAAGGACATTGCGGTGACGAGTGACCTTGCTGCCGCCGCGCTCGCATGGAATGCGAGCCAGGTCGTTCTCCTCGTGCGCCCCGAACTGTACAAGCCAAATGCCTGCGCCGAGCTGCAATTCGATCCGCCGAGCGAGAGCCGCACGGTGGCGCCGGGCGAGACGGTGGAGATTCGCGTCAATTACAGGACCCGCGACGACCAGCAGCCGATCCCGAACGGCAAATGGAGGGCGGAGGCTGTCCAAGGCGGTCGGGTGCCTGGGGCCGTGGAACAGGTCCGTCCGGACGGCGGTTTCATCGTCAAGTACACCGCGCGGAGTGACAGCGATCCGAAGGAAGGCGATGGCATGCGGGCCGAGGCCTGGTCGCCGGCTGGACTCGCCAACGAGCACTGGAAAATTCGCGTGGGCGGCGATTACGAGCTGCACTTCGAGTCGAGCATCGTTTCGCGCGAACCCGTGCAGTCCGTTCAATCGACCGCGCGTGGCTCCGCCAGGCTCACCGCCTCCACCAAGCCCTGGCGTCGTAAGCCCGACGGAAAGATGTACCGGCTCTACGACGGTAACGGCAGCCTGCAATTCAGCTCCGCGCCCGGCCCGGAACGCAAAGTCTGCGATCCGTTGATCTCGGGCTCAGGTACGAGCCAGTTGCAGGTGCTCGAGACCTGGATACAGATCACGCCGCCCTCCGAACAGAACGGGGCGCGCGTGCCCGGCAAGGCTGACGTGCAGATGACTTATTGGATCCCGATGGGCGCCGGTGAGACCGAGACGCTGCAGACCAATGTCAATTTCCGCTGCGTACCGGGCGACGTGAATCCGTTCCCGTTCTGGTGGACGTCGTACATGTCCGGCCGCGAGCCTGACGGCAACATCAATTTCCTGACCAACTGGGAATACGTCGGCCAGGATGGTGTCGTCGCGCGCAAGGTGCTGACGGGCACCTGCGGAGGCATGTGCAACGAGGAGCGCTCGGTCTTCACGCTCCGAAAGGTCGGGTCGCAATGACAGCCGTCCGTCCCGTGCTGCGAGTGCCATTCGCGCTTGCCGCGCTCTGCGCTGCCGGGCCTGCGCTGGCGCAAGGCATGCTGGGACTCGGGCCCGCCCAGGGCGCGTCAGCGTTGCGGGAGCAGGTCGACGAACACTTCACATTTGTCTGTCCGGCGAGCGAAGGCTCGAAAGCCAACGTCTACGGCACCGATGTCTACACGGACGACTCCGCCGTCTGCGCCGCCGCGATCCACGCGGGCGTACTGAAACTTCAGCAACCCGGCATCGTCACGATCCGTATCGGCAGCGGCGC
>DAIRVV010000162.1:0-5852 GCA_036802645.1 Steroidobacteraceae bacterium
GTAAAAGGGGACAGTCACCTTTTCCTTCGGTCCTTCGGGAAAAGGTGACTGTCCCCTTTTACCCGCCCGCCCAGCGCGCGATGTGCGCGTGGATCGCGGCGAGCCCATTGGTCAGCGCCGCCGGCCCCGGCTGCAGGATGATCGCGGACTTAATCTCGTGCAGCTCGCCGTCGCGCACCGCGGGGATCGCGCCCCAGCCGGGCCGGTCGGCAACCCGTTCCAGCCGGAATTTCTTGCCGCACCAGGATCCGAAAATGATGTCGGGCGCGCGACGCACGACTTCCGCGGGGTCCGCAATGATGCGATCCCGGCCGAGAGGCATCGCTGCAAGCTCCGCAAAGCAGTTGTCGCCACCCGCGATCCCGATCACTTCTCCGACCCAGCGGATTCCGGCGATCAGCGGCTCGTCCCATTCCTCGAAATAGACCCGAGGCCGGCGCGGCAGCTTCGAGGCGGCACGCCGCACAACTTCCACGCCATCCGCCAGCTGTCCGGCAAGGGCGGCGGCCTTCGTTTCACAACCGATCATCCCGCCCAGCATGCGGATCATCTGAAGAATACCGGCGACGCTTCGGTGATTGAACAGGTGAACCTCGATGCCCACGCGCGCGAGTTCGGCGGCGATATCCGCTTGCAGGTCCGAGAAACCGAGCACCAGATCGGGCTCGAGCTCGCGGATGCGCCCGATTTTCGCGCTCGTGAAGGCGGACACGCGTGGCTTCTCGCGTCGCGCCTGTGGCGGCCGCACGGTGAAGCCCGAGATGCCGACGATGCGCCGGTCTTCGCCGAGAAGGTACAGAGTCTCCGTCGTCTCCTCGGTCAGGCAGACGATCCGTTCCGGGTAGTCGCCGGGCATCGCCGCACTCTAGCAGGCGCAGGCAAGCCCGTTTGCGGGAGCGAATGCCCTGTGCCACGCTGCCGTGATGATCCCGATCGCGGAGCTGCGCCAGCGCATCGAGCGGCTGCTGTTCGAGCGCCACGACCTCGCGGTCAGGCCCGCGAACTGGCTGTTCGATTTGCTGCGCTATCCCTTCGCACTGGTACGCGACCTGCTGACCGGCGAGCTGAACCTGAGGGCGATGGGGCTCGTCTACACGACACTGCTCTCGCTCGTGCCGCTCGTCGCCTTCGCGTTCGCCATTCTGAAAGGACTTGGCGTACACCGCGATCTGGAGCCGCTGATCTTCGAGTTCCTCCGGCCGATCGGCGAGCGTGCCGGCGAGCTGACGACCCAGATGATGAGCTTCGTCGAAAACGTACGCGGCGACGTGCTCGGTTCGGTCGGGCTCGCATTCCTGCTCTACACCGTCGTATCCACGATCCAGAAGCTCGAAGAGGCGTTCAACTTCGCCTGGCATGTCGAGCGCCCGCGATCTTTCATGCGCCGCGTCAGCGAGTACCTGAGCCTCATGGTCGTCGGGCCGATCTTCCTGGTCGTCGTCTTCGGCCTGTTCGGCGCGGTGACCAGCAATTCGTTCATGGTCTGGCTGGCGCGGCACGAGCCGTTTGGTGCGATCGTCCGCGGGCTCGGAATGCTGGGACCCTACGCGTTCGTGACCGGCGTCTTCACTTTCCTCTATTCATTCGTGCCGAACACGCGCGTCCGCTTCCGGGCCGCGCTCGCGGGCGGCGTCACCGGCGGCGCGCTCTGGGCCGCGAGCGGCGCCGTGTTCGCCAAGATCGTGTCGGCCTCGACACAGATGGTCGCGATCTACGCGGGCTTTGCGATCTTCCTCGCGGCGCTCATCTGGATCTACGTGAGCTGGCTCATCCTGCTGATCGGCGCGCAGCTCTCCTTTTACGTGCAAAATCAGCGCTACCTCCGGGTCGGCCAGGCACCGCTTCGCCTCACGAGCGCGCTGCGCGAGCGGCTCGCCTTCACCGTCATGCTGCTGATCGCGCGGAAATTCGTCGCCGGCGAGCAGCCCTGGCAGCAGCGCGAGCTCGCCGAGGACCTTCAGATTCCGGGCTCCGCGCTTGGAACCGTGACCGTTTCGCTCGAGCGCGCGGGTCTGCTGACGCTCACCGAAAACGAAGAATTGCTGCCGGCGCGCGACCTCGTGGGCATCACACTCGGCGACGTGCTGAATGCCGTCCGCGACGAACGCGAGTACGCAACCTGGCTCCTGTGGCGCGCGCGCACCGAGCCCGTCGCCGACGAAATCGCGAACTCGCTCGAATCCGCGATGCGGGAGCGAGTCGAGGGCATGACACTTCGCGACCTCGCGGCCCGGCAGCCAGCCTAGTCGCCGGCGATCGTCATCTCGTCGATCAGCAGCGAACCGGAATGGATCGCGCCGCGGCGGTCCACGTCGTCACCCTGGGCCACGATGCCGAGGAACATCTCACGAAGATTGCCCGCAACCGTGATTTCGTGGACGGGCCTGCCGACTTCGCCATTCTCGACCCAGTAGCCGGATGCGCCCCGCGAGTAGTCGCCGGTCACCGGGTTGACGCCCTGCCCCATCATCTCTGTCACGAGCAGCCCGTTGCCGAGCTTCCGAAGCAGCGTCTTCGGGTCGAGCATGTGACCCTGGATGACGAGGTTGTGCACGCCGCCGGCATTGCCCGTCGTGACCAGTCCGAGCTTGCGTGCCGAATAGGAATCGAGGAGGTAGCCGTCCAGTACGCCGTTTACGACCAGCTCCCGGTCGCGAGTCGCGACGCCCTCGCCGTCAAACGGAGCCGAGCCCAGAGCGCCGCGCAAGTGCGGCCGCTCGATCAGCGAGATCGCTTCGGGGAAGATCTGTTCGCCCCTTGCGTCGAGCAGGAAGCTGCTGCGACGGTATTGCGCGGAACCGCCGATGGCGCCGACCAGGTGACCGATCAGGCCGCGGGCGAGTTCAGGCGAGAACAGCACCGGCGCCTTGCGGGTCGACAATTTCGATGCCCCAAGCCGCTGCACGGCTTTCTCGGCTGCCCGGCGGCCACCTTCCTCGACGTCCTCGAGCGTGCGCCAGTCGCGCGCGGCCGTGTACCAGAAGTCGCGCTGCATTTCGTCTTCATCCTGTCCGAGCACCACGCAGCTCACGCTGTGCGAAGTGGACGGATAGCCGCCGATGAATCCATGGCTGTTGCCAAAGACACGGAGCTTGCGATGCGTCGAGACCGACGCGCCTTCTGAATTGCGGATCCGCTTGTCGAATGCGAGCCCTGCGGCCTCGCAGCGCTTGGCGAGCTGGATGGCTTCCGGCGCTTCGAGCTCCCAGGGGTGGCTCAGATCGAGGTCGGGCAGCTTCTGCGCCATCAACCCGGCATCGGGCAGGCCGGAAAATTCGTCGTCTGCCGTGAAGCTCGCGATGGAAAGCGCCTTTGCGATCGTCTGCTCGACCGCGGCCGGCGTGAGATTCGCGGTGCTGGCAGAACCCTTGCGCTTGCCCGCATATACGGTCACGCCGAGACTGCGGTCCCGCTGGTATTCCACCGTTTCCACTTCACCAAGCCGCACCGTCACGAGCAGGCCGGTCGACACGCCGACACCCGCCTCGGCTGCCGTGGCACCGCCCGCGCGCGCGAGCGCGAGGGCGCGCTCGACGACCTGTTCAAGCGCCTTCTGGTCAGGTTGAGCGGCAGCGGTCATTTGCCCGGTGAATTGTACCGGTGCTTGGGCGGTGGGCAATGGCGCGCATGCTAGCATCGCTAAATGCGCCGCCGCGAGTTGCCTGGCGGCATCCCTCCGCCGACCAAGGGAGAGCTGAAGCGCCAGGCCCGGGCCGTTCAGGATCTGGCCGACCGACTGATCGACGCGCCTGCCGATGCGATCTCCGGTCTCGGGCTGCCGGAAAAGCTCGCGGATGCCGTCGCACTGGCCCGCAGGATCACGAGCCGCGGCGCGCTCGTCAGGCAGCGCCAGTTCGTCGCAAAGCTGATGCGCAGCATCGATCCGCAGCCGATCCGTCTCGCACTCGACTCGGCAGCCGACGTGGCGCGCCAGGATGCGGCGCGGTTTCGCCGGGCGGAACGCTGGCGGGACCGGATCGTGGAAGGCGGCGATGCCGCAATCGCGGAGTTCGCGGCCCAGTTTCCCACAGCCGACCGTCAGGAACTGGCGCGGCTCGCGAGCGCCGCGCTTGCAGAACGGAAGTCAGGCAAGTCCGCCGGCGCCGGCCGCAAGCTGTTTCGCCGGGTGCAGGAAGCGCTCGCAGGTAATGGCTGATCCTCAATACTTGTCCGGCAGTTCACGTCCTCCGTCGACCTGCTCGATGGTCAGGTAGGAGGCCGGCCGGACTTTCTGCAGGCGGGCCGCCGCCTGCTCTGCCCCGCGCATGACCCGCAGGATATTGCCTCGGGCCAGCTTGACCAGCATTTCATCGCTCCAGCCCCGCCGAATGAGCTCGGCGAACAGGTAAGGATAGCGCGAAGTATCCTCGAGCCCCGTCGCCATGAACGCCGGCTCGCCGAAGAAATCGGCGCCGATGCCGACGTGATCGATCCCTGCGACGTCGCGCATGTGCTCGACGTGCGCTGCGACGTCCTGGATCGTCGCCTTCGGCTCCGGGTGATCGGCCGAGTATTTCTTGACCGCCTCGTCGTAACGCGCATCGCCGAGCTTGATCCCGCCGGTCGCGGCCTCGAAGCCGGCCCTCCATCGCCCGTGCTCGGGACCGATGACGCTGAACTCCGAAATGAAATCGACCATCACGACGCCGCCATTCTTCGGCAGCCGGGAGAGCACGGTATCGGGAACATTGCGCGGACTCGGCGTGAGGCCAAGCGCACTCGAATGCGAGAACATGACTGGCGCCTCCGTGACGTCGAGCACGTCATTCATCGTGTCGGCCGATACGTGCGATATGTCGACCAGCATGCCGAGTCGGTTCATCTCCCGCACGACCTCTGTACCGAACTTCGAGAGGCCTCCATGGCGCGGCGCTTCCGTAGCGGAATCCGCCCAGTCATTGCCATTGAAATGCGTCAGCGTCATGTATCGCACGCCGAGCCGGTGGTAGGCGCGCAGCGCGCCCAGGGAATTTTCGATGGCGTGACCGCCTTCGATGCCGAGCAGCGAAGCGATGCGTCCGGTTTCGTTTGCCCGCTCGATGTCATCGACGGTCAATGCGAGCTGCAAGGTGTCGGGATAACGCTCGATCATCCGGAGCGCGATGTCGATCTGTTCGAGCTGAATGCGCGCAAAGCCGCGCTTGCCGACCTCGGGCAGGCTCGGTATCCACACGGACCAGAACTGGCCGCCGACTCCGCCCTCGCGCAGTCGGGCGATGTCCGTGTCGCCGGCGGTCCGGCGGCTCAGGTCATAGGCCGCGACATCGCGTGGTGGATTGCCGCTCTCACGAATCACGGCCGGCAGATCATTGTGCGTGTCGATCAACGGATGCTTTTTCAGCAGCTCGCGCGCATGCGCGAGGTCGGGATCCTCCGCGCGCGCGTCACGTGGCGGCATGCCCGCTGCAAGGAGTACGACAAATGCGAAAACGATTGCCGGTTTCATCAAAGATGAGCCTTCTTGTAGGACGCTGTCGCCTTCCGGAGACAGAGCCGGGGTTGTCGGAAAATGATGGCGCGATAGCCTGACTGCGTTGCCCAGCGTATCAAGCATCCCCTGATCTTCGGGCATCCCCCCTGCGCCGCACCACTCCCTGTCGGCGCAGGGGTATTTCAGGGGTCTGCCTCGGCCGTTTTCCCTTTTACGACAACCACTTGAGCGGTCCGAAAGGCCGCGCTGGCGGTCGTTTTGCTAGACTCCCGCGATGAAACCGCTGGTCGGCATCATCATGGGCTCGTCGTCCGATTGGGACACGATGCGGCACGCCGCCGAAGTCCTGACCGCGCTTTCCGTGCCCTTCGAGAGCCGCGTCATCTCGGCCCACCGCACGCCCGATCTCCTGTTCGAGTAC
>DAIRVV010000163.1:0-5813 GCA_036802645.1 Steroidobacteraceae bacterium
CATGGCAGACGGCGCACCGCCGTCGCATCGACGAGCGCGCGCAGACGCGGATTTGCTTCGCGCGCCGCGCGCCGGCGCAGCCGGAGCAATGCGCCCGCTTCTTCGAGCACGGGCGGCTCCGTCTCCTCCGGCTGTTCGAGCGCGAGGGCTGCGATGAAGCTATTGGTTCTCTCCGGCTCGCGCTCGGCAATCGCCGCACAGAGCGCCCATTCGTTGACTTCGGTCGCAGTGAATAGCTGGTCCACGGGAGCCGAAATCGCAAGCGAGGCGCCGCTCTGGTGAACGACCGCGCGCGCCTGCTCGCTGGGCCAGCGCAATTCCCTGTGCGCGAGTCGGACACGGCGCTCCCAGTCGCGGAGCAGGGAAGTGTCGCGCAGCCCGGTCTCGAGCACGGCGCCGGTGCCGTCGAAGAACCGGTTGTGGCCGGTCAGGCGGCGCGAATCGGCGTAGGGCGCTGCGTTAGCCGCAGTCAGTCGGAGGCCTCGGGCGCGTAGCGGATTCCGCGCTCGTCGCGAATCAGGCCCTCGAGTGAAAGTGGCGCCAATGGCTCGGCAGCCATCTCGACGACGGGCGCTGCGGCCAGCTCGACGCGCGCAGGCAGCGGGGCGGGTGCGCCTTCGGGACGGAAATAGATGATCTGCTTCCAGGAGCGCACGAGCGCATCGGAGAAGATCAGCACGAGATCGCCGGGCCGGCCCATGCGCAGTCCCGCGTCGACGGCTTCCTGCTCATCCGGGATCACCGAGATGGCCGACTGCGGCACGCCCGACGCAAGCAGGGTTGCCGCCATGATGCGGGGGACTTCATCCGGTCCGCGGTCGCGCAGGTTGTCGTCGCGCCGGCAGATGTAGTGGTCGAAGCGCCCGGCCACGGCGTGGGCGATCGCGCGAAGGTCCTCGTCACGCCGGTCGCCCGGCCCCGCGAGCACCACGATGCGCCGGCCAGTGATGTCGAGCCGGCCGGCGAGGTCTGCGAGCATGCCGACTGCGTGTGCGTTGTGGCCATAGTCGAAGAGCACCTTGAACGGATGCTCGTCGTAGACATTCATTCGGCCCGGCGCCTGGTAGAAGGTCGTGTCGAAGGTCCTGAGGCCCTGGCGGATGGCGTCGAGCTTCAGGCCGAGCGAGAACGCCATCGAGGCGGCGAACATCGCATTCTGCACATTGTGAGTCGCGCGCCCTTCGAGTGTCGCCGGGATCAGGTGCGTCCAGACGAGCGGTATGTGGCTGCCCCGGTCATAGAGCGTCATCATCTGGCCGTTGACGCCTGCCTCGAGCGCGCAAGCCCGCCCGCCCGCGCGTATGTGCTCGCGCACGAGTGTGTGCTGAGGGTTCATCGTGACGTAGCAGATGTTCTCGGCATCCGTGTGCGCCGACATCTTGAGCACGAGGTCGTCGTCGGCGTTCAGCACGGCGCAGTGCTTCGCGACTTCGACGACGACGCGCTTCACTTCGGCGAGCTGCTCGAGCGTGTCGATGCCCTTCAGCCCGAGATGATCGGCCTGCACGTTCAGCACGGCGCCGACATCCACCTCGGCGACGCCCATGCCGGCACGCAGGAGCCCGCCGCGCGCAGTCTCGAGCACGGCCGCGTCGATGTGCGGGTCGGAGAGCACCATGCGCGCGGACACCGGGCCCGTCATGTCGCCGGAGACCGTCCGCTGGCCGTCGATGTACACGCCGTCGGTTGTCGTGAGGCCTGGCGTGTAGCCGGACATCTTCAATATGTGCGCGAGCATGCGCGCGGTCGTCGTCTTGCCGTTCGTGCCGGTGATCGCCGCGATCGGCACGCGGGACGGCGTACCGGGCGGGAACAGCATGTCGATGACGGGGCCCGCGGCATCGCGGGCCGTGCCTTCGGAGGGTGAAACGTGCATCCGGAAGCCCGGCGCCGCGTTGATCTCGCAGATGCCGCCGCCGATCTCGCGGTAGGAGAGCGCGATGTCCTTCGAGAGAAAGTCGACGCCGCCGACGTCGAGGCCGATCGCCTTGACTGCGCGAACGGCCATGTCGCGGTTGTCGGGGTGGATCACGTCCGTGACGTCGGTCGCCGTGCCGCCGGTCGACAGATTCGCGGTCGAGCGCAGATAGACCTTGCGGCCGGGTTCCGGCACCGATTCCGAAGTGAGCCCGGCGCGCGCGAGCATCATCTGCGCCTGGTGGTCGATCTCCAGGCGTGTCAGGACCTTTTCGTGCCCGACGCCGCGCCGCGGGTCCAGATTGACGATCTCGACGAGGTGAGTGACGGTGTGCCGGCCGTCGCCGACGACGTGGCCCGGCGTGCGGCGGGTCGCAGCGATCAGCTCGCCATTGACGACGAGCAACCGGTGATCGTCTCCTTCGAGGTAGGTTTCGACGATGACGGAGCGCGAATGTTCGCGCGCCGTCACGAAGCCCCTCGCGACCTCTTCGTCGCTCGTGAGACGGATCGAGATACCGCGGCCGTGGTTGCCGTTGTAGGGCTTCGTCACCACCGGGTAGCCGAGGCGGCCTGCCGCGCGGACGGCCTCGCGCTCCGACTGCACGAGTTCCTGCCGCGGCACGGGCAGACCGAGCGCGGCGAGTATCCGGTTCGTCTCTTCCTTGTCGCTCGCGAGCTCGACCGAGATATGGGGCGTGCGGCCGGTGACGGTCGCCTGAATGCGCTGCTGGTACTTGCCGTGACCGAGCTGGATCAGCGACTGGTCATTGAGCCGCAGCCACGGGATGTCGCGCTGCTCGGCGGCGTGAACGAGCGAGGCGGTCGATGGACCGAGCGCGCGGCGCTGCGCGAAGCGAATGTATTCGTCCCGCGCGGTCGGCCAGTCCCAGCCTTCGGGCACGGAACCGGCGGGACGCAGGCTCGATGGCAGAAGCGACGCCAGCAGCCGAAGCGCGAGCTCGCCCGCGGCGACACCTTCCTCGCGCTCCGCGTATTCGTAGACGACGGAATAGTGGCCGGGCCTGTCCGTGCTCCGGGTCTTGCCGAAGCTGACGTCCTCGCCCGCGACGTTCTGAAGCTCAAGGGCGCAGTGCTCGAGCACGTGGCCGAGCCAGGTGCCCTCGTCCTCGTTCATGCGGCGGATGAATCCGCCGGGCTCCTGGTAGGAACAGCCGTGCTCGGCGAGGCCGGGGAGCGCCGCGATCAGGCCGTCAACGAACGTCTTGCCAAGCTTGCCGGTCGGCCAGGCCTCGAGCGCGCCGAGGTCGAGCTCGAGCCGGATGACGGGAAACCGCGCGTAGTGCGATGGGCCGACATAAATGGAGCGGTCGAGGATCCGCATGGCAGCTCCATCATTCGCGGGCTGGCGCCAGGCTGCCCATCGTCGCATGTCGCGTATGCAGGTTGAAACTCGCGCCGGCCGTCAGCACGTGCACGACGAGGCCGAGGATGCAGATCGGCTGGCCCTCGGTCGCGCTGTCGACCGAGGAGAAACTCACCTTCGACGCGTCGGCGACGGTGACGCCGCCGCTGCCCTCGACTTCGAGTGTCTCGTCCGGTCCGATGAAGGCGGCCGTGTCCTCGTCGAGACCGAGGCCTACGGCGAATGGGTTGTAGGCGAGCGCCGTGATCAGGCGGCCGAGCCGGTCGCGCTCGCGGAAATGCTGGTCGATGATGAATCGGTTCGTGAGCCCGAGGCCCGGTGCGAGGCGGACGCTGCCAGCGATCGCGGTCGCGCCGTCATCGCCGAAGGCAATCATGTGCTCGGAGAGGATCGACGCGCCCGCGCTAGTGCCGCCGACGGTGACGCCGCGCGTATTCTGGGTGCGGATCAGCTTCGCGACCGGCGTGCCGCCGAGCAGCGTCGTGAGCCGGAGCTGGTTGCCGCCGGTGAAGAAAATCCCGCTCGCTTCCCGGAGACGCAAAAGCCGGCCCGGTTCCTGGCAATCGCGCCGCGTGTCGAAGTCCATCACGTCGACGCGACGCGCGCCGAGCTCGCGGAAGAGCTTCACGTAACGCCCGCCGGTCTCGTGCGCGCGGCTCGCGGTCGGGATCACGACGATATCGGCGTCGTCGCCGCCTGAGACCCTGACGAGGCGCGCGAGGATGCGCGGATCGTTCTCCTTGTTCTCGGCGCCGCCGATCGGGACGATGTGCCCGCGAGTCTGGCCTTCGGGGACCCGGCTTGGGCACATTCGTTCAGCCTCCGAGTGCGGCCTTGATGCGAGCCGAGAGCGCGCCCATGTCGGCGCGGCCCTGGACCTTCGGCTTCAGGATGCCCATGACCTTGCCCATGTCCTTCATGGAAGCGGCGCCGGAAGCGGCGATCGCTTCCTTGATCATCGCGGCGAGCTCGGCGTCGCCGAGCTGCGCCGGAAGGTAGCCGGTGAGGAGGTCGATCTCCGCGGATTCTTTCGCGACGAGATCGACGCGATTGCCCGCCTGGAACTGGGCGACCGACTCGCGGCGCTGCTTGATCATCTTTTCGATGACCGCGAGCACCTGGGCGTCGTCGAGCTCGATGCGCTCGTCGACTTCGCGTTGCTTGATGCCGGCCTGGAGCATGCGGATGCAGGAGAGGCGATCCTTCTCGCCCGCCCGCATTGCCGACTTCATGTCTTCCGTGATGCGGGCCTTCAGGCTCATCCCGGACTCAGCGCGTCGCGCTGCGGCCGCCGTCGCGGGAGGCGCGCTTGAGGTGCCGTTTTATCGCGGCCGCCTTCTTGCGTTTCCGTTCCTGAGTGGGCTTCTCGTAGAATTCCCGACGGCGCAGTTCAGTCAGGACGCCGGCCTTTTCGCAGGCGCGCTTGAATCGGCGCAGGGCGGCGTCGAAATACTCGTTCTCGCGGATACGGACACTCGGCATTCAAACCTCTGACTGGCCAACCGCCCGGGGAAAGGGCCCGGAATTGTAGTGACCCGCCCCCGGAAAATCAAAAACTTGGACATATGATAGTTCTTGGCATAGAGACTTCCTGCGACGAGACCGCGGTCGCCCTCTACGACGGCGTAAAAGGCCTGCTCGCGAACCGGGTCTACAGCCAGGTCGAGTTGCACCGGAGCCATGGCGGGGTCGTGCCAGAGCTCGCCTCGCGAGACCACATCGAACGGCTGCTGCCGATGATCCGGGAGGCCCTGGCCGAGGCGGGCATTGCCGCGCAAGCCATTGACGGCATTGCCTATACAGCGGGCCCCGGGCTAATCGGCGCGCTGCTCGTCGGCGCTTCGCTTGCGCGTTCGCTCGGATATGCCTGGGAGATTCCGGTGCTCGGCGTCCACCACCTGGAAGGCCACCTGCTGGCAACGGCGCTCGAGCCGGGCGCGCCCGAGTTCCCGTTTGTCGCGCTACAGGTGTCCGGCGGTCACACGATGCTGGTCGAAGTCGCGGGTGTCGGGCGATACCGGATCCTCGGCGAAACCCAGGATGACGCCGCGGGCGAGGCCTTCGACAAGACCGCAAAGCTGCTGGGTCTTGGCTATCCCGGCGGACCCGCGCTCGCCGCGCTCGCCGAGCGGGGCCGCGACGGCGTGTTCGAGTTTCCGCGCCCGATGCTCGACCGACCCGGCCTCGACTTCAGTTTCAGCGGACTGAAGACGGCGGTCGTCGTCGCGGTGCGCGGCAAGGAACTCAACGCGCAAGCGCGCGCGGATGTCGCCCGCGGGTTCGAGGCGGCAATCGTCGAGACGCTCGTGACAAAAGCACTGCGCGCGCTGCGCCAGACCGGCATCGGTACGCTCGTGGTGGCCGGCGGTGTCGGTGCCAACAAGCGCTTGCGCGCGGAGCTCGCGCGAGCGGTCGCGGTGGATGGCGATCGTGTGTTTTTCCCCCGGCCGGAGTTCTGCACCGATAATGCCGCCATGATCGCTGTCGCAGGGCATCACAGGCTGGCCAC
>DAIRVV010000164.1:0-5800 GCA_036802645.1 Steroidobacteraceae bacterium
ATGGCTGCGCGGCACACGCCGGCGCCCGAAGCGCTCGAGCTCCTGCGCGAGCACTGGCTCGCAGGCGCCGAGGCGCACGTCTTCGGCGTCGAGGGCGGACGTCTCGCGACCGTACTGGATCGGGAGGCCGACGGACTTGACCTCGTTGCCTCGATAGTCGCCTGGCGCTTCGCCGGGCAGGTGCTGCCGCACCAACCCAAGCGCCTCAAGATCTGCGACGGGCCGAACTGCTCCTGGCTCTTCCTGGACACTTCGAAAGCCGGACGCCGCCGCTGGTGCGACATGGCCGACTGCGGCAATGCAGCAAAATCGCGACGCTTCCACGCGCGCTCGCGCACGCGCGCCTAGGGTTGCCCGACCGTGGGTGCAATCTGCTGCAGGTCCGCGTCCATACAGTTTGCGTAGTACGTTACCGTCGCTGGCCAGTCCGAGAAAATTCCGCGAATGCCGACATCGCGCGCGAGTACGTCGAGCGCCTGGTACATGTCGCTGTCTTTCTTCACCGTCCGGCCCGCTGGGTCGAATGCCCAGTACCAGCCGCCAGTCACTGCCCCGCCCCGCAGGTCGGAGCGCTCGAAGGTCCAGGTAATAATGTCGAGACTCGCCGCGCGGATATCTCGCGCGTACTGCGAGGGCACGATTTTCCCGGACACATTTACCTCGAGCAGCGCGGGGATCGGCGGGGCGACTATGCGAACGCCCTCGGCGCGGAGCTGCTTCAATTCCTCGCGTGTCAGGCGCGGGCTGTCGGCGCCCGGATCGACGTCATCCAGATACACCGCCTGCTTGCCGAAGGCCGGCTCATTCATGATCCAGTATCGGATGTCCTCGAGGTTGAATGACTGCGGAAAGACATCGTTCGGGTCGACGCCCGCCTGCTTGAATTCATCGATCATCTTCTGCGCATAGGCTGACTGGCTGCCGAAGACGCGCTTGATCCGTTCCGGATCGCCGGCTTTGAGCTCGGGTGTGTGCTTCACGCCGAGCTTGCGGTTGAGTTCGATGCTTTCAGCAAGCGTCATGAGCGTGCCGCGTGCTCCATAGAGATCCGTGCGCCAGCTCGCAACACCGCCGAGGAAGCCCGCGGCGTCGGCGGCCTCGGGATTGGCGGATTCCATCTTGCCTTTCAGCGTCCGGAACTGGGTGAGCGTGAGGTCGCTGGCGCAGCATCGCGGGCTGCTGCCCTTGCCAGCGTATGGGACGCTGCAACTCTTGTTCAGTCCGGTTGCGACGATGTTCGTCGTGGTCGCGAGGTCGCACTCGTCGTGCCGGCAGACGAGCTCGCCGTCTTTCGTAAAGGTGACGTCGCACTCCACGATCCCCGCGCCCATGCGCGCGCCGGCTTCGTAAGCCTCCCGCGTGTGTTCGGGAAACTTCAAAGGCGCGCCGCGGTGTGCGATCGAGAAGTCCGTTCGGCGGAAGGGTCCGCCCCGGCAATCCTGGAGCCTGGTCTTGAGCGGCCCGTCGTCCATACCGTCAATCAGGTAGAACGGGCGCTCGCCGAGCTGGATTGAGTCTCCGCCGGGCGCTTCGGCCGCCAACCCGGCCGAAGCAATGACACCCGCCGCAACGGCGCCGATCACGGCATGCAGGATCGCCGTCCTAATTCGGCTTTTCACTCTGGAGCCGCCTGGCGACCGCCTCGGCCTGCTCCAGCGCCCGGAGCACGTTGCCGCCTGCAATCTTTGCGAGATCCTCGTCACTCCATCCGCGCCGGATCAGCTCGGCGAAGAGATTCGGGAACATGGAGACGTCAGAGAGTCCCTCGGGCCAGTTGTCATTGCCGTCGAAGTCGCTGCCGATGCCGATGTTGTCGACGCTGGCGTGCTTGCGTATGTATTCGATGTGGTCGGCGACCGCAGCAACGGTGACCTTGGGCATTTTCTTCGCCAACTCCGCGCGGATCTCCTCGTACAGTATCTTCTGCTCTTCGTCGCTCTTGCCCTCTGCCCGCGCGAGGTAGTCCTTCATGGCCGGCAGCGTGACGTCGGCCGCTTCCTGGGACGTGAACCCGGAGACGAAGCTCACCATCAGCACCCCGCCGTTCTTGTGCAGCATGGCGATCACGTCGTCCGGGACGTTTCGAGGGATTTCGCAGAGCCCGCGCGCATTCGAGTGAGAGAAGATCACGGGCGCCCCGGAGACACGGAGCGCATCTCGCATGGTGTCGGGCGCGGTATGCGAGAGATCCACGAGCATGCCGATGCGGTTCATCTCGCGCACGACCTGTTCGCCGAGCGGGTTGAGGCCGCCGTGTTTTGGGGGGTCCTGCATCGCCGAGTCGGCCCAGTTCGTGTGCCTGTTGTGCGTGAGCGTCATGTAGCGCACGCCGAGGTCGTAATACATGCGGAGCGCCGCGAGCGAATCCTCGATCGCGTGGCCGCCTTCCGCCCCCAGCATGCCCCCGATGCGGCCTGACGCCTTGGCTGCGCGGATGTCGGCCGCAGTGCTTGCGAGCGTGAACGTGTCCGGATAGTGGGCGATGATTCGCCGCGCGAGATCGATCTGCTCGAGCTGGGTCCGCGCGAAATTTCCGGGAGCCTCCGGCGGCGTATAGACCGACCAGAACACCGCGCCGACCCCACCCGCGCGAAGGCGCGGAATGTCGGTCTGGCCGTCTACGGGCGCGCGCACCCGAATGTCGTAGGCGGCAACGTCGCCGGGGGCCGCCTCAAAGCCGCGGATCTTCCAGGGCAGGTCATTGTGACCGTCGAAAAGGATCGATTTTGCGAGCACTTCCTTCGCGTGGTCGAGGGCGGGATCCGCATGGACAGGCGCTGCGGCAATTGCGGCGGCCAGGACGAGCAATCCAAGTGTGCGATTCATGGAGCGAATCGTAGCAGGTGGCCGCGGTGCGCTCCCGGCGCGCTATTTCAGGCTGAGCTCGAGCCGTACCTTGCCTTCGGAGGCATTTGATATTTTCGCTTCCTCCGTGATCAGGAAGACGCGCGACGCATCGACCGCACCGCTGCCGAGCAGCGCTTCCTGGATCGCCTGCGCGCGCGACTTCCCGAGTGCTTCCAGCGCGGATTCCGGCACGGGTTCCTTGGCAAGCAGCGCGGCTTCGATCTCAGCATTGGCGGCCGCGAGCTTTTCGGGGGTCCGCTCCTTTTTCCTGAGCGCCTCGAAGGCCGCGGCCTGCGGGGGGGGCGCCACTTCGTCGCCCGCAGCTCCGCGATATGCGCTTACGAGCAGCTCGAAGCGCTTTTCAGGATCCTGGAGCATCACCGCGACCTTCTCCGCGTCCGGCGTCTGGCCGAGGAAATTGCGGTCGCCGGTCGCAAGCGTCGCGAGCTTCCTGTCGACCTGCTGCCGGCCGAGCAAGGGACCGTCGAGTTCGTTGGAATACGTCATGGGCACGTCGACCTGTAGCGACGGCCGCTCCTGGAGGGCCTTCAGGAGTCCCGCCATCTTTTCCTGCCCTTCGGCGTCGAGGGCCGTCGCGCCGGGATCGAAGTCGACAAAGTTCATCTCCTCGCCACCGCCGAAAAGACTGCCAAGCAACGCGAATGGCGCGGTCGCGATCTTGGTGAGGAGGCCGACGAAAGCCTTCCAGATGAGGGGCCCGAGCCGGAACTTCGGGTCGTCGAGGCTCCCGGTCATCGGCAGGTCGATGTCGATCACACCGTTCCGGTCCTTGAGGAGCGCGACCGCAAGCTTCAGCGGCAAGCTGACGGCATCAGGACTCTCCACTTTCTCGCCGAGCTGGAGCTGGTCGATTACGAACTTCTGCTTGGCCACGAGCTTGCGGTTCTCGACGTGGTAAGTGACATCGATCGAGAGCTTTCCCTTCTCGATCTTGTAGCCGGCGAATCGCCCGGAGTACGGCGTGACCGAAGTCATGTCGACGCCCGCGAACTGCGCACGGATGTCCGTGAAGAGCGCAGCCGAGAGGAGGTTCATTTCGCCGCCGATGGTCGCCGGCGCGTAGCGGTCCACCTTGCCCGCAAGCTCGAGCTTCGCGCGCGAGGCCGGGTCGGATGAGAGCCCGACAATCGTGCCGTACAGCGACTGGAGGCTGACGGCGTAGTTCGGCTGGATCCAGAAATCGGCGAAGTTGGCGGAGCCATTTTCGATCGTGACGGTGTCGATCGCCACCTGGGTCTCCGCGGGCGGCGGGCCGCCGGGCGCCGCCACTTCGACGCTCGGGACGTACGCGGGCGCGGGCGTCGCCGGCTTCAAGACCTCCGCGAGGTTGACGGTCTCGTCTTCCGCGATGATCACGCGCGCATAGGGCGCGCGCATGCGGAGCGTCTTGATGCGGAGCTTCGCCTCCCGTCCGTCGTAGCGGAAGCCCTCGGCACGGAGCATGTTCCACTTGATGAAGTCTTCCTTCAGTGCCTTGTCCACGGTGCGGAGCTTGTCCACCTGTATCGTGCCGCCGGTCGCGAAACCGCCGTCGGCCAGCAGCGTGACTTCGAGCTCCGTCGTGAGCAGGCCGCTCAGGAGATCCATGCGCGTGTAGCGGTCGAGATACGGCTGGATCACGGTCATGTCGAACGACACCAGATTCGCCCTGCCCTCGAGCTTTCCATCATCGAGCGCATAGCGAAGGTCCGCCTTGAGCTCGCCAGTCTCGTTTATTTTCGTCTCCGTCACGATGCCGACGGTCGTGCCCGGCGCAGTCGAATAGCCCGTCACGCGAAGCTCAAACGGATCGAGCATCAGCTTGATTGCGGGCGTCACCTGCCGGTCCTCGACCTGGACGATCAAATCCTGCAAGTGAATGTCCGGCGCGGTGAATTTGAACGGCGCTTCCGTTTCTGATGGCGGCGGAGCGTCTACGGCGGGCGGATCGGGCGCAGCCGCGGCTTCAGCCGGCGACTTCGTCAGCTCGAGCAGGTTGATGCTGCCGTCGGCTTCCCGCCAGGCCTGAACGGATCCGCCCGCCACTTCCACCTTCTCGATGCCCGCCGTGCGCTTCGCAAGATCGAAGCTCGCGTTCGCAAGCTGCAGCTTCTGGAATCGCGCAGTCTCGATCTCCTGGTCGATCGGTTTGATCCCGAGCTCGGCCATCTCGAGCTGGTTGAGCGTCACCTTCAGGTCAGTCGTCTTGTCGATCCGTACGTCATAGCTGCCGTCGAAACCGAGCTGCCCTGATGAAACGTCGAGTCCCAGGGCTTCGCGGAGATAGGACCAGTGCCGGCGCGCATTGATATTCGCGAACTTGAAACGCCCCTGCGACGTGAATGGCGTCAGGGCCATGTTGCCGCTCCAGTCGAGAGTCGCGCCCGAGTCTGCCTGCGCGTGCAGGTCGTAAGCGTTGTCGGTGCTCTCTGTGGTGCTGAAGTCGCGGAGCTCGAAACTGATCGGCGCGAGATCGGCGGTGTACATGGTCTCCAGAGTGCGGTCCTCGAAGTGCACCTGGCCGGCGTCCATCTGGAAGTGGCCGATGAAGAGCCGCGGCGGTTCGCTCGGCTCTGCGGGTTCGCCCGGCTTCTTCTCAAACGGCTTCATCAGGTCCGTGAGGTTGAGCACGCCGCTCTCACGAATGAGCGCCCGCGCGTACGGCCTTCGGATTGCGATTTCCCTGAAACTCGGGCCACGCCGCCAGAGGCTCGACAGCTCGAGATTCACGACCAGGAATTCGAAGGAAAGGACGGGTTTGCCGTCCGCGTCCGGGAACGAGAACTGCCCGACGTTCAGTTCGAAGGTAAACGGATTGAACCGGATCTCATCGATCTCGACCTGCCGGCCGTAGTTCTCGCTGACGAATTCTTCCGTCTGCGATCGGATCAGCTCCGGCGCCCACAGGAACCCCGCAGCGGCGTAGAGGGCGACGAGCGCCACCGCCACCGCT
>DAIRVV010000165.1:0-5691 GCA_036802645.1 Steroidobacteraceae bacterium
CTTCACGCGCGCGCCGGTTGCGGCCGGCTTCTCGGCCGATGCTGCTTGCGCCGGCGCGGCGGCGGGCGGCGGCGACATCGGGTCATAGCCGGATTGCGTCTTGGACCAGTTGTAACACTCGCCTTCGTCCGTCGTCTGCTGGGCCGCGGTCTGGCCTTTCGCCGGGTAGGCGAAGATTCCGGCCGAAGAGGCGAGTGACTTGCCGGCCGGCGGAGCGGTGGGCGCCGCCTGTTCCTGCGCGCTTGCCCCCGCAACGCCAAGAACCAGCAGGCTGACGAGCAGTCGCAAATGGAGATTCCTGGATTTCATGTCAGCGCTCCTTGGCCGTCTGCGGCTACGGGTATCCTACGCCCAATGAAGCGGCTGCTCGCCTGTCTTGCCTTGCTTTCCGCGCCCGTCGCAGCGGATGAGCCGCGTGCAGTAGTCGCTGCCACGGCCCATGTCGCCGCCCACGAAGAGGCAATCGTGGGCGAACTGCGGGAGCTCCTCGCCCTGCCGAACGTCGCGACGAGCGAACCCGATATCCGGCGCAATGCCGAGCTCCTGGTCAAAATGCTCGAAAAGCGGGGTGTCGCCGCCCGCATTCTCGAGACGCCTGGAGCGCCGGTCTCGGTGTACGGCGAGCTGGGCTCCCCACGCGCGAAGCGGACACTCCTTTTCTATGCGCACTTTGACGGCCAGCCGGTCGGGCCCGAATCCGCGTGGAAGACATCGCCCTTCGAGCCGGTCCTGCGGGCTGGGAAAATGGAAGACGGCGCGCCGACCGTCGACTGGGCCGACGCGAAATACCCGCTCGCCGACGAGGCGCGAATCTACGCGCGATCCTCGAGCGACGACAAGGGGCCGATCGTGGCGATGCTGGCGGCGATCGATGCGCTCGCCGCGGCGAAGATTCCGCGGTCGGTGAACCTGAAGTTCTTCCTCGAAGGAGAAGAGGAGATGGGTTCACCGAATCTGGCGCGGACACTTGCCGCGCATCGGGAACTCCTGCGCTCTGACCTCTGGATCTTCGGCGACGGCCCGATCGATCCGCGAGGACTCCCGCGGATCGCGCTCGGCACCCGCGGCGTGATGGGATTCCGCCTGACCGTGTACGGCCCGGCAACCAGCCTGCACTCCGGTCACTACGGCAATGTCGCACCAAACCCGGGCGCGCGGCTCGCGGCGCTGATCGCCTCGATGCGCGCACCGGACAGCACGATCACGATCGCAGGAATCAAAGCGCCGGCCGCGACACCCGCCACGCGGGAGCTCGCGAAAACCGCGTTCGACACGCCCGGCATGCTCGCGAGCGCAGGCGTCGGGGCGACCGAGAGCGGTCTCGACTACGGGGAATCGATCCTGCGCCCCTCGCTCAATCTCACGCAGCTCCTCTATGGCGGCTCGGGCGGGCAGCGAAATGCCATCGATCCCGAGGCCACGGCGGGATTCGATCTTCGCCTGGTTCCCGGCATGACCGTTGCAGGCGCGCGCGCGGCGATCGAGGCGCACGTGCGCGGGCAGTGCTATGTGCTCGTCGATGCGCCGCCGACGGCGCGAGAGCGTGTCGCGAACCCGCGGCTCGCGCGCTTCGACTGGGGCGACGACGGCTATCCGGCGGCGATGTCCTCGCCCGATGATCCGGGCGTCGCGCGCGTCATGGCCGTAATGAAGGCCGCGACCGGCGATGCCGTGCGGATCGCGCCGCTCATGGGCGGGAGCCTCCCCATCGCGCCGATCGGTGAGGTGCTCGGCACGCCCTTCGTCATCGTCCCGATCGTGAATGCCGACAACAACCAGCACGCGCCCAACGAGAACCTGCGCATGAAGGAATTCCGCCGCGGCATCGGCCTGTATACGGCGCTCCTTGCGGAGTTCGGCAAGGGCAGTTCGGGCGACTGAACCGATCTATAGCGGGGCTTCGGCCGCGAGCGTCTCGCCGATCCAGCTTCGAAAAACCGCGACCAGCGGATCGTCCTCGCGATTCTCGTGCCAGGCGAGGAAGTATCCACCGTCGGTGATCGCTTTCGGGAACGGCCGGAACAGCCTTCCACTTGCCACATGCGCCTGGGCGAAGCGCGGAGTGAGGAGGCCCGCGCCCTCGCCGGCCAGCACCGCTTCGAGGATCAGGTGCTGGTTGCGCACCAGGAGCTGGCCGCGGCGGGAGCGGCCCGGCGGCCGGACGCCGGCGGCCCGGAACCAGTCCTCCCAGGCTTCCTCCGGAATGAGCGGCAAGCGCGCGAGGGCTTCAACCGTGAGCTTCCTGCCTTTTGGCACCAGATTGCAGGACAGGTAAGGCGTCAGCTCGAGCGGAAACAGGGACATCGCCCGGATATCCGGCCCGGGCGCCGGGCAATGGCGGATCGCGACGTCGAAACGGCCGTCATCGAGCGACCGGTAATCGTCCGCAATGTCGAGCGCGAGCGAGATCCCGGGATCGTGGCGGCGAAACTGCGGCAATCGCGGAAGAAGCCAGAGCGTTGCGAACGTCACTGTCGTCGTGAGCGACAGGAGTCGCGGACTCTGCAATTCCTGCAGCGCCCGCTCGATCGCGGCAAAGCCCTGCGCGAGGCGCGGCGCGAGGCGTACTCCCGATTCAGTCAGCCGCAGTCTCGGCCGTCGCACAAAGAGCCGTGCGCCGAGCCGCTCCTCGAGCTGTGCGATTCGCTGGCTAACGGCGGCTTGCGTGAGCCCGAGCTCTTCCGCCGCGGCGGTGAAGCTCCCGCGCTCGGCGCAGGCGGCGAATACCCGAAGCGACTCCCAGTTCTGACGTGTTCCGGTCGTTGGCATAAGCGTGGCTTATGAGCATAGCAGCGAATCTAAACCGCGGCCATACCTGTCACGCCGACAATTCCGGCCATGAAGAATCGCAACGGAGTGGCGAAAATGAGTGTCGTAATGCGAAAACTGGCGAAGATTATCGTGGCGGGGCTCGAGTACTCCGCGCGCACGACGGCCCTGCACGAAGGCCTGCCCTGGGATGGCGACACGCGAAGGCTGCGCGGGGATCCGCGCCCCAAACCATAAAGAGCGCTAATCGGAAGGTCGCCTCAAGGCGCTCAGGGCAGGCTGAACACGGCCCCATGCGGGATGCCCTTGGCGTCGCCGCCGTGAGGCCAGGTCTTGTTGTCCATGCGAAATCCCGGCTCGCTCGCGACTTCCTCGCGAAACCGCTCGTCCATCGTCAACTGGCCGCTCGCCGGATCGAAACGGGCGATCAGGGCGCGATGCTGCAAGGCTTCGTAACCGGTCACCACGACGCGGCGCTGGTCCGGCGAGATGGCGATCCAGTGCGGAACGTCCTCGGGACCGAGCGTCAGGCGGCTGACTTCGCGCGGCGCGCTCGGATCGCTGATGTCGAGACTGACGACGGCATTCCAGGCGGGAACGGTCACCAGGTAGTAATGACCCGAGATCACCGGAATGGCGCAGAACTCGCCCGACTTTTGCGGGAACGACGCGACCAGCTTCCCCGACGGCTTGTCGCTCGCTAGGCCTTCCATCAGGTACAAGCCGCAGCTGAAAGTCGAGACCAGGACGGTCTTGCCGTCCTCGAGCAATCGCGGCTCCGCGGTCAGGAGTCCTTCGCTTCCTCGCGGACCATCGGGCAACGGAAACGTGTGAAGCAGCGCGCGATCCGACAGGCGCCACACCTGAATGTTGCGGGACGCCGGGGAATCCCCATGCATATCGGTGGTCGTGGTCACGATCCGGTCGAGTGTCGGCACGATCTGGCCGCTGTAGACGCGGGATCCCGGGTCGATGGCCGGTCCGTCGGCAGAGCTGGATCGCACGGGCTCTCCGGCGGGCGTCATTTCCACGAGACCGCCGGTCCGCAGTCCGCCCGCGCCGGGTCCGTGACGCATCTGAAAAGTGGCCAGCACATTTCCGTTGGGCAGACGGAGGAACGAATGCGGATGGGAATAACCCTCGACATCCGCAAACTGCCGGACGATGCGTGGCTTCGCCGGATCGGCGAGATCGAAAACGAAACTCTGACCGCTCTCGAAGCCATTGGCGAATAACTGCTTGTCGGCCGGCATCTCGTGTTCGGTGTGGTGCGGACCGTTTCCCCGGCCCGGCACCGGCAGCGTCGTCACCAACCGCCCGTAGCGCCCGTCGCTTTCCGTGACGTCGATAACCGCGAGAAAGTCCGGCTGCTTCTTGTCCGCGTCTGCGGTCCAGAGGAACAGGTACTCCGGCGGCGAGCTCTCTGGTGCAGGCGCGCCGTCAGCGCAACCCGCCAGCGCGATGAGCGCGAGAGCAGAGAGCCCCAAAGGGGCGAGGTTCGAAATCTGGAACATCGCTTGGATCCCTAGTTCTTGGGTTCCGGAATGAATCGGATCGCCTGGCCGCCGCCGGGCGCGAGCGCAATGTCGAGGGCATCGCCGTGCTTCACCGCGCGCGACTCGATGGCGATCGAATCCGCCCGGGTCTTCCAGTCGGCGTCGTCGCCGTCGCGATAGATCTCAGCCTTGTAGCTGCGGCCAGGATCGAGGAAGTCCAGCGTGACCCGGATCCGGCGCGCGTTTTCATCCGTCACGCTGCCGAGATACCAGTCCTCGCTGTTCCTGTCCTTGCGCACGATCGTCACGAAATCGCCGACCTCGCCATTCAGCACGCGCGTGTCAGCCCAGTCGGCCGGCACGTCCTTGATGAACTGGAAGGGCTTGGGATAGCGCGCGTAGTTTTCCGGCAGGTCCGCCGCCATCTGGATCGGGCTGTAGATGACGACGTAGAGCGCGAGCTGCTTCGCGATCGTGGACTGGATTTTCCGCCCGCCTTTGCCGGTGAGCGACAGGATCCCCGGCGTGAAATCCATCGGGCCTGCGAGCATGCGCGTGAACACGAGATTGGCCTCGTGCTCCGGCGGGTTGGGCGGCTCGCCCCAGGCGTTGTATTCCATGCCGCGCGCACCCTCGCGCGCGACCCAGTTCGGATACGTGCGCCGCAATCCCGTGTCCTTGATGGGCTCGTGCGGATTAATCGCGATGCGGCGTTTGGCTGCTTCGGTCACGACTTTCAGGTGGTGCCGCGACATGAACTGGCCGTCGTGCCATTCGTATCGGGCCTTGCCATTCGCATCCATCGCGCGGATTCCGCCGGCGTCGGCTACGTAACCGGTCTTGACGCTGTCGATACCGAGACGCGCGTAGAGATCGAGGGCTGCGCCGAGCTGCTGCTCGTAGCGAGCCACGTTGCCTGCGTTCTCGTGATGGCCGATCAGGCGCACGCCCCGCTCGCGCGCGTAAGCCGCGACGGCCTCGAGGTCGAAGTCGGGATAAGGCTCGGTGAAGCTGAACTCGCCGCCGTCAGCGAACCAGTTGCCGTCCCAGCCTTTGTTCCATCCTTCGATCAGCACGCCGCGGAAGCCATTGGTGGCGGCGAAGTCGATGTAACGCTTCGCATTCGCAGTGTTAGCGCCATGCTTCGGACCTGAGCCCCAGCTCTCGGTGTCGAGGTGCAGCGACCACCAGATGCCGACGTACTTGTACGGCTTGAACCAGGAGACATCGCCGAGCTTGTTCGGCTCATTGAGGTTGAGGATGAGGTCGGACATATAGAGCCCGGCGGCGCTGTCCGCGATCTGCAGCGTTCGCCAGGGCGTCGCGAATGGCGCCTTGCGCCGCACGCGCGGGCCCTCCGCCGCGGGCGAGAGCGTCGCCTTGAGCCTTTGCCCCGCGCCGCTTCGCCTGAGCCACATCGCGGAAT
>DAIRVV010000166.1:0-5679 GCA_036802645.1 Steroidobacteraceae bacterium
ATGACTGGGCTGCAGTTCGTCGAGCACGGAATAGGCGCGCCCGGCCGCGTTTGCGTCCCGCAGGTCGCGCGCTGTCACGAATTCGTGCAGGACGACCTCGTAGCGCGCGTCGCGCTCGAGTTCGGCAAGCGAGGGATCGAGGCGTATCGTGGCGCGGGCGGCGACGAAGTGGACGAGTGCCTGGCGCGAATTTCCGCGGCGAACCGCAAGTATCGCAAGACCCGCCTGGGCCTTGGGATGGCTTGCGGTCGTCGCCGGTACGTCGGCGAGGTACATGGCTGCGAGCGGCTCGATGCCGAGATCGAGGCAGAGGTAGCCGAATGCCGTCTCGAGGCGCGCGCGGTCGTCGGCCGGGTATGCCTTCAGCGCCATGGGATCCTGGAGTCCCGGCATTGCGCGGCGAGCCGCATCCGGGTCGACCGCGGCCAGGGCGCGAATCCAGGCCAGCCGGGCCCAGGGATCGGCGGGATCGAGCAGGCGGGCCTTCTCGGCCGCATCGAGCGCCGCACGAAAGGCTCCTTGCGTGTAGAGAGCCTCTGACTGGGCGCGCCAGCCGGCCGCATCCTGCGGGCCTTCCGCGGATACTGCGAGTGCGAGTGTCGCGAAGAGTGCGACGGTCAAACCCATGCGGCGGTCCCCTTATGCTGCCGCGGCGGCCGTTGTCCATGATAACGGCTTTCCGGGCCGGCCTCACCTGCGGTATTTAATGAGTCGATAAGCTTTAGTAATTGATCCGACGCGCAAAAGAACCTAGCGTCGCGCGGTGCCCACACCGATTGTCTACGCGCTCGTCGTGCTGATCTGGGGCACGACCTGGTACACGATCAAGTTCCAGCTCGGGGTTGTCGCCCCTGAAATCTCGCTCGTCTACCGCTTTGGAATTGCGGCGATCTGCGTCTTCATCTTCGCGCGGGCGACCGGCAGTCCCCTCAGGCTCTCGTGGCGCGATCACCGCTTCGTCGCGATCCAGGGCTTGACGCTCTTCTGCCTCAACTACTGGATGACCTATCTGTCGACCCAGTTCCTCACGAGCGGCCTCGTGGCCGTGCTCTTCACGTCGATCATCTTTTTCAATCTCGTCAACAGCCGGCTGATCTTCGGCACTGCGATCGAACGCCGCGTCCTGGCCGCGGCCGGCGTTGGCGTTCTCGGCGTCGCACTGCTCTTCCTGCCGGAGCTGCGGGCGGCGCTCGATGATCCCAGCATCGCGCACGGGGCGATCCTCGCCCTGGGAGCGACCTATGTCGCCTCGCTCGGGAACATGGCGGCCATGCGCAATACGCAAGGCCGGCTTCCCGTCGTGACTGTCAATGCTTATGGCATGGCCTATGGTGCTGTCGGCCTTGCGCTGATCGCGGTGATTCGCGGCACGCCATTGGCGTTCGATCCGCGCTGGCCCTATGTCCTGTCGCTGCTCTATCTGTCACTCGCGGGCACTTCACTCGCATTCGGACTCTACCTGGCACTCCTGAAGCGCATCGGCGCTGCACGGGCGGCCTACACGAGCGTGCTCTTTCCGGTCGTGGCGCTCATCGTCTCCACAGTGTTCGAAAACTATCAGTGGAGCCTGCCCGCGGTCCTCGGGCTCGCGGTCTTGGTCGCGGGGAATGCGCTGGCGCTCGGCAGACGCGCGCAGAAGGCGCCGGCCGGGGTTTCCAGCCTCACGGCGAACGGGTCGAAATGAAAAAAAAACGCCTACACGCGTCGGAGCAATCCGGCGCAATCCTGCGGTCGCGCTGACTGTTTCGAACGTTTGCGTGGCTTTATCTTGCGAAGCTTTCCACTTGCAGAGAACCACCATGTCAAGCCACAAGTTGATCGACTGTCTTTGGTTTGAGAAAGGCCAGGCCCGCAAGGCCGCGGAATTTTATGCCGCAACCTTTCCCGAGAGCAGCGTCGGGCCGGCGCATGCGGCCGCGTCCGAATACCCAGGCGGCAAGCTAGGAGACGAACTCACCGTCGAGTTCACGGTTCTCGGCCGCTCATTTGTCGGCCTCAACGGCGGACCCGATTTCAAGCCCAATGAAGCCGTCAGCTTCATGGTTCTTACCGATGATCAGGCGGAAACCGATCGCTATTGGAACGCCATCACGCGCAATGGCGGTGCGGAAAGCGCGTGCGGCTGGTGCAAGGACCGGTGGGGTTTCTCCTGGCAGATAACACCGCGCGCGCTTCTCGACGCAGTGAACAGTCGCGACAAGGCAGTTGCCAAGCGCGCCTTCGAAGAAATGTTGAAGATGAAAAAGATCGACATCGCGGCGATCGAGCGCGCGGCGGCCGGCGCGAAATCGGCGGCGTGAGCCCGTGCGGGCGCCATCGACCGGCGGACTATCAGCCGGTCGATGGCTTGCCGGCGTTGATTGCCAATTGCGCAGCGAAAGCCCGCTGGTAGGCGGGCCGCGCTTCGCCGCGGGCGACATAGGCAGCCAGGTTCGTAAATTCGTCCAGAATGCCCGATGACTTCAGCCTGAGCAGTACTGACACCATCATCAGGTCGCCCGCGCTGAATGCGCCATCGAGCCAGTCGGCGTTGCCCAGGCGATCGGAAAGCGGGTCCAGCCGGCTGCGGACGCGATCCCGGACCAGGGGCAGGCGCTCCTTGGTCCAGGGCTTGTCGCCCTCAAGGAGCCTGGCAGTTGCGAGCTCGAGGATCGGCGGTTCCACCGTGCTGAGCGCAGCAAATATCCATGTGATGGCGCGCGCCCGGGCATTCTCATCGTCTGGCAGCAGGCCCGCATGGCGCTCCGCGATATGGAACACGATCGCCCCCGATTCGAACAGGGCGAGATTGCCTTCCTCATAGGTCGGGATCTGGCCGAATGGATGTAGCGCCCGGTGAGCGGATTCCTTCATCGCCCGGAACGAAACGAGGCGAACCTCGCAGGGTTGGCCCACTTCTTCCAGCGCCCAGCGAACTCGCGTATCACGCGCGAGTCCCTTCCCGCCATCGGGCGACCTTTCAAAGGCGGTGATGGTCGGGATCATATTGATTAGATGGCTCCCCGAGTTGGACTCGAACCAACGACCCACGGATTAACAGTCCGTTGCTCTACCAACTGAGCTATCGGGGAAGCGGATTTTCAGGGCGCGGGATTGTCGGCCAAGGCCGTGCCCAAGTCAACAAAACAGCAGGGATTTTCGGCGCTTGTCGTAGCTCAGGCGCGCAGGCGGGCGTTCGCGCCAGCGAGTGCCCGCTGCATACGCGCGAGCGCATTCCTGAGTGTGTCCTCAGCGGCGGCAAACGACAGCCGGACGTGACCCGGCGCGCCAAAAGCGGATCCCGGCACGACGGCGACTCCGGCCTCATTGATCAGGAATTCGGCGAAGGCATTGTCATCGGCGGTGCCCACGTTCTTCATCGCCTGCTCGACGTTCGCGAATGCGTAGAAGGTGCCCCAGCCCGGGATGCATTTCACGCCGGGTAGGGCATCGAGGCCGGCGACAACGAAGTCGTGACGCGCCTTGAACGCGCGATTCATCTCGACGACACAGTCCTGCGACGCGTTGAGTGCGACCGTCGCGGCCTTCTGGGAGATCGACGAGGCATTCGATGTGCTCTGTCCCTGGATGGTCGCCATCGCAGCGATCACTTCCGCAGGCCCGCCGCAGTACCCGATGCGCCACCCGGTCATCGCATAGCTCTTCGAGCATCCGTTGATCGTGACCGTGCGGTCGTAGAGCTTCGGATTGGCGGTGACAAAGCTCGTGAATGGCTCCGGGCCCCACCAGATGTGTTCGTACATGTCATCCGTGCCGATCACGACCTGCGAATGGCGCTCGAGCACCGCCCCGAATGCCTGCAGCTCCGCCCTGGAGTACGCCGCTCCAGTCGGGTTACTCGGGCTGTTCAGGATGAAGAGGCGCGTGCGCGGCGTGATCGCCGCTTCGAGCTGTGCGGCCGTGATCTTGAATCCGGCCTCGATGCCCGCAAACACGGAAACCGGAGCGCCGTCCGCGACAAGAACCATGTCCGGGTACGAAACCCAGTACGGCGCCGGGATGATCGCTTCGTCGCCTGGATCGAGCAGGGCGCAGCAAAGGTTGAATACGGTCTGCTTGGCGCCGCTCGAAACGAGAGTCTGGGCCCGGTTGTATTCGAGGCCGTTGTCCCGGCGGAATTTGGCGATTATGGCGTCCTTGAGCTCGTTCGTGCCCTCGACGCTCGTGTACCGCGTAAAGCCGCCACGGATCGCCGCGACGCCGGCATCTGCGATGTGGACGGGCGTGTCGAAATCCGGCTCGCCAGCGCCGAGACCAATGATGTCCTTGCCCTCGGCCTTCAGCCGCGCGGCCCGCGCGGTGACGGCGAGCGTGGCCGAAGGCTTGATGCGCTGGACGCGCTTTGCGAGTCGGATGGTCACTGGGAGTACCAGATGGCCCTGAACCCGGCTAAGGTACGGGAACGCATTTTGCGTTGCAATTCGAGGCAGGCGTGACCGAACCGAGGCCCTTTGATCTCCAGGCGGAATACGAACCTGCCGGCGACCAGCCGGCGGCGATTGCTGCGCTCATCGACGGCATCCAGTCGGGCCTCGCGCACCAGACGCTGCTTGGAGTCACGGGAAGCGGCAAGACGTACAGCGTCGCACAAGTCATCCAGAAGATTCAGCGCCCGACGCTCGTCCTCGCCCACAACAAGACCTTGGCCGCACAGCTCTATGGCGAGTTCCAGACGTACTTCCCGCGAAATTCCGTCGAGTACTTCGTCTCGTACTACGACTACTACCAGCCGGAAGCCTATGTACCGTCCTCCGATACCTATATCGAGAAGGACGCGTCGATCAACGAACACATCGAGCAGATGCGGCTGTCCGCGACGAAAGCGCTGCTCGAGCGTCCGGACTCGATCATCGTGGCGACCGTTTCCGCGATCTATGGCCTCGGCGATCCCGAGTCCTACCTCAAGATGGTGCTGCACCTCGTCCGCGGCGACCGCATGGATCATCGCCAGTTGCTGCGGCGGCTCGCCGACATGCAGTACACGCGGAACGAGCTCGACCTGCGCCAGGGCACGTTCCGCGTCCGAGGCGACGTGGTCGACATCTTCCCGGCCGAGTCGGAACGCGACGCCGTGCGCGTGCAGTTCTTCGACGAGGAGATCGAATCGCTGGCCTTCTTCGATCCCCTGACGGGCGAGGTGCTGCGCAAGGTTCCGCGCCTGACCGTGTTTCCCTCGACGCACTACGTCACGCCGCGCGAGCGGTTGCTGGCGGCAGTCGACGAGATCAAGGTCGAGCTGCGCGGCCGGCTCGCGGAACTGCGAGCGGCGAACAAGCTGGTCGAAGCTCAGCGACTCGAGCAGCGGACGCTCTTCGACCTCGAAATGATCGCCGAGCTCGGCTACTGCGCCGGCATCGAGAACTACTCGCGCTACCTGTCGGGCCGCGCGCCCGGCGAGCCGCCTCCCTGCCTCTTCGACTACCTGCCGCGCAATTCGCTGCTGGTGATCGACGAAAGCCATGTGACGATCCCGCAGCTGCATGGCATGTATCGCGGCGACAGGTCGCGCAAGGAAACACTCGTCGAGTACGGCTTCCGGCTGCCTTCGGCGCTTGACAACCGGCCGCTCCGGTTCGACGAGTTCGAACGGATGCAGCCGCAGACAATTTACGTGTCGGCGACGCCCGCCGAGCGCGAGCTTGCGAAATCGGGCCAGGTGGTCGAGCAAGTCGTGCGCCC
>DAIRVV010000167.1:0-5673 GCA_036802645.1 Steroidobacteraceae bacterium
TGCGCCGCAGCCTGGTTCGCGGCGCCGGCTGTTCGCGATTGCGGCGAGCCTCCTGGTCGGCGTCGCGGCCGGTCTCGTGCTCCTCGTCAGCGTGCCACGCACATCCGTCGCGCGCGAGGTCTTTGATCACGTCATGCACGAGCCGGGCGTGATGGACCTGACTGCCCCGGTTGCGGCCGCCGCGCTGGCGGAGGTGCTGGGCCCTGACGGCATGCGGATTCGCCCGGGCGCGGGCGACGTGACTTACGCGAAGCGCTGCTTCTTCGACTGGCACATCGTGCCGCATCTCGTCGTGCGCATGCCCGAGGGCCCGGTCACCGTGCTGATGCTGCGGCACCGTGAGATCGGAGCGCCGATGCGGATCGGGGAGCAGGGCTACGAAGGCGTCGTGCTGCCGGCACCCAGGGGCAGCATTGCGATCGTCGGCAGGGACGTCGCGGATCTCGACGGCGTCGCAAAGAAGGTATTTGATGCGGTGGACTGGGGCGGCTCCGCCTAGTCTGCCGCGAGCATTGCGACACGCGTGCGGCCCTTTCCGCCTTCAGCGAGTGCGCCATGCAGGACCGGCAGCAGCATTCGCAGGTCGCCGTCGAGCTGCCAGGGCGGATTGATCGTCACGAGTCCGGAACCATTCAGGCCCGCGCGCGAGTCGTCGGGATGGACGCAGAGCTCCGCAACGAGGAGCCGCTTCACGCCGGCGTCCAGCAGCCGCCGATGCAGGCGCGCGGCGACCACGCCCTGCTTGATCGGGTACCAGGCCATCAGCACACCCTGAGGCCAGCGCGCAGCGAGCGCGACGAGCGCATCCGCGACACGCGCGAAATCGGTTTCCTGCTCCTCGTAGGGCGGATCGAGGAGCGCGAGGCCGCGCTTTTCGGCCGGCGGGAGTAGGGCGCCGAGTGCCTCGAAGCCGTCGCGGCAATGCACGCCGATGCGCGAATCCCGCCGGAACTCGTGGCGGAGTGCGTCGGCTTCGGTTGGCAGCAGCTCACAGAAGGCGGCCCGGTCGTTCGCGCGCAGCAGCGTGGCTGCAATGAATGGCGAGCCGGGATAGAAATCGAGCGAGCCCGCGGGATTCATGCCGTGGACGATCTCGAGGTAGCGTGTGAGCGCGGGATGCTTACCTTCCGGCCGCGCCGCCTCGAGCCGCGCGATTCCCTGTCCGGCCTCGCCGCCGCGCGTGCCGATGTCGTAACGGCCGCGGCCGGCATGCGTGTCGAGCAGGAAGATCGGCCGGTCTTTCTCCGTGAGCCGGAGCAGGGCGGCCGTCAGCGCAATGTGCTTCATCACGTCGGCGAAATTGCCGGCGTGGAAGACGTGCCGGTACTTCACGCTTCGCCGAGCCAGTCGCGCGGGCGAAGGTAGTCGCGGCAGAGCGTCTCCTCCGGCGATCCCGGCGCAGGCAACCAGCCGTATTCCCAGCGTGCGACCGGCGGCAGCGACATCAGGATCGACTCCACGCGTCCGCCCGTCTGCAGCCCGAACAGCGTTCCGCGATCGTGCACGAGATTGAATTCGACATAGCGTCCGCGCCGCAGGAGCTGGAACGCGCGCTCGCGCTCGCCGAAAGCCGTCTTGCGGCGCCGTTCTGCGATCGGCAGCCAGGCTTTCGGGAATGCCTCACCGACATGACGCGCAAATGTGAAGCAGGCGTCGAAGGACGGTGCATTGAGATCGTCGAAGAAGAGCCCGCCGACGCCCCGCATCTCGTCGCGGTGCGGCAGGAAAAAATAGCGGTCGCACCAGTCCTTGTACTTCCCGTAGCTGCCGGGGATCCCGGCGCAGGCCTCGCGCGCCGTGCGGTGCCAGTGCAGCACGTCCTCGTGCACCGGGTAGTACGGCGTCAGGTCGAAGCCGCCGCCGAACCACCAGACCGGGTCCCCGCCCTTCGGTTCGGCGATGAAGAATCGAAGATTCATGTGCGTCGTCGGCACGTGCGGATTGCCGGGATGCAGCACGAGAGACACACCCATCGCCGAGAACGGCGCGCCCGCGAGCGCGGGCCGCTCGTGCGTCGCGGAGGCGGGGAGGCTGCTGCCTGTCATCTCAGAGAAATTGATGCCGCCCTGCTCGATCAGCGAGCCATTTTTCAGCACGCGCGACTCCCCGCCGCCGCCATCCGGTCGCTCCCAGCGGTCGCGGCCAAAGCGTGCGCCGCCATCCGCGCGCTCGATGGCTTCGACGAGGCTTTCCTGAAGCCCCCTGAGCCATGCGCGCACGGCGACTCGATCGGTCACGGATTACTCGCCGGCTGCGGGTTCTTCGGGCGTCGCGCTTTCGCCGCGTTTCTTCTTCTTTTTTGCGGCCTTGGGCTTTGCCGACCGGGCGGACTTGGCGCGCTTCGGGGCCTCAGCATCCGTGGCGGCGGCTTTCTTCCGGGCGCGCGGTTTCGCAGCCGGAGTTTCGGCAGCGGATTCGGGGGCGGCCGGGGCTGGCGCGGCCGCTTTCCTGCGGCGGCCGAAACGGCCCTTGCGCTCGGGAGCGGCGGCAAGGAGCGCCTGGCATTCCTCGAGCGTCAGCGAGGCGGGCTCGCGATCCTTCGGCACCTTCGCGTTGCGTTTCTTGTCGGTGACGTACGGACCATAGCGGCCTTTCAGGATCTGGATGCCGTCATCGGGGAAGTCCTTGATCGTGCGCTCGCGGTCGGCCGCGAGCTTTGCCTCGACGATCTCGAGCGCGCGCGGCAGCGTCAGCGTGAACGGGTCGTCCTCCTTGATCGAGGCGTACTTGGCCCCGAACTTCACGTACGGGCCCCACTGCCCGCGGCCGACGCTGATCGGCACGCCGTCGGGCGCGTGGCCGAGGTCGCGTGGCAGCGAAAGCAGTGTCAGTGCGTCCTCGAGCGTCACGTCGTCCATGTGCTGGCCGGGCATGAGGCTCGCGAAGCGCGGCTTGTCGGGGTCGTCCCGCGTGCCCTGCTGCACGAAGGGGCCGTACTGGCCCATGCGCACGGTGATCGGCTTGCCGGAAACCGGGTCGCGTCCGACTTCGCGCGATTCGGCGACTTCCTCGCGGCTGACCGACTTGGTGATGTGCTGTACCGACTTGATGAATGGCTTCCAGAACCGGCCGAGCTCGACATGCCATTCCTTCTCGCCGTTGCTGATCTCGTCGAGCACGTCCTCCATCTGCGCGGTGAAGCCGTACTCCACGTAGTCGCCGAGGTACTTGACCAGGAACTTGCTGACGATCTTGCCGATGTCGGTCGGGACGAAGGCGCGGCCGCTCATTTCGACGTAACGCCGGTAACGCAGCGTCTCGATGATCGATGCGTACGTGGACGGGCGGCCGATGCCGTGGCTTTCGAGTGACTTCACGAGGCTCGCCTCGGTGTAGCGCGGCGGCGGCTGGGTGAAATGCTGCTCGGGCCGGATCGCTTCGAGCGTCACGCGCTCGCCGGGTTCGAGCGCGGGCAGGCGCTGCTCAGCCTCGCTCTCGACGTCGGTCTCGTCCTCGTCATGGTCCTCGTGATAAGCGGCGAGGAAGCCGGGCTCGAGCAGGGTCTGGCCGTTCGCTCGCAGCACGTGGCGGTCGCGGCCGGCGGCGGCCTTCGGATCGCCGGCGACGAGATCGACGGCCACGGTGTCGAATACCGCGGGGGCCATCTGGCAGGCGACCGCACGCTTCCAGACCAGCGCGTAAAGGCGCCGCTGGTCCTCGTCGTGGATGTCGCGATCGGCTTTCTGCGGTGTCTCGCCGGCAACGGTCGGACGGATCGCCTCGTGCGCTTCCTGGGCGTTCTTCGACTTCGTCTTGTATTCGTTGATGGTCTCGGAAAGGGCCTTGTCGCCGAAATTCGCCTTGATCGTCTCGCGGATCTCGCGGACGGCCTCGGACGAGAGCGAAACGGAATCCGTGCGCATGTAGGTGATGTGGCCGGACTCGTAGAGCCGCTGCGCATTCTGCATCGTCCGCCGCGCGGTGAAGCCGAGCTTGCGCGCGGCTTCCTGCTGCAGGGTCGAGGTCGTGAACGGTGGCGGCGGATTGCGGCGCTTCGGCCGGCGCTCGACATTCTCGACGGTCAACAGGCCGTTTGCCGCCGCCAGGATCGTGCGCTCGACCTCGCGGGCATCGCCTTCGTTGGTGATGCTGAAGCGCGCCTTCTGCGTGTCGGCCTCGACCTTCTCGCCGCGGAACTCGATGAGCCGCGCCGGAAACCGCGCCGATTCCTTGGACGCATCCGCCTCGATCGTCCAATATTCCTGGCGGATGAACTTCGCGATCTCCGCCTCGCGCTCGCAGATGAGCCGCAGTGCGACGCTCTGCACCCGCCCCGCGGACAGGCCGGGCTTGATCTTCTTCCAGAGGAGCGGCGAGAGGTTGAAGCCGACCAGGTAGTCGAGTGCGCGCCGCGCCTTGTAGGCGTTCACCAGGTGGTCGCTGACGCCGCTCTCGGCCTGCGCTATCGCCTCACGCACCGCATTCTTGGTCACTTCGTAGAAGCGGACGCGGCGCACTTCCTTGCCATCGAGCACGCCGCGGTCCTGGAGGATCTCGAACAGATGCCAGGAGATCGCCTCGCCCTCGCGGTCGGGGTCGGTCGCGAGGTAGAGCGAGTCCGCCTTCTTCATCGCGCGCTCGATCGCATCGACCTTGGGGCGGTTCTTCTCGATCAGCTGGTACTTCATCGCGAAGTCGTTGTCGGGATTGACCGCTCCCTCCTTTTCTATGAGGTCGCGGACGTGCCCGTACGAGGCCAGCACCTCGAAGTCTCCGCCGAGGTACTTCTTGATTGTTTTCGCCTTGGCGGGCGACTCGACGATGACGAGATTTGAGCTCATTTGTTCAGTTTCAAATTAAGGTCCCAGAGACGCCAAAGCCGCGGGCCCGACCGCGGCTCCCTGGCCGAAACGGGGCGTTGGCGTTCAGTGCATCGCGTCCCGACGCTCGTCGAACACCAGGTCTTCCATCCGCTGGTAGGCGTTTTCCTGGCCCGGCTGGCTGAAGAGCACCATCAGGACCACCCACTTCAGCTGCTCGATGTCGATGTCGTCGGCTTCGAGCGCGAGCAGCCGGTCGATCACGACCTCGCGCTGCGCGGCGGACAGAATGCCAAGGTTCTCGAGGTGCAGGAGATAGCCGCGGATGTCGGTGTCGAGGCGGATCTGCTCCGAACCGCTGAAGACTCGAACCGCGCGTGCCGTTCCCTCGCCGAGCGGGCGGTCCGGATCGCTTGCCAGGCTTTCGAGCCAGACGAGCGCGCGCTCGATGTCCGCTTCCGGGTAGCCCGCCTGCTCCAGCTCGGTCTTGAGTGAATCGCGGTCCGGTGTGGAATCGTCCTCGGCATCCAGGAAGTTCTCGAACAGGTGTATCAGGATGTCGAGCACGCTGTCCTTCATCGGGCCTGCCTCGGTGGTGGTTTCCGGCTGAACCGCCCGCCGGCCAGGGATTCGACCCGGCCTTCGAGCTCGAGCAACTGCAGCTTCGAGATGACGATCCTGGCGGCCATTCCGGTTCTTTCAACCAGTCGGTCGAGACCCGCCGGCTCGAAACCGAGCGCATTCAACAGCATTTCCGCGTCGCTGTCCAACGCGTCATTCGCGATTTCCGCCTCACAGCGCGTTTCGGATGCGGAATTCGAGGCGCGCGCGTGCTCCGGCACGCCGAGCGCCGCGAGTACGTCGTCGACAGTTTCAACGAGCGCGGCGCCGTCCTTGATCAGCCGGTGGCAGC
>DAIRVV010000168.1:0-5649 GCA_036802645.1 Steroidobacteraceae bacterium
GCGATGGCGCAGGCCGCGCTCGACCGCTGGTGGTGGCCGTCCCTCATGATGTTCGGGCCGCCGGACAACGACTCGAAGCACAGCGCGCAGTCGATGCGCTGGAAGATCAAGCGATTCTCCAATGACGAGCTGCGACAGAAGTTCGTGGACACGACGGTGCCGCAGGCCGACTACCTCGGGCTCAAAGTGCCCGACGCCGGGCTCTCCTGGGACGATGAAGCACAGCATTACCGCTTCGGGCCGATCGACTGGACCGAGTTCGAGCAGGTGCTCAAGGGACACGGCCCCTGCAATCGCGAGCGGCTCGAGGCGCGCAATCGCGCCCACGAGGACGGCCGCTGGGCGCGCGAGACGGCCACCGCCTGGGCCGCGAAACAGGCTGCCGCCGCATCGCGGGCAGCCTGACACAGCATGGAGATCTAACTGTGAATGACAGAAGCGACTGGCCGCTGTACGAGATCTTCATCCGCGCGAAGGCAGGACTCGATCACAAGCACGTCGGCAGCCTGCATGCGACCGACGCGCAGATGGCGCTCGAGCACGCGCGCGACCTCTACACGCGCAGGCAGGAGGGCGTGAGCATCTGGGCCGTGCGGTCGAGCGACATCGTCGCTTCCGATCCTGCCGATGCCGACGCTTTCTTCGAGCCGGCGAAGGACAAGGTCTATCGGCATCCGACTTTTTATGAGATTCCGGAAGAGGTAAAAACCCTGTGACGCCGCACTGCCGATACGTGCTCCGCCTCGCTGACTCGAACCTCGTGCTGGCACAGCGGCTCGGCGAATGGGTCGGGCACGCGCCCGCGCTGGAAGAGGATCTCGGGCTCGCCAACGTGTCGCTCGACCTGCTCGGACAAGCGCGTCTGCTGCTGGCGCATGCGGGCAGGCTCGATGGCCGTGGCCGCGGCGAGGACGATCTTGCATTCCTGCGGGAAGAGTCGGAATTCCTGAATTTGACGCTGACCGAGCAGCCGAATGGCGATTTCGGCGACACGATCGTCCGCCAGTTCCTGTTCGACGCCTGGCAGTACGGGCTGTACGAAGGCCTGACGCAGTCCAAGGACGCGCAACTCGCCGCGATCGCAGCAAAGGGAATCCGCGAGGCGACCTATCATCTTCGTTACAGCAGCGGCTGGCTCATACGGCTCGGCGACGGTACGCCCGAGAGCCATGCCCGCGTCGAAGGTTCACTCGCGCGGCTCTGGCCATTCACGAACGAGTTGTTCGACGACGACGAGGTCGATCGGGCGATCGCCGCAGCCGGAACCGGCCCGTTACCGTCGTCGCGCCAAGACGCCTGGACAAGCCGTGTCGGCGAGACGCTCGCCAGGGCGACGCTCGCGCGGCCGGCGCCCGCAGCGTTCGGCTGGTATGGCAAGCAGGGACGGCACAGCGAGCATCTCGGCTACCTGCTTGCCGAGATGCAGTCCCTGCATCGCGCCCATCCCGGCGCGAACTGGTAGAAGACCGTGGGCGCGCAAGCGGCGATCGCGACGGCGCTGCCGCCGGATGTCCTGGCGCGGCTTCAGGGTGTGCTATCGCAGGTCACGGATCCCGAGATTCCGGTGCTTTCGGTGCTGGACCTCGGCGTGATCCGCCACCTGCTGCTGCTGCCGGATGCGCGCATCGAAGTAGGCATCTCCCCGACATACTCGGGCTGCCCGGCGAACGCCGTCATCAAGTCGGATGTGCTGCGCGCATTGCGGAGTGCAGGCTTCGATGCGGTCGCAGTCGACGTGCTCGCGCCCGCCTGGTCCAGCGACTGCTTGAGCGCCGAAGGCCGCCGCAAGCTCGAGGCCTTCGGCATTGCGCCGCCGCGTGGCGATACGCCCGCAGCCTGCCCGCGCTGCGGCTCGATTCGGACGACGCGGCAGAGCGAGTTCGGCTCGACGCCCTGCAAGGCGCTCTATCGCTGCGATTCATGTCTCGAGCCCTTCGACTACTTCAAGTGTATCTAGGGCGCCGCGCATGCTGAGGTTCCATCCACTCGTCATCGCGCATCGCGCCGCGATCGCCGACGACGCGATTGCGCTGACTTTCGAAGTGCCCGCGGCGCTCCGCGAAGAGTTCCGATTCCGCGCGGGCCAGCACCTGGCGCTTCGCCGGCAGATCGATGGACAGGAGGAGCGCAGGACTTATTCGATCGTGAGTCCCGAAGGCGCGCCGGAACTCAAAATCGGGGTGCGTGTGCAGAAGGACGGCCGCATGTCGGAGCATCTCGCCCGGCATGCGAATCCCGGAGAAACCGTGGAGGTGCTCACGCCCAACGGAAGCTTCTGCGCGCCGGCGGACAGTCGCGGTCCGCGACGTTATGCCGCATTCGCCGCCGGCAGCGGCATCACGCCGGTGCTCTCGATCGCGGCAAGCGCCCTCGAGCGCGATGCGAAAAGCCGCTTCCAGCTTTACTACGGCAACACCAGCAGCGCCCGGACGATGTTCCTCGAGGACGTGATGGCGCTGAAGGACCGGTTCCTGACGCGATTTTCCGTGGCCTTCGTGATGAGCCGGGAGCCGCAGGATGTCGAATGGTTCAACGGTCGCATCGACGCGGCAAAGATCCGGGAATTCGCGCGCCATGACCTTTGCGTCCCTGCGATCGACGAGTTCTTCATCTGCGGGCCGGGAACGATGGGCGAGGTGGTCCAGGACGCGCTCGAATCGCTCGGTGCCATGGGCCGCATACACGTCGAGCACTTCACGCCCGTTGCGGCAGGCAGTGCAGTCCCAGTCGCCGCCGGGAGGCCTTCAGCGAAAGCGGCGCCCGCACTCACGGCCGGCAGCACGAGTGCCGAGATCACGGTCGTGATGGACGGGCGCAGGCGCCGGTTCACGATGCCGCGCGCAGGTGAGGTGATCCTCGACGCGGCGGGCCGCGCGGGACTCGACCTGCCATTCTCCTGTCGCGCCGGAGTCTGCTCGACCTGTCGCGCCAGACTCGTCAGCGGCAGCGCCGAGATGGAACACAACGTCGCGCTCGAGGATTGGGAGGTCGAGGCAGGCTATATTCTCTGTTGCCAGGCGCGGCCGACCTCCGCCGCGCTCGAGATCAGCTACGACGAATGAGCTCTGATTCGCGATGAGCTACCAGACGATCCAGTACGCGGTCAGCGGCGCGGTTGCGCGTGTCACCTTGAACCGTCCCGAGCGCCTCAACAGTTTCAATGGCGACATGCACGCCGAACTCCGCGACGCGCTCGGGCGGCTGGTGCAGGACGCTGCGCGGGTTCTCGTACTGACCGGGGCGGGCCGCGGATTCTGTGCGGGCCAGGACCTGGGCGACCGGCAAGTCGCGGCGGGCGGCGGCCGCGCCGATCTCGGCGAGTCGATCGAGCGCAACTACAAGCCGCTCGTGCTCGCGCTCAGGGCATTGCCGGTTCCCACGATTGCCGCGGTCAATGGCGTCGCCGCAGGCGCAGGCGCGAGCATCGCGCTCGCCTGCGACCTCGTCGTCGCCGCGCGTTCGGCCTCGTTCATCCAGGCGTTCAGCAGGCTCGGGCTTGTGCCGGACTCCGGCGCGACCTGGTTTCTGCCCCGACTCGTCGGCAGCGCGCGTGCGCTCGGACTCGCGATGCTCGGTGAGCGGCTGGCAGCCGCCGATGCCGCGGACTGGGGCCTGATCTGGAAGTGTGTCGACGATGCGGAATTCGCGGCCTTTGTCGACCGGCTTGCGGCCGAGCTTGCCGCTGCGCCGACACTCGGGCTCGTGCGCACCCGCGAGGCAATGCAGGCGGCAGCCACACGTACACTGCCCGAACAGCTCGACGTCGAGCGCGACTTCCAGCGCGAGCTCGGATTCACGCAGGATTATGCCGAGGGCGTCGCGGCATTCGCCGGGAAACGCGCGCCGCGCTTCGAGGGACGATAGGAAAGTTCATGAGCGAGGACGTTCCGGCGTATGACGCCGACGGCAGGCAGGCGACGGCGGAGCGCGCAACGCGAGCGCTCTATGACGGCGACCGCGCTTCGCAGACGCTCGGCATGCGGATCGAGTCCTGCGGCCCCGGCCACGCGACGGTCACGATGCGTATCCGCCCGGACATGGTCAATGGCCACAGGATCTGCCATGGCGGCCTCATCTTCGCGCTCGCGGACAGCGCATTTGCCTTCGCCTGCAACTCCTACGGCGACAACACCGTCGCGGCCGGCGCAGCGATCGAATTTCTTGCGCCCGGCCGCGAGGGCGATGTGCTGCGGGCGATCGCCTCGGAACGCTGGCGCGCCGGCCGGGCAGGCATCTACGAAATCGAGGTCCGCAATCAGCGCGACGAGGCCGTCGCGCTCTTTCGCGGACGCAGCCACCAAATAGCCGGGAGACTGATCGATGACTGAGGCACTGATCTGCGACGCCGTCCGCACGCCGATCGGACGCTATGGCGGCGTCTTGTCCGGTATAAGAACCGACGACCTCGCGGCGCTGCCGATCGCCGCCCTCATGAGGCGCAATGGCGGCGTGGACTGGCAGGCGATCGATGACGTCGTGCTCGGTTGCGCGAACCAGGCCGGTGAGGACAACCGGAACCTTGCGCGCATGGCGGCGCTGCTCGCCGGCCTGCCGGCCGGAGTTTCCGCCGTTACCGTGAATCGGCTCTGCGGCTCCGGGCTCGACGCCATCGCGATCGCCGCAAGGCAGATACGCACGGGCGAGGGCGAGCTCATCATTGCGGGCGGGGCGGAGAGCATGAGCCGTGCGCCCTACGTCTTGTCGAAGCCCGACGCGGCATTCTCGCGCGGCCAGCAGTTGTTCGATACGACGATCGGCTGGCGCTTCGTGAATCCACTCATGAAGCAGCAGTACGGCATCGATTCGATGCCGGAGACCGGCGAGAACGTCGCGGCGGAATTCGCCGTCTCAAGGGCCGACCAGGACGCATTTGCGCTGCGCAGCCAGAAGCGCGCGCTCGCGGCCCAGGCGAGCGGCTGGCTGGCCGAGGAGATCGTCCCGGTCACGCTGCCGGCGAAAAAAGGGGAGCCACTCGTCGTCGATCGCGACGAGCATCCACGCGAGACAAGCCTCGAGGCCCTCGCGAAGCTCGCCACGCCGTTCCGGTCGGGCGGGACGGTCACGGCCGGCAATTCCTCGGGCGTCAATGACGGCGCCTGCGCGCTCATCGTCGCGAGCGAGCGGGCAGCAAAGCGGCACGGCCTCGCGCCCCGGGCGCGAATCCTCGGCGCCGCGGTCGCGGGGGTCGAGCCACGCATCATGGGCATGGGTCCCGCACCGGCATCGGAGAAGCTGATGGCGCGGCTCGGGCTCAAGATCACCGACTTCGACGTCATCGAGCTCAACGAGGCCTTTGCGTCCCAGGCCCTCGCAGTTCTCCGCCGGCTCGGATTGCCGGACGATGCACCGCAGGTCAATCCAAACGGCGGAGCGATCGCGCTCGGGCACCCGCTCGGCATGAGCGGGGCGCGCCTTGCGGCCACCGCGGTGCGCGAACTCGAGCGCAGGGGCGGCAGACGCGCACTTTGCACGATGTGCATCGGCGTGGGACAAGGCATCGCACTCGCGATCGAGCGGATTTCGTGAATCGGGTCGAGGCCGTCGTCCGCGACGGCGACGTGGCGGTGTTCACCTTCGAAAACCCGCCCGTCAACGCGCTGTCGCAGCCGGTGCGCGTGGCGCTCCTCGCGGCCATCGAGGCGCTGGATG
>DAIRVV010000169.1:0-5647 GCA_036802645.1 Steroidobacteraceae bacterium
CGAATCGGCGCAGGCGGCGCAGCGCCAGCTTGACGTTGCGCGTGCCGAGCTCGACTGAGTCGTCGAGGTTCGCGTATTCCCGCCGGTCCCAGACCTTGACGGCGCGGCGGTTGCCGCCACCACTTCCGATGCGGATTCCTTCCGGGTTGTATCCGTGCGCGCCATAGGGTGAGGTGCCGCCCGTGCCGATCCACTTATTCCCGCCCGCGTGCCGCGCCTTCTGCTCCTCGATCCGCTGGCGCAAGTTTTCCATGAGCGCGTCCCAGCCGCCCATCGACTTGATCCGGGCTTTTTCTTCTTCGGTCAATTGCAAGGAGAGGTGTTTCTCGAGCCAGTCCGCGGGGACTTCGGCCTCCAGCATGGCTTCGAATGCGATTTCCGCGCCGCGGAAATGCGCGGCAAAGACGCGGTCGTAGCGGTCGAAGTGCCTTTCGTCCTTGACCAAGATGGTGCGCGCGAGCCAGTAGAAGTTATCGAGCACGTTGCAAGAGGGGACAGTCCCCTTTGCCAGCGCTTCCAGGAGCGCAAGAAACTCCGTGATGCTCACCGGAACGCCGGCGGCGCGCAGCATTTGGAAAAAGCGGATCAGCATGGCGGCTGCGCCGACCGCCTCAGCCAGGGCGGCCCGCGCGTCGGTTCAGGAATACGAGCTGCTCGAAGAGGTGCACGTCCTGCTCGTTCTTGAGGAGCGCCCCGTAGAGTGGCGGAATGGCAGCCTTGGCGTCGTCGGACCGCAGCGCTTCCGGGGGGATGTCCTCGGCAAGCAGGAGCTTGATCCAGTCGAGCAGCTCCGACGTCGAGGGCTTCTTCTTCAGGCCGGGAACGTCGCGAATCCGGTAGAACGCTGCAAGCGCCTCGGCCAGCAGCGTCTTCTTGAGCCCCGGATAGTGCACTTCGACGATCCGCTCCATGGTTTCCGTGTCCGGGAAGCGGATGTAGTGGAAGAAGCAGCGCCGCAGGAATGCGTCCGGCAGCTCCTTTTCGTTGTTGCTGGTGATGAAGACGACCGGGCGATGCCGCGCGCGGATGAGACGCTGGGTCTCATAGACGTAAAACTCCATGCGGTCGAGCTCGCGCAGCAGGTCATTCGGGAACTCGATGTCGGCCTTGTCGATTTCGTCGATCAGGAGAACGGCGCGATCGTCGCTTTCGAAGGCGCGCCACAACATGCCGGGCACGATGTAGTTGGCGATGTCCTTGACGCGCTCGTCGCCGAGCTGCGAGTCGCGCAGGCGAGACACCGCGTCGTACTCATACAGGCCGTGTTGTGACTTGCTGGTCGACTTGATATGCCACTCGAAGAGCGGTGCGCCGAGCGCGCGCGCGACCTCCTCAGCGAGCTGCGTCTTGCCGGTGCCGGGCTCGCCCTTGACCAGGAGCGGGCGGCCGAGCGTTATCGCCGCATTGACCGCGAGCGCAAGCTCGCCGGTCGCGACATAACTGTCGGAGCCTTCAAACCGATTCAAAGGGGACGGTCACTTTTAAAGGGGACGGTCACCTTTGCAGTCCTGGCACAGCGGGCAAAGGTGACCGTCCCCTTTAAAAGTGACCGTCCCCTTTGAATCACGATTTCGCGGGCGCCGACTTCGCCGCGAGCTGCTTGAGGTCCGCCAGCACGATCTCGGAATGGCCCTTCGGGTCCACCTTGACGTAGTGCTTCGCGATCCGGCCTTCGGGGTCGATGATGAAGGTGTCACGCTGCGAAAGCACCATGTCCTTGTATGTCGTGAGCGTCCCGTAGGCGGTTGCGGTCTTCTTTTCCGAGTCGGCGAGGATCGGGAATGGCAGGCTGTGCTGGTCGGAGAATGTCTTGTGCGAGGCCACGTCGTCCACGCTGACACCGAGGATCACGGCGCCCATCGACCGGTAGGCAAAGATGTTGTCGCGGAACTCGCAGGCCTGCGTCGTGCAACCCGGGGTGTTGTCTTTCGGGTAGAAATAGAGAACCACCCACTTGCCCTTGTAGTCCGAAAGCGAATGCGACTTGCCGGTCTGGTCCTGGAGATCGAAAGCGGGAGCGGCCGTGCCGACCGCCGGCGGTTCCGCGGCGATTGCGGTGCCCATGAGAAGCGTGGCCAGGGCGACAACGGCGCCGTGCAGAATACGCAGCATGGAAATGCTCCAGTTGAAAGGCGCGAACCACATAGTATCGCGGCCTGCCACCAGATGACCATGACAGCGCATCCCGGTTCCCTTTCATGAACAACTCTTCGTCCACCGTCATGCCTCGCGTCGCGCTGGTCCTGCCGGGCGGCGGCGCGCGCTCCGCCTACCAGGTCGGGGTCCTGCGGGCCATCGCCGGCTGGTATCCCGCCGCCTCGCCGCTGCCATTCCCGATCGTATGCGGCACGTCATCAGGTGCGATCAATGTCGCGGTCCTTGCCGCACGCGGGGATGACTTCCGGCGGGCAACGGCCGAACTCAACTGTGTCTGGAGCGGCTTCCGCATCGGCCAGGTCTTTCGCACAGGCACGATCAATATGCTGCGATCAGGCTTGCATCTCCTGATCGCTCTCCTGACCGGCGGCTGGCTGCTGCCGATGCCACGGGCGCTGCTCGACAATTCGCCGCTACGCTCGCTGCTTGCGCGGAGCATCGACTTCGCGGGCCTCAGGCGGCAGGTCGCGGCGGGCCGTCCCGATTCGATCGCGGTCACCGCGACCTCGGTCACGCGCGGCGAATCGGTCACATTCGTCGAGACATCGGGACATTTCCTGTCCTGGGACCGCGCTTCGCGCCGCGGCGTCGCGGCGACACTCGACGTGGACCACCTGATGGCGAGCGCGGCCATCCCGTTGCTGTTCGCGCCGGTCGCGATGGGCGGCGCGCATTACAGCGACGGCGCCATGCGACAAATGACGCCACTCGCCCCGGCAATCCATCTCGGCGCGGACCGGATTCTCGTCATCGGCGTGCGACCTCACGGCCGCGCAAGCGGCGAGGGAGGCCGGGCGCCCAACATGGCCGAGCAGTTCGGCTTCATGCTCGATTCGCTCTTCCTGGAGGGTCTGCAGGCGGACCACGAGCGACTGAACCGGATCAATGCGCTGCTCGCGCACCAGCGCCCCGGGGCCGCGCCGCTCGGGATGCGACACGTCGAGACGCTGCTCATGCAGCCGGAGCGTGACCCGGCCGAGTCCGCAATCTCTCACTGCGGGACGGTTCCCGCGGCGCTGCGCAGCTTGCTCCGCATCCTCGGCGCCCGCGGCGAACGCGGCGGAAAGCTCCTGTCCTACCTGCTGTTCGAGGCGCCTTACACCCGTGAACTGATCGCTGCCGGCAAGCGCGATGCCAACCTCCGCCGTGCCGAGATCTCGGCCTTCCTCGGCCTCGACCGGAAGCTCGGCGCGCGCATCGATTGAGGATTGGGCCGGTTACTGCGGCAGCGCGTTGTGGCGTACTAGCAGTTGCGGGTAATTCTGACGGAAATGAGCGGCAAGCCGTTCGACGAGGTAGACGGAGCGGTGCTGGCCGCCCGTGCATCCGATGGCGATCGTCAGGTAGCCGCGATTCGTCTCCTGGTACTCGGGCAGCCGGCTCTCGATGAAGCGCACGAGGTCCTCGACCATGCGTTCCACGCGCGGGCTCGCTTCCAGGAATGCGATCACGCCGGCATCCCGTCCCGTCAACTGCTGGAGCGCGGGCTCCCAGTAAGGATTCGGCAGCGTCCGCGCGTCGAATACGAAATCGGCGTCGCCGGGCGTGCCGTGCTTGAAGCCGAAGGACTCGAACAGGATCGACAGCCGTCCGGGCGCCTGCGGCTCGACGCGCTTGGCGATCATGTCGCGAAGCCCGTGCACGCTCATGCGTGAGGTGTCGATGACGAGGTCCGCGCTGTCGATCAGCGGGTGCAGCAGGCGCCGCTCCTCGGCGATCGCATCCGCGAGGCTCACGCCCGCGCCCTCGAGCGGGTGCCGGCGACGGGTCTCCGCATAGCGTCGCAGCAGCACTTCGTCCTCGGCATGCAGGTAGAGCACTTCGCAGCGCAGGCCCGCGCGCCGGAGGTCGGCGAGGAGCTCCGGGATCGATGCGAGGTCATCCGGGCGGTTGCGCGCGTCGAGGCCTACGGCAAGCCGGCGATAGATCGGTTCCTCGCTCTGAAGCGTATGCGATACCAGCGCCTGCACGAGGCCCGCCGGGATATTGTCGATGCAATACCAGCCGAGGTCTTCCAGCATGTTGAGCGCGACGCTCTTGCCAGAACCTGAAAGGCCGCTGACTACGACGAGCCGGGTCATGGAGTCGCCGCGGTCAGGCCGGCCTGCCGCGCGCGACTTCCGCCGCGTGGTGATCGGAGATCTTTTCCTTGTGCTTGCGGACCCGCCGGTCGAGCTTGTCCGCGAGGGCATCGATCGCGGCATACATGTCGCCGTCCTCCGCGTCGGCGTGAATCACGGCGCCGCTGACACCGAGCGTCGCCTCCGCTTTGTGTACGAGCTTCTCGACCGTCAGCACGCAGTGCACGTCGATCACCTGCTCGAAATGCCGCAGGACGCGGTCCAGCTTCTTGCGGACATAGTCGCGAAGCGGCGGCGTGACTTCGATGTGATGGCCGGTCAACGTCAACTGCATGGTGGGTTACTCCTTGTTGCTGTCCTGTCCGCCGCTCAGCGCGCGGCGCCCTGCCGGCGTGCGCCCGATGGCGCGATGCCAAGCGCTTCGCGGTACTTGGCGACGGTCCGGCGCGCGACCTGGACCCCGCCGGCCGCGAGCAGCTCGACGATCTGTTGGTCGGAAAGCGGCCGGTCCGGCGGTTCCTGCGCGACCAGCTTACGGATTTTGGCACGGATTGCAGTGGACGAAACCCCGGTCCCGTCTTCCGCAGGCACGTGACTCGAGAAGAAGAAGCGGAACTCGAATACCCCGCGCGGCGTGTGCAGATATTTGCCCGTCGTCACGCGCGAGATCGTGGACTCGTGCATTTCGACGGCCTCGGCGACATCTTTGAGGATCATCGGCTGCATGGACTCTTCGCCGCGGTCCAGGAAGGCCTGCTGGCGCTCGACGATCGTGCGCGCCACACGCAGCATCGTGTCGTTCCTGATCTCGAGGCTGCGCAGGAGCCATCGCGCCTCCTGCAGCTGCGTGCGAAGAACCGCGTGATCGGGCGCGCGCGTGATCATGCCGGCGTAGCCTTCGTTGACGCGGATCCGCGGCAGCACGGACGGATTGAGCTCGACGACCCAGCCCTGTGGAGTGCGCCGCGCGAATACGTCAGGCACGACGTACTCGGTGCGAAGCGCCTGGAACGCCGCGCCTGGCCGCGGATGGCAGCTCCGCACTAGTGCGAGCGCAACGTCGAGTTCCTCGCCGCTGACGTGCAACTCGCGCTGAAGCGCTGCGAGCTGCTGGCCCGCCATCAATTCGAGGTGCCGGTGGGCGAGGGTGCGCGCCACCTCCAGGCCAGGTGTCAGCGGGTCGATCTGCGCGAGCTGCAGTTCGATGCACTCGGCGACAGAGCGCGCGCCGACGCCGGCGGGATCGAACTGCTGGACGATGGCGAGCACGCGTTCGACGCCGGCGGCGTCCGTCACCGCCTCGTCCGAGACGGTCTCTGCGATCGATTCGGCTGACTCCGTCAGGTAGCCGTCATCATTGATGGCGTCGACGATGGCGCGGCCGACGGCCAGGGCCTCGGGCGGGAGGT
>DAIRVV010000170.1:0-5600 GCA_036802645.1 Steroidobacteraceae bacterium
CTCGAGGTCGGCGCGAAGATGAGGCCGCGCTCCGGGTCGGCCACCATCACCGACCAGACGTTTGCCGCGCCGGTGCCCACGGCACTTCCGTTCTCCCAGCTTGCGAAGGCGGGATCCTTGGCGTCCTGCGGGATCGGATCCCAGCTCCATCGGAGCTTGCCGCTGCGTACGTCGAAGGCGCGCACTTCGCCGCTGGCCGGTGCGATGCGGCTGTTGTCGGCGATCGCGGATCCGGTGACGACGAGGTCGCCGATCACGAGCGGCGGCGAGGTCACCTCGTAAGCGGAGAATTCGAATGGCGCGTGGCGAAGTCCCTTGCGCAGGTCGATCATGCCTTTCGAGCCGAAGCCGGCGCAGGCGCGCCCGGTCATGCCGTCCACCGCGAAAAGGCGCGCGTCGACCGTCGCGAGGAAGATCCGCCGGCGGCACGGCGCGTCCGCGGGCGCCTTCGCGTCGAGCCAGGTGCTGACGCCGCGATTCGCGAAGTCGCCGTAATGCGCGTTGCGCCTTGATTTCGGGTCGAAGCGCCAGCGCTCGGTCCCGCTAACAGGATCGATTGCGATCAGCTCGCCGAGCGGTGTCGTGAGGTAGAGCGTGCCGTCCACGACGATCGGCGTCGTCTCGAAGCGGGGATCGTTCGCCGTCTCGATACCGGCGTGGCCCGTGCGGAATGTCCACGCGACTTCGAGCGATGCCACGTTGGAGCGGTCGATGTCAGCAAGGGGCGAGTAGCGCGCGCCACCCGGGTCCCGTCCATAGGATGGCCATTCGTCCGTCGCAGATTGCGCCATTGCGTCGGCGAGGCACGTGAAGCCGAGCACGAGTGCCGGCAGGAACATCGCGCGCATTGCTGCCGTCACCGGGCTGCTGCCTGCAGCCGTGCTTCCGCGAATTGCCCGAGCTTGCCACCTCGCCCGTATCCCTCGACGCGGATCAGGTACGTTCCGGCCGGCAGGATCGATGTGTTGAGCGAAAATCGCAGGTCGAAGTTCGAGTCGCGCACCATCTGGTCGCCGCGAACGAGCAGCGTGCCGTCGTCGCGCAGGAGGCTGACGCGAAAGCGCGCGTACTGTTTCGTGCGCGCATTCATGAGCAGGTCGATGCGTTCGGGGAATTCTCCGCCGCCGATCGCCACGACCCTCGGCGTGCGGAGGTCGAGTCGCACCCGCCGGTTCGACGAAGGCGCCTGGAGGAATCCCGCCGCGGCCTGTTTCTCCAGCATCGCCATGCGGTTCTCGGCGACGCCCCAGCGCCATGCCACCCAGACGAGCGCCACGAGCAGCACCAGGACCAGGGCGCCGATTCCGATAGTGAACCGGTGCGGTTTCAGCTTCTCGAGCCAGGGCGAGATTTCGGTGTGCATTGACCCAACTCCGGGAGCTGCTCCGTTTATTCTATGCATTCGCTGCCCAAGGAGGGCCTCATGTCCTTGCCTCTTGCCCGTTCCTGCCTGCTTTTAGCGGGCGTCCTGTTCGCGCTCAATGTCGCCGCTGCCGAGCCCGGGGTTGCGCTGACCGTCTACAGCTCGGCGCAGCCGGGCGGCATTCCCGTGGAGTGGTACCGGCCGCTGCCGGGCATGGGCACGCCGCAGGCGAACCAGCTGCCGGGCTTCGCGCTCGTACGAATGGACCAGGACCTCCAGATTCCGCGCGGGCGCGGCACGATCCAGTTCACCGACGTCGCGGCGCTCATCGACCCGACCACGGTCCAGTTCCTGTCGCTGACGGATCCCGAGGGCACGAAGGTGCTCGAGCAGAACTTCCAGTTCGACCTCGTGAGCCAGGAAAAGCTGCTGTCCCGCTACATCGACCGCCAGGTCAGTGTCGAACAGCAGAGCGGCGATGGCATCAAGGTCGTCGACGGCACGCTCGTCTCGTCGAATGACGGGCTCGTGATCCGGGGCAGCGACGGCCAGATCCACGCGCTCCGCGAATGGAGCAACATGCGCTTCGGCGAGCTGCCCGGCGGCCTGATCACGCGCCCGACGCTCGAATGGGACGTAGTCTCCGGCAAAGGTGGCATGCAGGACACACGCGTCTCCTACCAGACGGGCGGCATCACCTGGTGGGCCGACTACAACCTCATCTTCAGCGAGGGCGCGGATGCGAACTCGGGCTTTGTTGACGTCGGCGCCTGGGTGAGCCTCCTCAACCAGTCGGGCGCGCGTTACCAGGACGCGAAGCTGAAACTCATTGCGGGTGACGTCCACCGGGCGCAGCCGCCGCCGGAAGTGCTGCGCAAGCAAGTGTACGAAATGTCCGCTGTTGCAGACGCAGCCGCTCCGGGATTCGAGGAAAAGGCTTTTTTCGAATACCACCTCTACACGCTCGGCCGCCCGGCGACGATCCCGAACAATTCGACGAAGCAGATCGAGCTCTTCGATTCCGCGACGCGCGTGCCGGCGAAGAAGCAGCTCGTCTATTACGGCGCGGACCTGCCAATCACGTATTACGGCGCGCCGGCGATGGACCGTGAATTCGGGCCGGCGTCGAACACGAAAGTCGACGTCTGGCTCAAGTTCAAGAATGACAAGACCTCCGGAATGGGAATGCCGCTCCCCGCCGGCCGGATCCGCGTCTCGCAGCAGGACAAGGCCGACGGCAGCCTCGAGTTCATCGGCGAGGACACGATCGGCCACACGCCGAAGGACGAGGACGTGCGTGTCAAGCTCGGCACGGCCTTCGACGTCGTCGGCGAGCGGCGCCAGACCGACTTCATCGTGAACACGAAAGGCCGCGTCATGGAAGAGGCCTTCGAGATCAAGCTGCGCAATCACAAGGAGCAGCCGGTCGAAGTGATCGTGCGCGAAAACCTCTATCGCTGGAGCCAGTGGTCGCTGATCGAGCAGTCGTCGCCTTTCGAGAAGAAGGACGCGAGGACGGTGGAATTCCCGGTGCGCGTTGCCGCGGACGGCGAGGCGGTCGTCACCTATCGCGTGCGCTACACCTGGTAGGGGTCGATCGAGAGCGCGGCGCCGGCGCGAAGCCGCTCGCCGACGCCCGCTTCCACGATGCAGTTCTGGCCGAAGGTCAGTCCTTTCAGCGCATAATCGTGGCGATACTTGCCGAGCGTGCGCAGCGGCTCCTGGTGCGCGTCACGAGCGCCGGTGACCTGGTCGGTCGTCGTGACCGGGCAGCGCGTGCAGAGCTTCACGCCCCTGAGCACGATCGGGCCGAAACGGAAAAGCGTCATCGCGTCCTCCGCGAACGCGGCGACACCCTCGATCACGATGTTCGGCCGGAACCGCGCCATCGGGACTGGCTCTGGAACGCGGCGATTCAAGTCGGCGAGTGATTCGTTCGAGATCATGAGGATCGGATAGCCATCGGTGAACGTCAGCGGGTGCTGTGCGGAACCGGCGTACTTCGAATTCGCATGCCTTGGCTCCGCGGGGTCCTGGCGCACGAGCCGAAGCCGCTCGCCCAGCGTGTCCGTGAGCCATGCAGCCGCCTCGTCGCCGGCGTCGACGCCGAGGCATTCGTCGTTCCAGATCGTGACGCGCCGCGAGTCGCCAGTGTGATCGACGTTGACCGTGAGCGGTGGACGTCCTTGAGCCGAAAGCCGCAGCTTGCCGTCACTCACCGCGACCGAAATCGTCGCCAGCTTCGGATGCGATCGCTGGGTGATGAACTCGTCGCCGGCCGTCACGATCATCCAGCGCCGGTCCCACTCGGCACCAGTCGGCGTCATGAGGACGGAGTCGACGTTGTTTCCGCGACAGGACTTGACCGGGTAGACATGAAGGCTCGCGACGCGCGGCACAGCGGGGCCCTCAGGCCTTCGGCGCCTTCAGCGTGAAGTCGTAGCTGCCGTAGTGCAGGTAATTGGCCCAGTCGGCTGAAAGCAGCGCGCGCACCGCGCTGCGCGCGGCATTGAGGGCGTTCCCGATCGACTCGCCCTTTGCGAGATCGCGATAAAGCGCGGTCGCGAAAGAAGAAGCGGCGGTGTCGGACACGGGCCACCAGGTGCCGATGAAGTTCGCGACGCCGCCGCGCAGGAACGCTTCGGCGAAGCCCACGCTGCGGTCGAGCTGGCGGAGCGGATTCACCGTCGCGCGCAGCCGCCCGGATTCGCAGGCATTGAAGAAGACGAGCGCTGGCACCGAGTCCATGGCCGCTAGATCGCTGCCGGAGAGCACGCGGCCGCCGGCGCAGAGAATGCCGCTCGAAGCGGGCGCCGCGGCGTCGAACCACGCGTGACCGGCAAAATGGATCGCGTCGTAGTCGCCGGAGCGGAACTCCGCGAGCAGTCGCGCGCGCGTCGCATCGGCGCCGCGGATCGCCGTGATGCCGGCGCCCTCGAGCTGCGTCAGCATGGCGGCGACGCGTTCACCTTCTTCGACCGCGCCCGGCAGGTCGCCGGTCGGATTGATGACGAGCAGCACGTTGAACTCACGCGCGCGCCGGCGCTGCTCGCGCCATTTCGCGACCGACATCCCCTCCGCGGCGTAGCGCCGGCTGAGGCCCCCGGACTCGGCGGGCGCCCAGTCCTTGATCCGCAGGACTTCCCAGGGCCAGTGCGCGCTCGCGGTGTCGTGGACGACGACCAGCGGCGAGGTTTTTACGGAGGGCAGGGCCTCCACGATCTCGTCCGGAAGCAGGTGCCCGGTCAGCCGTTCGCCGAATTCCTCGAGGTCGGCGATCGACATTCCGGGCACGAGGCGCGAATGCTCGCGCTCGAGGAGCCGCAGGTCGAGTCGCCTGTTCGCGACGAGTGCGGTCGCCTTGGGCGCGGGCCCAAGCAGCGCGACGCGGATGTGTGCCGCGGACTCCTGCACGAATAGCCAGGCGAGGGGCGTCGCCGTCGGCTTCAGGGCGCGAGCAGGTTTCCGGGCCGCCTTGCGTTGCGCCGCGATGCGCATGAGCGGCGCCGCGGGGTGCAGGCGCAGCAAGTCCTCGGCCACACGGCGGGCCGCCGCAATGCGGGCGTTGTCGCGGGAAACGATCGTGATGCGCCGGAGGCGCTGTTCCGGCTCGAGGTCGGCGAGCGCGGTCAGGACGCCCTCGAGCTGCGCACGCGCTGCGTCCGCCGGCTCGGCACCAGACGCCGTTCCCCAGAGAACCATCGAGAAATTGTCGATGCCTGCAAGCGCGAGCGTCCGCGTCACGTTCGCCGCGGCGAGGCGCTGCACGTCCGGCCCGTAGCGGCCGAAATGCCCCAGACCCGCAAAGACCACGAGCCGGGGCTCGAGGCCACGCCGGCCGACCGGCAACACGAAGACCTCGCCCGCGGTCGAGCTGATCGCGCGCCGCCGCGCGAGGTCGCTGATGGCTCCGTGCAGCATGCGATCGATCGCCTGCGCGGCGCCCGCCGGCTCCACGTTCGCGAACGCGCCGAGCACAATCGCGGTGGCACTGCTCTGCGTGATGCTGCCCTCAACAAAGGCGAGCTCGACCGGCTTCGCCATCGCCTCGCGCTTCGGCGCGGCGGCTGCGGTCGCGGGCTGGGTGACTCCCACGAACTCGTGCAGGAACTCGCGTTGCTCGCGCTCCGAAAGGTCGTTCCAGGCGATCTTTGGCGCCGGCGCGGCGCGCAGGTCTTCCTGCCAGAGCGTCGGCACGCCGCGGCGGCGCGGCAGTACCTGCGGGAGCGCCTGGGTC
>DAIRVV010000171.1:0-5597 GCA_036802645.1 Steroidobacteraceae bacterium
CGCGCTAGCCGGTGGGCGCACGCCGCTCGCCGCGCGCGTGAAGGCCGTGCCGATGGCGCCTTGCTGGACCGTGCTCGTCGCTTTCGACTCGCCACTCCCGGGCTTGCCCGACGCCGGGTTCGCCGGCGACGCGATACTCCGCTGGTACGCACGCAATGGTTCCAAGCCGGGACGCGATACGCGGGATTCCTGGGTGCTGCAGGCATCGCCCGACTGGTCGCGCGTCGAGTTCGACCAGCCCGCGCAGATCGTCCAGCGCGCAGTCCTCGACCGGTTCTCGGAACACATCGGCCGGGCGTTGCCACGCGCGCTCGTATCGGACGCGCATCGCTGGCGTCACGCCCGGGTGGAAGTGCCGCTCGGCGAGGACTGCCTGCTCGATCCGGATTCCGGCATTGGTTTTTGCGGCGACTGGTGCCTGGACGCGCGCGCTGAAGCCGCGTGGCTCTCAGGCTCCGCACTCGGCGCGGCGCTTTCGGAGGCGCGGGAGGCAATCGGCTCCGGTAAGATACGCGACAGTCGATGAACAGCATCTGTCACGTATTTTTCCTGGCCGTCGCGCCGGCGCTTCTCGTTGCCGCCTGCGCGGGCGACGCGCCGGCCAGGCCGGAGCCCGAGAGCATGCCGAAGTCAGCCCCGGTACCGACTGTCACCACTGTCCGGCCGCCAGTCGCCGCTGTCCGGCCGCATGTCGTCGAATCCCCGCACGGCAGCCGGACCGACGAGTACTACTGGCTCCGCGACGACACGCGCACGAGCAAGGATGTGCTCGGCTATCTCGAGGCCGAGAACGCCTACAAGGCGGCGATGACCGCCCACACGAAATCGCTCGAGGACAAGGTGTACGAGGAGATCGTCGCGCGCATCAAGCAGGACGACTCGACCGTGCCTTATCGCCTGCGCGGCCACTGGTACTACACGCGTTTCGAAACCGGCAAGGAGTACCCGATCTACGCGCGCAAGGCCGGCACTCTCGACGCGCCCGAACAGCTCATGCTCGATGGCAACGAAATGGCCAAGGGCCACGGATTCTTCCAGATCAGCGGGACCGCGATCGCGCCGGACAATAACCTGCTCGCCTGGGCCGAGGACACCGTCGGCCGGCGGCAGTACACGCTCCACGTCAAGGACCTCGCGAGCGGACGGACGCTGCCCGACCAGATCGAGAACGCCGAGGCCAGCATTGCCTGGACGGCGGACAGCCGGAGCCTGCTCTACATCGAGAAGCATCCCGAGACGCTGCTTGGCTATCGCGTTCGCCGCCACGTGCTCGGCACGGATCCCGCCGACGACACGCTCGTCTACGAGCAGGACGACGAGAGCTTCTACACCAGCGTCAGCGTCTCCAAGGACGAGCGCTACATCCTCATCTTCGCGCAGAGCACGGTGTCGACCGAATGGCGCTATGCGCGCGCGGACGATCCCGCGCTCACTTTCAAGGTCTTCTACCCGCGGGAGCGCGACCTCGAGTACTACATCGATCACCTCGACGGCCGCTGGATCATCCGGACCAACTGGCAGGCGCCGAATTTCCGCCTGATGGATGCCAAGGTTGGCGAGGAGGGCGACCGGACCAGCTGGCGCGAGTTTCTCGCGCACCGCGAGGACGCCTTCATCCACGGCTTCGACGTGTTCAAGGATTTCCTCGCGATCGAGGAGCGTTCGGACGCGATGCGCAAGATCCGCATCCGGCCCTGGGATAGCGGCAAGGACTTCTTCATCACGGCGGATGAGGCGGCCTACACCACGAGCCTCGGCCAGAATGCGGAGATCGATTCGAACATCATCCGCTACGAATACACCTCGCTCACGACGCCCGCGACGATATACGACTACGACATACAGACCGGCGAGCGCCAGCTCATGAAGCGCACGCCGGTGCTCGGGCCATTCGATCCGGTGAACTACCGCACCGAGCTCGTCTGGGCGACGGCGCGCGACGGTGCGCGCGTGCCGGTATCCATCGTCTATCGCAACGGGTTCGGCAAGGACGGTAAGGCGCCGCTGCTGCAATACGCCTATGGATCCTATGGCGCAACGACGGACCCGGCGTTCTCGATCTCGCGGCTGTCGCTGCTCGACCGCGGCTTCGTCTACGCGCTCGCGCACATCCGCGGCGGCCAGGAGATGGGCCGGCGCTGGTATGAGGACGGCCGGCTGCTCAAGAAGAAGAACAGTTTCACGGACTTCATCGACGTGACGCGCTTCCTGGTGAAGGAAGGCTACGCCGACCCGAAGCGCGTCTCCGCGATGGGCGGCAGCGCCGGCGGGCTCCTGATGGGCGCGGTCGCGAACATGGCGCCCGGTGACTACCGCGCGATCGTGGCCCAGGTTCCGTTCGTCGACGTCGTGACGACCATGCTCGACGAGAGCATCCCGCTCACGACCAACGAGTTCGACGAGTGGGGCAACCCGAAGAAGAAGGAATTCTACGACTACATGCTGTCGTACTCGCCCTACGACAACGTCGCGCGCCAGGACTATGCGCCGATGCTCGTGACGACGGGGCTCTGGGACAGCCAGGTGCAGTACTGGGAGCCCGCAAAGTGGGTGGCGCGCCTGCGCGCGCGCAAGACGGACGGCAATCCGCTCCTCTACCGCACGACGATGGAGGCCGGGCACGGCGGCAAGTCGGGGCGCTTCCAGCGCTTCCGCGAGATCGCCGAGGAATACGCATTCATCCTCGACCAGTCGGGCGTCGCGGAGTAGATTCACCGGGATGAATCTCGGGCGCATGGAGCAGGTTGCGATTCCGGTCCGCGACCTGGCGCGCGCCACCGCCTTCTACCGCGACACGCTCGGCATGAAGCTCCTGTTCGAGGTGCCGCCGCAACTCGCCTTCTTCGACTGCGAGGGCGTCAGGCTCGCGCTGTCGATCTCCACCGACCCGATGTACGACCCGCCGGGCTCGATCGTCTACTACCGCGTGGCGGACATCGAGGCGGCGCATACCGAGCTCGAGGGTCTCGGCGCCGAGTTCCTGCAAGGCCCGCACAGGGTGGCGGAGCTCGGCGACATCGAGGTCTGGATGGCCTTCTTCGAGGACACTGAGGGCAACACGCTCGCGATCACGAGCGAGAAGCCGGTCAGTCCCGGATGAGCGTGGGGCTCGCCGGGCGGGCCCTCTCGCGCGTGGTGGACGCGCGCCCCGAGGAAGTCCCGGGGCTGCTCGCGGCCTTCGCCTATCACTTCCTGCTCTTCACGGCGTACTACATCCTGCGACCGATCCGGGACAGCATGGGCGTCGGCGGCGGCGCGGAGAACCTGCCGGACCTATTCGGCTGGACGCTGCTGTCCATGTTGGTCGCGGTTCCGGTCTTCGGCTGGTTCAGCGGCCGCTTCCGTCGCTCGGTGTTCCTGCCGTGGACGTACCTGTTCTTTGTCGCGCAACTCGTCGGGATCTGGGCGCTTTTCAACCTGCTCGAAGATCCGGCCGCGGCGGCGCGCTTCTTCTTCGTCTGGGTCAGCGTCTTCAACCTCTTCGTGATTTCGGTATTCTGGAGCTTCATGGCGGACCTGTTCGACAGGGAGCAGGGCAAGCGCCTCTTCGCGTTCATCACCGCGGGCGCGAGCGTCGGTGCGATCTCGGGCTCGGCCGTCACCGCCTTCCTCGCGAAGTCGGTCGGCGAGGTGAACCTACTGCTCGTTTCGGCGGTGCTGCTCGCGTCGACCATCGTCCTGATGCGCTACCTGTTCGGCTGGTCCGCGCGCCAGGAGCCGCGGGGAGAGCGCATGGAGAGCCGGACGATCGGGGGCAATCCGTTTGCGGGCCTGTGGAAGGTGCTGTCGACGCCTTACTTCGGCGGCATCGCTGCCTTCATCTTCCTGATGGCGGGCGTCAACACGGTGCTCTACATCCAGCAGGCGGGGCTCCTCGAGATCCACTACCCGGACGGCGACGCACGCACCGCGTTCCTCGGCAGCATCGAACTCGCCATGAGCGTCATCACGATCCTGCTGCAGCTATTCGCGATCGGGCGGCTCACGAAGCGCGCGGGCGTCGCCGCGATGATCGTGGTGGTGCCGCTCTTCGTGGTCGGCGGGTTCCTGCTGATTGCGGCCTCGCCCACGCTCGCGACGTTGGTCGCGGTGTTCGTCGCGCGGCGCGTCGGCCAGTACGCGGTCGTCCGCCCCTGCCGCGAGATGCTCTACACCACCGTGGACCGCGAGTCGAAGTACAAGGCGAAGAACGTCAACGACACGCTGGTATACCGAACGAGTGACTTCGTCTTCGCGAAGGGGCAGGCATTCATCGAATCGGCGATCCAGGCGAGTCTCGCGGGCATGGCGCTGTTCGGGGCGGCCGTCGCCACCGCGTGGGCGCTGGTCGCGTGGATGCTCGGCCGCGCGCACGAGCGCATGGCAAGCGGCGGCAAGAGCGCTTGATTATTCGGAGAGGCGGAAGCGCACGCGCGTTTCGACGCGCTGCTCGACGACGGCGCCGTTGACGACCCGCGGCTCGTAGCGCCAGCGCTTCACCGCGTCCAGCGCCGAGCGGTCGAATGTGCCCGCCGGCTCAGACGTGCGCACCGTCGCATTGCTCGTGGTGCCGTCCTTCGTCACGGTGAATTCCAGGTCGACCCAGCCCTCGGTCTCCCGCTCGCGCGCGCGCGCCGGGTAGCTCGGCGCGATGTAGAAAGTCCGGCGCATCTTGTTCTCGGCCAGCACCGGAGGCGGCGTCGTGGCCGTCGGCGTCGCAGCGGCGGCCGCCGGCCGCACGATGCGCAGCGACATGATCTTCGCCGACAGATCCGACACCTCGGCCGCGGGCGCGCCGGCGTCGACCGCCGCGCGAAGATAGGACTCCGCACGGTCCGCATTGTTGGCTGCGAGCGCCGCCTTCGACTCGGCGAGCGCGCGGGAGGCGAGCAGCAGGCTCGTGTCGGCAAGGCCGTCGAACTCCGGATCGGATGCGCGCAGCAGGTCGACGTAATGGCTGGCGGAATCGCCCTTGGGCTCGACCAGCCGGCCCTGCGCGATGCGCTGGTTTGCGAGGATCAGGAGCCTGGAGTTGTCCGAGCGGATGTTGTCATTGCGCGCGGCGGCAATGTCCGCCCGCATGGCATTGACCTGGGCGTCGCTCGCGCCGATTTCCATGGCCGCCTGCATCCAGCGATTGGCGTCGTCGAGCCGCTTTTCGTTAGTCGCCTTCTGGACCAGGCTCTGCAGCATTCCCGCGAGCGTGCTGACGCCGGCCTGGACGCCCGGATCCGTGCGGTCGAGGCTGCGTGCCGACATGAGGTAACTCTGCGCGCTGTCCGTGCCGGTCAGCTTGTTGCTGCGCATCCGCTCGTTCGCGAGCTGTACGAAAGCCTGGACCCGGACCGAGGGCAGCTCGTTCTTCGCCGCCGATTCGATCGGCCGGCCCATGGAGTCGACGGCCCGCACCGGCTGGCCGGACACGCCCTGGAGCGCGCGCTCGCGCTCGAGCTGGCTCACGAAGAATTCGAGTCGCGAGTGATCCGGGCGCACCGAGCGCACGGCGTCGATAGCGGCCGCAAGCCGCGTCAGGTCCTGTTCCATGAGCGCACGCTCGGCCTGGACGAGGAGTTCCTCGGCGACGCTGTCGACCCCGCGGCGAGCGAGGTCGTTGCCGG
>DAIRVV010000172.1:0-5586 GCA_036802645.1 Steroidobacteraceae bacterium
GGTCGCGGACTTCCTCGGCCTTGCCGCTCCCGACGAAGTAGCGCGGCTCGGGGCGGCTGCGGCTCCCCGTGATCGTGCCGACCGGGATCGCACCGGCAGAGCGCGCCAGCGCATCGAATTCTCCGAGTTCCTCGGCGTCGGGCGCCTTGCCGAGGCCGATGCGGACGAGGATCGCGCGTTCGCCGCGCTCAGGACGTTCGAACAAGGGATCCTGCCGGCGCTCCGGTCAAGCGGTCTCCGCCGAGACGGGCGACTCTTCCTCCGTCCCATCGGCGGACGGAAGACGGACGTTCCGTGCGGGCACGACCGTCGATATGGCGTGCTTGTAGACCATCTGGCTCACGGAATTCTTGAGGAGAACCACGAACTGGTCGAAGGAGTCCACCTGGCCCTGCAGCTTGATGCCATTGACCAGATAAATGGAAACGGGCACGCGTTCCTTTCGCAGCGCATTCAGGAACGGATCCTGCAACGATTGACCTCGGGCCATGGTAACTCCTTGTTTTTTCTAGCACTTTCATGCCGCTCTAGGTTTATCCGGCGGCTCAAACTTCCAGTCGTTCCGGGCTTAATTGGACGCAAGGGGCGTCGCCCGCATGGAGCGAGTCTAACACCTCCGCGTCATCTTTCATTGCTTCCGAAGCCATTCGGCAGCGCGCCGCGCGATACGTTCGGGCGTCGCCGGATCGAGTGAGTCGAACCACTCGGCGCCGGGTTCCGCGCGCAGCCACGTGAGCTGTCGCCGCGCCAGCTGGCGCGTGGCGGCAACCGCCATTTGCAAGGCATCTTCGAGCGTGCACCCGCCATCGAGGTGGTTCCAGAGCTGGCGGTAACCGATCAGCCGCATGGCCGGCAGCCCGGCATGCAGGTCGCGACGCCCATGCAGCCCGCGAACCTCTTCGAGAAGGCCGCTCCGCATCATCTCGTCGAACCTGTGCGCGATGCGCTCGAACAGAACGGCCCGGTCCGCGGGAGCGATGATAAGTCGCAGGTCTCCGTCATGGGTGCCGCCGCGCAAGTTCTCGGCGAGCTGGGTCGAAAGCGGACGGCCGCTTCTCTCGATCACTTCGAGCGCGCGCTGGATGCGCTGGCGGTCGCTGGGCCGAATGCGCGCCGCCGAGGCCGGATCGAGACGCGCCAGTTCCGCGTGCAATGCCGGCCACCCCTGCTCCGAGGCGCGAGCTTCGAGCCGCCGGCGAATCGCCGGATCGGCCGCCGGCAGTTGCGCAAGTCCCGACTGCATTGCCCTGAAGTAGAGCATGGTGCCGCCGGCCAGGAGCGGCGTCCGGCCCCCGGCCGCGATCTCTTTCATGGCGGTCTCAGCGTCGGCGACAAAGCGCGCGGCGGAGTAACTTTCGGCGGGATCGATGAGATCGATCAGCCGGTGTGGCGCACGCAACTGAAGCTCACGCGAGGGCTTGGCAGTTCCGATGTCCATGCCGCAAAACACCATGGCAGCGTCGACGCTCACGATCTCGAATGGAAACTTCTCGACGAGCGTAGCCGCGAGGTCGGTCTTTCCCGAGCCGGTCGGCCCCATCAGCAGTACGGCGGGGCTGCGTGTCATCAGCGTCCGCGCAGGAAAATGCGGTCGAGCTCGGCCAGCGTCAGGCGCGTCCAGGTCGGCCGGCCGTGGCTGCATTGCCCTGAGCGTTCGGTTCGCTCCATGTCGCGAAGGAGCGCGTTCATTTCGGGGACCGACAGCCGCCGGTTCGCGCGCACGGCGCTCCGGCAGGCAATATTTGCCAGCAGCTCGTTCTGGCTGCCGTCGATCCGGTGAGCCGTGCCGCCAGCACCGAGATCGGCCAGCGCGTCGCGAAGGACGCCCGCAACGTCTTCGCCGGCAAGCGCGACCGGCACCTCGCGAACTGCGAGAGTCGCAGGTCCCACGCGATCGGCGGAAAAGCCGCAGGCGCGCAATTCGTCTGCGTGCTGCTCGGCGAGCGCCGCGTCGGCCTCGGTCGTTTCGAGGAGCGCGGGAACAAGCAGCGCCTGGCGCGGGCCATTCCCCGAGTCCATCGCCAGCTTGAGCCGCTCGTAGAGGATACGCTCGTGCGCGGCGTGCATGTCGACGAGCACCATGCCCTCGGCCGACTGCGAGACGATGTAAACGCCGTGCAACTGCGCAATCGCATGGCCGAGCGGGAAGTCGGCCCCGTCGGATGACTCCCCGTAGTCCACGTTCGAAACCGCGACGAGCGCGTCGATTCCGGGCGGTACGGCGAGCAACAGTCCGGCGCTCGACTGCGGCGACCCGCTCCACAGACCCGCGGCCGCAACGGGAGCAGCACCCTCCCCGCCCTGCCCGGATTCGGCGAGCGCCCGCTCGACTGTCCGAAACAGGAAATCGTGGACGGCACGCGAATCGCGGAACCGCACTTCGAGCTTCTGGGGATGCGCATTCACGTCGACCTGAAGCGGATCGAGCGTCAGGTACAGGAGCCAGGCCGGATGCCTTCCGCCGTAGCTCACGTCGCGATAGCCGAGCCGCACCGCGCTGCCGAGCAGGCGATCCCGCACCATGCGTCCGTTGACATAGAGATACTGCCGGTCTGCTTGCGCGCGCGACTGCGACGGCAGGCCGATCCACCCCTCGAGCGCGAGCCCCGCCTGCGCAAACTGGATGTATCGGCACTGGCCGACGAAATCGGCGCCGACGAGCCGCGCGATGCGCGCCTCGCGCTCGAGTCGCCCGGCAGCGGCCGGAATCGTGAATTGCTCGCGCCGATTGTGCGTCAGCGTGAACGCCACATCGAAGCGTGACAGGGCGAGCCGCGTGACCGTCCGCACGACGTGCTGGAACTCCGTCGCTTCCGAGCGCAGGAACTTGCGGCGCGCCGGCACGCGGTGAAAGAGGTCGCGCACCTCGACCGTCGTGCCCTGCGGATGCGATGCCGGGACCACGTGTCCGGCGTGGCCGTCGACCGATTCGATCTCCGTCGCCTCCGTGCGATCCCGGGCGCGGGAACTGAGCTTGAGACTCGACACGGAGGCGATCGAGGGCAGTGCCTCGCCGCGAAAGCCGAGTGAACGAATCTGCTCGAGGTCCTCGAGCGAGGCAATCTTGCTCGTCGCATGCCGTGCGAGCGCGAGCGCAAGCTCCGCGGGCACGATGCCGTCGCCGTCATCGCGGACGCGAATCAGCCGGATCCCGCCGTGCTCGACCTCGATCGCCAGGCGACGGGCGCCGGCATCGAGTGCGTTCTCGACCAGCTCCTTGACGACGGACGCAGGGCGCTCGATGACCTCGCCCGCGGCGATCTGGTCGACGAGCGGGCCTTGGAGGATACGGATGGGCATGGCGTGGAACCGCCGTGCCAGTCTAGCAGCGGGGCGAATTCAAGTGCCGGCGACGGGAATTTCGAGGATCGTGCCCGAGGAGACGGTTTCAGTCTCGAGGTGATTCTGCCGCCGCAGGTCGTCGGTGCTGACCGCATAGCGCCCGGCGACGTCGACGAGCGTTTCGCCCGGCGACACGACGTGGCGCAACGCCTGTCCGCGCTCACGCGCGGCAAGGATGGCGATGCGCGAGCCCGGCGGCGGATTGTCGTAGAAGTAACGGCGCACGCCCGCGTGGACAGCGCCCGCGAGCCGCTCCTGGTGCCCCGAATCCCGGAGCTTGCGCTCCTCTTCCGGGTTGGAGATGAAGGCCGTCTCGACGAGCATCGAAGGGACGTCGGGCGAGGTCAGCACGATCAGGCTCGCATGCTGGACGTCGCTTTTCTTGAGCTGGCCGACGTGGTCGAGCTCCGCGAGGACGCGGCCCGCCGCGTCGCGGCTCGCGCTGATCGCGGCATTCTGCGAGAGATCGAACAGCACCGAGGCCAGCACGTCGGTCTTGTCGTGGAGCGACACGCCGCCGATGAGGTCCGCCGCGTTCTCGCGGTCGGCCAGCATCTTGGCCGCCTCGCTGCTCGCGCGCCGGGTCGAGAGCACGTAGACCGACGAGCCACGCGCGCTCCGGTCCATGAAGGCATCCGCATGGATCGACACGAAGAGATCGGCCTTGTTTTCGCGTGCGCGCCGGATGCGGTCCTCGAACTTCACGAAATAATCGCCGGTGCGCGTGAGAACGGCACGCATGCCGGGCTCCGCGTTGATGCGCTCCGCGAGTTTCTTCGCGACCGCAAGCGCAATCGTCTTCTCGCGCGTGCCGGACTTGCCGATCGCGCCCGGGTCTTCGCCGCCATGGCCCGGATCGATGGCAATGACGAGATCGCGCTGTCCATCGCCAGTCACCAGCTTGACGGGCTTTGGCGCCTGCGGATGGCCAAGGTCCACGACCAGGCGGTGCCCGTAAGTCTCGTTTGGCGGTGTCAGGAATCCCTTGGCCTCTACCACCGCATTGACGTCGAGGACGACGCGAAGGCCCGCATTGCCGCGCTCGCCAAGTCGTACGGCTTTGACCACGCCCGCGCCCTCCGGCAAGCGCAGGGACTTGATGTCCGCGTCGATACGGTCGATGTCGATGACGATGCGTTCGGGGTCGGACAGCGTGAAGAGTGTGTAGCTTGGCGGCGCGGTGAGATCGAGCACGACGCGCGTGGAATCGGGACTCGCCCAGAGACGGACGTCCTTGAGCGCAACGTCAGCCGCCGCCGCCGGCCCCGGGGCGAGCAGCAGGACGAAAAGCCCGAATCCCCTCAATGGCCGCATGACTGCCGTGCACTCAGAAGCCTGCGGACACTGTAGCGATGGCTCATTTTTAATTCAAGTATTTCAGCTAGATACGCCACACTCTTCGAGTGCGGCGCGACTCGCTGCAAGCCAGCCGCACCCACTTTCCCCCGCAGACGAGAGCGAAACGCGGCGGCCCGGCCCATGGTGTTCGAGTCGTACGAGCAGATCGAGTTCACCGAGCGCCGCCCCTGCGCGTTCCGGCCACTCGACAATGACGAGCCCGGGCTGTCCACGAAGGTCGCGATAGCCGATGCCCTCGAGCGCGGGCGCGCCGGTTTCGAGGCGATACAGGTCGAGGTGATGAACCGTCCCGCCGGTCGTTTCGTACGGCTCGACCAGGGTGAACGTAGGGCTCCTGATCGCACCGACGACGCCGAGCGCACGCAACATTCCGCGCGCGAGCGTCGTCTTGCCGCTCCCGAGCTCTCCTGACAGTCCAAGCAAGACATTGCGGGTCACGATATCCGGCAAGCCGCGAGCGAGCGCCCTGCCCGTGCAGTGGGTCGCTGCCTCGTCGGCCAGGATCATTTCCATGGCGTGTTGACGACGCCTTGCAGTTCGGCGATCAGGTCTCCGGCGATCATGCCGCGCATGCCGCGTCGCGCTGCGCGATCGCCGGCCTCTGCGTGCACGAAAACACCGGCCGCAGCCGCGACCGCGGATTTGGAACCCCCGGCGAGGAGCGCCGCGATGACACCCGTCAGGACATCGCCGCTCCCCGCGCTCGCCATGCCGGGATTGCCGCGGTCGCAGACCCAGGGCGGCGAGTCCGGTCCCAGGACCAGCGTATGTGCGCCTTTCAGCACGCAGATTCCGCCGTACCGCTTCGCGATCTCGCGCGCAGCGCCGGGCCGGTCGCGCTGCACGGCCGACGCATGAGCCAGGAGGACGGAAGGGTCTACGCGG
>DAIRVV010000173.1:0-5513 GCA_036802645.1 Steroidobacteraceae bacterium
CCCCGCCGCGCCAGGGCCCGAGCGCCACGAGACACGGCGCTTCGATTTCAGGCTGCCCGACACGATGCTCGACACCGTGCCCGCGACATTGCTTGCGAGCGCGCCATTCCCGATGGCTGCCTGCGAGCAGAAAACGACCGGCCGCGTGGTGCTCGAGGTGGAGACCGGAGCGACCGGCAGGGTGCACGAGGCACGGATCCTCTCGGCCGAGCCCGCGGGTCTGTTCGACGCGACGGCACTCGCGATCGCCCGCCGCTCGCGGTTGTCGCCCGCCTGGCGCGACGGACAGCCGATTGCGGCGACTGCGCTCCTGACACTTCATTTCGATCCGCAGAACGCGACCTGCCCGAACGCCGGCGCGCCCGGCCGGAAACCATCGCCGAAGCGACCGCCGCCGCGAGTCACGCGGCACGACGAAGGGAGCGCGATCCGCGCCGAGCCGTGGGCCGTCCTGTCCCCGGACACCGCTCAACCGGTACCATGACCGCTTGAGCCGACACGTCCCCTTAATCTGGAGTTCCTGATGAAGCTCGTTCCGATTGCGGTGCTTGCCGCGTTCGCGGCCATGCCGGCCGCCGCCGAAGAAGGCATGTGGACATTCGACAATCCGCCGCGCGCCGCCATCCAGCAGAAATACGGCGTATCGCTCGACTCGGCATGGCTCGACCGCCTGCGCGAGGCGACCGTGCGCCTCGAGACCGGCTGCACCGGCTCCTTCATCTCGGGCGAAGGCCTGATCCTCACCAATCATCACTGCGCCGAGGACTGCATCGCGCAGCAATCCTCCGAAGGCAACGACCTCGTCGCGAGCGGCTTTCTCGCCGGCACGCGCGAGAAGGAGCTGAAGTGCGAGGAGGACGCGGTGTCCGTGCTCGTCGGCACCGAGGACGTGACCGCGAAGGTCGCGGCCGCGCTCAAGGGCGTCGCGCCCGCGGGCATCGTCGAGGCGCGCATCGCCGCGCTCACGAAGCTCGAGCAGGCCTGCGAGGAGTCATCCGCAAAGGCCAAGGGCGGCCCGCAGAAGTGCGAACGGGTTTCGCTGTACCAGGGCGGCCAGCACTGGCTCTACAAGTACCGCCGTTACGACGACGTCCGCCTGGTTTTTGCGCCGGAGCGCGACATGGCGGCTTTCGGCGGCGACCCGGACAACTTCCAGTTCCCGCGCTGGTGCCTCGACATGTCGATCCTGCGCGCCTACGACAACGGCAAGCCGGCGAAGACGCCGAACCACCTCCGTTTCGACTGGGATGGCGCAGAGCCCGGCGATGCCGTGTTCGTATCCGGCCACCCCGGCGACACGGATCGCCTGCTCACGGTTTCCCAGCTCGAGCTGCAGCGCGACACGTTCATGCCGTTCTGGCTGATGCGCTTCTCCGAGCTGCGCGGACGCATGATCCAGTACTCGAAGACGGGTGAGGAGCCGCGGCGCACGGCCGAGTCGTATCTCAACTCCATCGAGAACGCGATCAAGGTGCGGCGCAAGCAGTTCGACGCCCTGCTCGACCCGGCGCTGCGAGAAGACGCCGCCGCACGAGAGAAGGCCCTGCGCGACTCTGTCGCCGCCAATCCCGCGCTCGCCTCGGCGAGCGACGCCTGGTCCCGGATCGACAAGGCCCAGGACACCTGGCGCCGCATCCTCGTGCCGCACACCTTCCTCGAGGGCGGGGCTGCGTTCAACAGTCAGATCTTCGGCCACGCACGCACGCTCGTGCGCGCCGCCGCCGAGCGTGCGAAACCAAACGAGACCCGGCTGCCGGAGTTCACGGAGTCGCGGCTCACCGCCGTGGCACAGGGACTCAGGGCCGGCGCGCCGATCTACCCGGAGTTCGAGATCCTCCGCCTCTCGTTCGGCCTCGAGCGCATGCGCGAATGGCTCGGCCCGGACGACCCGGTGGTGCGCCAGGTCTTCGGCAATGACTCGCCCGACGCGCTCGCAACCCGGCTGGTGCAACAGAGCACGCTCGCCGACGCCGCCGCGAGAATGGCGCTGTACGAAGGCGGGCAGGCCGCGGTCGACGCGAGCCAGGACCCGATGATCCGGCTCGCGAAAGCGGTCGATCCCGCGGCCAGGGCGCTCCGCAAGCAGTTCGAAGAAGAGGTCGACGGTCCGACGCAGCGCGCGCAGGAGGAAATCGCGAAGGCGCGCTTCGCCGAATACGGCACGAGCATCTACCCGGACGCAACATTCACGCTCCGCCTTTCCTACGGCGGCATGAAAGGCTGGACCGAGAAGGGCCAGGATGTCCGCCCGTGGACGGAGTTATCGCGCGCGTTCGAGCGTGCGACCGGCGAGCCGCCGTTTCGGATCCCGCCCCGCTGGGTCGCCGCAAAGGACGGCCTCGACATGGCGACGCGCGCGAATTTCACGACCGACAACGACATCGTCGGCGGCAATTCCGGCAGCCCGATGGTCAGCGCAAATGGCGAGATCGTGGGCCTTGCCTTCGACGGCAACATCCACTCGATCTCCGGCAGCTACTGGTTCGACGAAAAGATGAACCGGTCGATCGGCGTGCACCCGGCCTACATCCGGACCGCCCTCGAGAAAGTCTACGGCGCGAAGGCGCTCCTCACCGAGATCGACACGAAGTAACCCGGCGCCACGCCTGCTAGAAGTTCGCCCACCAGGTGCGGAGCATCTCGAGCGCCTGCTCGTGGCGCAGGCCGACGTAGAACACGAGGAAGATCAGGCCGCCGACATAGAAGGTCGAGATCAAGGTCGTCAGGTAACCGAACGCGATGACGAGACCATCGCGCTCGGCCATGCCGAAGCACAGGAGAATGATCGCGAGCGCCGGGATCGAGTTGACGAATGGCACGAGCGGCAGCGGCGCCATCAGGAGCAGCACGGAGAGGATCACCAGCAGTCCGTTCACCGCGTTGACCGCCCGCCCGCCCGTCAATCCCAGCAAACGCGGCCGGATGAGATGCTCGAAGCGCTCCGCCCAGCCGCGCACCTTCTTGAGAGTTCCGCGCACGGTCTCTGACGGCAGGCTTCGATTCAGGAGGCGCTCCGGCAGCCAGGGCACGCGGCTCACCATCACGGAATAGCCGATCAGGAGCATCGGCAGCCCCAGCACCGTGCTCATCATCGGCACCGTCACCGGCAGCAGAAAGGGCGCGGCGAGCACGCCGCAGAACACGAGCAGTCCCTGCTCCCCGAGCATCGCGAGCAGCTCGCGCAAGGTCACGGCGGGATCGCGTACGGCCGCCTCGGCCGAGGCGAGCGCCGCCGACATCCGGACTTCCGGATTCCTGATCTGGATTGCGGTCACGAACCGCGCCTGGCTTCGAGCCGGAAATCGACCTCGAATTCGTCGCGCACGTTGAGGGCCCCGAGCCCCACGGTGAACGGCACGAGGCCGATGTCGGCATGAGTCAGGCTGAAGCTGGCCTGCGCCTTGAGTGTGTCGCCCTCGATTGTCACGTTGAATGGCGCCGCGACGATGTGTTCCACCCCTTTGAGCGACACGCGCACGCGCGCCTGGTAACTGCCGGGCTCTCCGGAGATTTCCTCCGCGGTCAGGCGGATCGCGTCCTGGCGCGCAGCGTCAAGCACTTTTTCGCCCAGCATGTTGCGCCGCGTCGCTTCACGATCCTGTGGCGGCACGGGTGCGGCAAACTCGCCGCCGGCGGCGGTCCTCGCGTCGGCGTCGTCGACCGTCAGCGACTCGAGCGGCAGTCGGATGTCGAAACCGGTCTGCGTCAATGGCTCGCGCAGATGGATTTCTCCTTCGATCGCCCCCGAAGTGATCAGGTGATTGTGGCCGAGTTTCTGCATCGGGCCGTCACGATAAACACGCACCTCGAAGCGCGAGGTGACGACTTTCCAGGATTCGTACGGCGCGGCTGTTTCAGTTTTCGCGGGCGGAGCCGCGAGCGGGGCATCCCCGCGCGGCGGCGCGGCGCAACCGGCGAGGAGCAGGATTATCGGCCACAGGAACTTGCGCATCCGGGTATTCTCCAAGACCTGATGCCAGCACGAAACAGTTCCGTGCGCTTCGGTTACGTCGCGCAGACCCTTCACTGGGTGGTCGTCGCGCTGCTGATCGTCCAGGTGACGCTTGGCAAGATCGCCGATGGCCTGCCGCTCGGGCTGGAAAAGCTCTCCATCCTCGCCCGGCACAAGTCCTTCGGCATTACAATACTAGGCATTGCCGTCATCCGTCTCGCGTGGCGAAGTTTCAACCGTCCCCCGCCGCCACCGCCGATGCCGCGCTGGCAGCATGTTGCCGCGAACCTCAATCATTGGGCACTGTATGCAATCCTGTTCGCAATGCCGCTGTCCGGATGGCTGATGTCCTCGGCTTCGAATTACCCGGTGAGCTGGTTCGGCCTGGCGCAGCTTCCCGATTTCGTCGCGCCCGATCGCGGGCTCAAGGATAGATTCAACGAGCTGCATCATTTGTTTGCATGGTTCCTCTACGCGCTGGTCGGCCTGCACGTCGCCGCTGCCCTGAAGCACCAGTTCGTCGACCGCGACGGGCTGCTGTTCCGCATGCTGCCGGGCGGGCCGCGATGATCCTACGCACCGTCCTGATCGCTCTCCTGCTTTGTCCGGCCGCGCTGGCCGAAGTTCGCCAGGCGGACCAGTCTGCCGGCACATTGAGCTTTTCGGCCGTGCAGGCGGGAGCAAAGTTCACGGGATCCTTCAAGCGCTTCCAGGTGAAGCTCGACTTCGACCCCGCGAATCCCGCAAATGGCAGCCTCGATGTGACGGTCGATACGCCCTCGATCGAGACGCAGGACGCCGAGCGCGATGAAATCCTGAAGAGCCCCGACTTCTTCTGGATCGAGAAGCACAAGCAGGCGGAGTTCCACGCGACGCAATTTGCGCGCGCAGGATCCGGCTGGCGCGCCTCGGGCGAGCTGACGATCCGCGGGGTGAAAAAGCCGGTACCCGTCCAGTTCACGCTGTCGCCTGCCGGGGCCGCGACGGTCATGAAAGGCAGCGCGGCCCTCAAGCGCCTCGCATTCGGCCTCGGCCAGGGCGATTGGGCGTCCACCGAATGGATCGGCGACGACGTCGAAGTCCATTTCGAGCTGAAACTCGCGCCCATAGGCTAAAGTCCCGCCCATGCACGGGCGCCCGCCACCGCAGTTCGCCGGCATCGAGGACTGCGTGGAGCGGACGCTCTCGAGGGTCGGGCGGCGAATCGTGCTCTGCACGCCGATCGGCATCGGCAAGCCCGTCGCGCTCGTCAACGAGTTCTACCGGCGCGCCGCTGCCGATTCGCGTATCGACCTCGCCATCCTGACGGGACTCACGCTCGGGCGGCCGCGACCCGCGAGCGAGCTCGAGCGAAGGCTCGTCGAACCCATCACCGCAATGGTATTCGGCAATGCGCCGGAGCCCGAATGGCTCGCGCCGATTCGCGCGGGACGGTTGCCGCCGAATATCCGCGTGCAGGAATTCTTCATGGAGCCGGGCGCATGGCTCAGCTCGCCGCTCGCGCAGCAATCCTACGCGAGCATCAACTACACCCAGGTCGCGCGCGCGGTGGCGGCCCAGG
>DAIRVV010000174.1:0-5513 GCA_036802645.1 Steroidobacteraceae bacterium
GTATCGCGGCGGAAGGGGCGGGCTCGGGCACGCCGACCGGCGGCATAGTCGCCGCCGAGGCGGTCTCTGCCGTTGGCCTTGCGCGCGATGGCGGCTTGCGACGCACATTCGCGGCCCTGCGCGGTGCGCGTGGGGCAGACTTGCGCCGTGGCTGGCCTTCCTCGTCCAGTTCGACGAACTCGTCCTCACCGGCGGGCACGCTGGGCACGGCCTCTTTCCCGTCGATCACCGCGTCAGCGATACCGGCCGCATAGAGCAGGATCGCCTTCATGGCATCGTCGTTGCCCGGGACGACGTACTCGATGCCATCCGGGCTGCAATTGCTGTCGACGATCGCCACGACCGGGATGCCGAGCTTCCGCGCTTCGTGCACCGCAATTTCCTCGTGACCGACGTCGACGACGAACAGGGCGTCCGGCAGCGCGTTCATGTCCTTGATGCCGCCGAGGCTGCGCATGAGCTTGTCCATTTCGCGGCGCAGCATCTGCGCTTCTTTCTTGTTGCGCCGGTCCAATGCACCGGAATCCCGCAACTCTTCGAGCTCGTGCAGGCGCTTGATCGACTGCCGGATAGTCTTGAAATTGGTGAGCATCCCGCCCAGCCAGCGCTGGTTGACATAGGGCATGCCGCAGCGGACCGCCTCCGACTGGATGGCGTCGCGGGCGCTGCGCTTGGTCCCGACGAAGAGCACCTTGCCGCCATCGGCAACGACAGCCTTTACGAAACCGGCGGCATCGTTATAGAGCGGCAGCGTCCGCTCGAGATTGATGATGTGGATCTTGTTGCGTTCGCCGAAGATGAACGGTGCCATCTTCGGATTCCAGAAGCGGGTCTGATGACCGAAATGAACCCCCGCCTCAAGCATCTGCCTCATGGACAGACTGGCCATGATCACTCCTTATCGGGTTAGCCCTCCGCGGACCCGCATGCGGCAACCGGTCAAGGGACCCGGCACCCCGCCGCACGTGACGGTACGCGTGTGGATTTGGTTGAGAAAAAACGCCGCGCTTTATACCATCCTTTTCCCGTTGAAACAACGTGATAGGCGATTTCCGCCATCCCATTGCGGGGCCAGGCCGTGTTGATGCAGAGCCATAGCCGCGTAGCCCTCAAATCGCCCCCGGAACAGGAGGCGATGCGCGTCGCTGGGCGGCTCGCGGCCGATGTCCTCGACATGATCGGGCCCCGGATCGCCCCCGGCATGACGACCGGCGAAATCGACCGGATTTGCCACGACTTTATCGTGAATATCCAGCATGCGGTCCCGGCGCCCTTGAATTACAAGGGGTTTCCGAAGTCCATCTGCACCTCGGTCAACCACGTTGTCTGTCACGGCATCCCCGGTGACCGGGTCCTGAAGTCGGGCGACATCCTGAACGTCGACGTGACTGTCATAAAAGACGGTTTCCACGGCGACACGAGCCGCATGTACCTGATCGGAGAAACCTCGATCCAGGCAAAGCGCCTTTGTGACGTCAGCTTTGAGGCGATGTGGCGCGGCATACGGACCGTAGCGCCGGGCAATCGCCTTGGCGACCTCGGCTGCAACATCCAGACATTCGTCGAAGCCAAGGGCTACTCCGTGGTTCGCGAGTACTGCGGCCACGGTATCGGCCTGGTATTCCACGAGGACCCGCAGGTGCTGCACTACGGAGAACCGGGCACGGGCCTCGCGTTGGAACCGGGCATGACCTTCACGGTCGAGCCAATGGTCAATGCCGGGCGCAGGCACGTGAAGCTCCTCGGCGACGGCTGGACAGTCGTCACCAAGGACCATTCCCTCTCCGCCCAGTGGGAGCACACGGTTCTCGTGACAGCCAATGGAGTCGAAGTGCTGACACTCGGCGCATCCGACCGCGCCGCGGCCTGATCCGTGTCAACCGGCGCCGGCAAGGCAGTACTTCAGCCTGCGTCACGCAGTGGCAGAATCAGTCCGGGCTGGGACTTTCTGGAAACGCTCTCGGCTCGCCTCGCAGACTGCACAAATCCGGTTTCCGATTTCCGTTCCATGCTCGCCGAAGGAGATCGCGAGCTGGCCCGGCGGTTCCGCGCCGATGAGGCCGTGGAGTCGCTGGTTCGCGATCGCGCCGCTCTCGTCGATGCGCTCGTGGTGCATGCCTGGCGGCTGCATGCCCGGATGGCCGCGGAGCCGCTCGCGCTGATCGCCGTCGGCGGCTACGGTCGCGGCGAGCTGCAGCCCTGTTCGGACGTCGATGTCATGATCCTCCTGCCACAGGGAGAGGATCCCGCCTGGACGGCGCCGCTCGAGCGCTTCCTCACTTTTCTCTGGGACATCGGCCTCGAAACCGGTCACAGCGTGCGCACGATAGACGACTGCAGTCGGGAGGCGCTCGCAGACCTTGGCGTCGCGACGACGCTGTTCGAGGCCCGCCTACTCGCCGGCTCCGCGGAACTGTTCGAGGCCATGCGCCGCGCCCTCGCGCCGGACCGGATGTGGTCATCGCGCGATTTCTTCGATGCGAAGCTCCGCGAACAGGCGGAGCGCCACCATCGCTTTCACGACACGGCGTACAACCTCGAGCCTAACGTCAAGCAGGGGCCCGGCGGGCTTCGGGACCTGCAGACGATCGCCTGGGTTGCGAAGCGCCATTTCGGGGCGGAGACGCTCGACGGGCTCGCGGCGCACGGCTTCATCGAGGCGCGGGAACTCGCCCAGCTCGTGTCCGCACAGTCCTGGCTATGGCGCGTGCGGTTTGCACTGCACCTCGTGAGCGGGCGCCGCGAGGACCGGCTGCTGTTTGACCACCAGATTCGGCTCGCGCGGTTGTTCGGTTACGAGGATGCGTCGTATACGCTCGCGGTTGAGCAGTTCATGCAGCGCTACTACCGGACGGCCATGCTCGTGAGCTGGCTCAATGAGCTGCTCCTGCAGCAGTTCCGGGAGGAGATACTCGCCGACCGGAACGCCCCGGTCCTGCCGTTGTCCGGCGACTTCCAGGAGCGCGACGAATGCCTGGAAGCGGTGTCCGACGACGTCTTCACGCGCCATCCGTCGGCGCTGCTCGAGCTGTTCGTCGTGCTACAGCAGAATCCGCGGCTGCGCGGCGTGCGTGCCCGGACCATCCGGCTGGTCGCGGAGCATCTCTGGCTCATCGACGAGGAATTCCGGCAGAACCCGCGCAATCACCGTCTGTTCCTCGAGATCCTGCGGGCGCCCGCCGGGGTCACGCACGAGCTCAGGCGCATGAACCTCTACGGCGTGCTCGGCCGCTACATACCCGCCTTCGGCCGCATCGTGGGACGGATGCAGTACGACCTGTTCCACGCCTACACGGTGGACGCGCACACGCTCTTCGTCGTGAGCAACCTCCGGCGCTTTGCGCTCGAGCGCTACGACCACGAGTTCCCGAAACTCGCGCAGATCTTCCGCTCGCTGCCGAAGCCGGAGCTGGCCTACCTGGCCGCAATCTTCCACGACATCGCCAAGGGACGCGGCGGCGACCATTCCGAGCTGGGAGCGGTCGACGCCGAGGCATTCTGCCTCGAGCAGGGCCTGTCACGGTATGACGCGCGGCTCGTCGCATGGCTCGTCCGGCACCACCTGAAGCTCTCGGTCACCTCGCAAAAACAGGACATCTCGGAACCGCAGGTCGTGAATGCGTTCGCGCGCGAGGTCGGCGACCAGTCGCGGCTCGACTACCTCTACGTGCTCACCGTGGCGGATGTCCGCGGCACGAATCCGAAACTCTGGAATTCCTGGAAGGCGACATTGTTCGACGAGCTGTACGAGCGCGTGAAGCAGGCTTTGCGCCGGGGCCTCGAGTCGCCGCTCGATCGCGATCAGCTGATCGCGGAGACGCAGTCACTCGCCCGGGAGCACCTGGCGGCGGCGGGCGTCGGCGTCGATGCCGTCGAGCGCGTCTGGTCGACGCTCACAGACGCGTATTTCCTCCGGCATGCCGCCGCCGAGATCGCATGGCACACGGCCGGGATCGCGGCACGCGAACCGGGCGATACGGGCCCCCTCATTGCCGTTGCCGAGCAACCGGGACGCGGCGGCGCGACGGTCGTCCTCGTCTACACGCACGGGCGCCACCACAGCTTCGCCCGCGCCACGGCCGCCCTCGATCAGCTCGGCGTCAGCATCCAGGACGCACGCATCACGCCGACCGCGGACGGCGGCAGCCTCGATAATTACCTGGTGCTGGAAGACACGGGCCTCCCGATCACCGACCGTGAGCGCATAGCCGGCATCGAACTGCGGCTTCGCGCCGCGCTCTCTACGATGAGCGCGACGGCGCCTCAGGTCGCCCGCAGGATTCCGCGGCAGGTGCGGATGTTCACGACACCGACGCAGGTCAGCTTCAGCGCCGACCCGGAAAATGGACGCACGCTCGTCGAGGTGGTAGCCGGCGACCGGCCGGGCCTCCTGTCAGAGATCGGCCAGGTCTTCTGGGACCAGAAAGTGGAACTGCACGGCGCCAAGATCATGACCGTCGGCGAGCGCGCCGAGGACGTGTTCACCGTCGCCGACGAAACCGGGCGGCCGATCGAGGCGGCGCGCTGCCAGACGCTCGCCGATGCGCTGACACTCGCACTCGATGCCCGCGTGGCCGCTGCCTGAGGGGACATGAATACACGCGAACGGATCGAGCAGGCATTCGAAAACCGCGCGACCCTCGCTCCGGGACAGGCTCCGCGCGAAGTCATGCAGGCAATCGACGAATGCCTCGCGCTTCTCGGCAGTGGGCACGCCCGTGTCGCGGAGCCAAAAGACGGCGGCTGGAGCGTCAATGAATGGCTAAAAAAGGCCGTGCTGCTGCACTTCCGGACTCATGACAATGTGATGCGCGTAGCCGGGGACCTTCGCTTCTTCGACAAGGTTCCGTTGAAGCACACGGAGTACGACGAGGCGCGCTTCCGGGCAGACGGCGCGCGCATCGTTCCCGGCGCGATCGTGCGAGCCGGCGCCTATGTCGCGCGCGATGTCGTGCTCATGCCCTCATTCGTCAATGTCGGAGCCTGGGTCGGCGAAGGCACGATGGTGGACACCTGGGCAACGGTCGGATCCTGCGCACAGATCGGGCGGAATGTGCACCTTTCCGGCGGCGTCGGCATCGGCGGGGTGCTGGAGCCTTTGCAGGCCTGGCCGACCATCATCGAGGACGATTGCTTCATCGGTGCGAGATCGGAGGTCGTCGAAGGCGTGATCGTCGAGCGTGGCGCCGTTCTGTCGATGGGCGTGTTCATCGGCGCGAGCACTCGCATCTACGATCGCGAGTCGGGCGAGATCAGCTACGGCCGCGTGCCTGCCAATTCAGTCGTCGTCCCCGGTTCGCTCCCCGCCTCCGACGGCTCCCACTCGCTCTACTGCGCCGTGATCGTCAAGAAAGTCGACGCTCAGACCCGAGCGAAGACTTCGATCAACGAGCTGCTGCGGATGTAATGCGCCGGTCGCACCGGCCTTCGCCGCCGGGACTCCCCTCGCTCGCGCCGGAACTTGATGCGCTCGCTCGGGTGTTCCGGCGGCTCGGCCGTGCGGACGCTGCGGT
>DAIRVV010000175.1:0-5494 GCA_036802645.1 Steroidobacteraceae bacterium
CGATATCGAGCCCGACCGGCGCGCGCAATCGCCCGTGCAGATTCGCCGCGCCCGGACCGAGCGTCGCGAGCAGGCGATCGCGCCGCGGTGCGGGGCCGAGCAGGCCGACATAGCCGACACTGCCGCGTGCAGCGAGCGCGCCGAGATAAGCGAGATCCGATGCCAGGTGATGGCTCATCACGATCGCGGCATCGCAGTCCGCGAGGAGTGGCAGCCGGCCGAATTCCGCCGCCGGCTGGCAGTGCAGCGTGCAGTGCGGAAACAGCTCCGGATCGAGCAGGGCCGGACGGTGATCGCAAACCGCCACGGCGAATCCGAGCGCGACCGCATGCTGTGCGAGCGGACGCGCATCGGCGCCGGCCCCGCAGAGCACGAGCAGTGGCGGCGCCGGCAGTGGAATAACCAGCACGGACGTCGTGGATCCGCCGAGCAGGCACTCGAGAAGTTGCGGGGCGGATCCCTCGGCGCGGAGTCGATGCACCACGCCGGGCTCGGGCCAGGGTGCGTCGCCACCGCCGGGCCACCATGCCCGGCCTGCTGCTGCGCCGTCGACGATGAGCGCGATGCCGCCCGCAGCGCGCGCATCGACGTCTGCTGCCAGCGCCTCGAGCGGCTGCCATGCTTCGGCAGGGCCGACTCGTTGCAGCAACACGCGCATCGCGCCTTCGCAACCACTGCCGATGCCGAACACGCGATCGTCCTCGCCGCGCATGTCATAGGCGGCGATCCTCGGAATTCCGGATTCGAGCACGCCCCGCGCATGCTCGACGAGATCCACTTCGAGACAACCGCCCGAGAGGAGGCCGCGCGGTTCCAGGCCTGCAGTGACGAGCATCTGCGCGCCCGCCTTGCGGTACGTCGAACTCTCGGTCGCGAGAATCGTCGCGAGAACCAGGGGAGCGCCGCGCGATCGCAGTTCGCGAAAATCGCGCACGAGCGGCGCCAGGGGAGATTCGAGCGCGTGAGGCATGGCCAAGCCTATCATCGGGTAGAATTCCGGCCATCGTGAGTGACGCCCCCGCGCAATCCGTCATCAGCACTGAGTGCGTCATCGTGGGGGCGGGCCCGGTGGGCCTGTTTGCCGTGTTCGAGCTCGGCCTGCTCGGCATGAAGTGCGAGATCGTGGATTCGCTCGCGCATCCTGGCGGCCAGTGCACGGAGCTCTACCCGGACAAGCCGATCTACGACATTCCGGCGCTGCCGGTCTGCGGCGCCCAGGAATTGATCGACCGGCTGCTCGTGCAGATCAAGCCCTTTCACGCGGGTTTCCACCTCGGTCAGGAAGTCGCGAGCGTCACGCGCCAGGACTCGGGCCGATTCGACATCCGGACCTCGGCCAGCACGCAATTCGACGCCGGCAGCATCATCGTCGCGGGCGGGCTCGGCTCGTTTCAGCCGCGGCGGCTGATGGTGCCGGACGCGGATCGATTCGAGGGCGACCAGGTGCTCTATCGTGTGCGGCGCGCCGAGGAATTCCACGGCAAGGATGTGCTCGTCGCCGGCGGCGGTGACAGCGCGCTCGACTGGACGCTCGAATTCTGCGGCAAGGCGCGCTCGGTTTCGCTCGTGCATCGCCGCGCGGAGTTCCGCGCCCAGCCGGCTTCGGTCGCGCGGATGAATGAGCTCGCCTCGGCCGGGAAGCTCACGCACATCGAGGGCACGATACAGTCGCTCGCGTCCGCGGACGGGCGATTGACCGGCGCGACGATCCTGCGTGGCGACAAGTCGACCGTCGACGTCCGCTGCGAGCTGGTGCTGGCCTGCTTCGGTCTTCACCCGAAGCTAGGTCCCATCGCGAACTGGGGTCTCGCGCTCGAGAAGAAAGCGCTCAAGGTCGATACCGAAAGGTTTCAGACGAGCGAGCCCGGCATCTTTGCCATCGGCGACGTCAATACCTATCCGGGAAAGAAAAAACTGATTTTGTCCGGCTTCCACGAAGCCGCGCTCGCTGCATTCGGCGTGCAGCACCATGTCTATCCCGGGAAACGCCAGTTCCTCCAGTACACGACGACGAGCCCCATCATGCGCGAGCGGCTCGGCGTCGCGCCGCCGGACTGAAATCATGACCGACGGCACGCGTCTCCCGGAAATGCTGAAGCTGCTCGATCTCGAGCGGATCGAGGACAACCTGTTCCGCGGCGAGAGCCGCGACGTCGGTGCGCCCCAGGTTTTCGGCGGCCAGGTGCTCGGCCAGGCGCTGGTGGCCGCATCGCGCACGGTCGAGGACCGGCAGGTGCACTCGTTGCACGCCTATTTCCTTCGCCGCGGTGACCTTTCGGTGCCGATCGTGTTCGACGTCGACCGCAGCCGCGACGGCGGGAGCTTCACGAGCCGGCGCGTCGTCGCAATCCAGCACGGACAGCCGATACTCACGATGTCGGCTTCGTTCCAGATCGAGGAGCCGGGCCTCGATCACCAGTCAACGATGCCGGACGCGCCGCCACCGGAATCGCTCCGTGATCTCGGCGAGATAGAGGCCGAGCTTCTCGAGCGCGCGCCGCACAAGGTCACCGGCTATTTCCGGAACCAGCGGCCATTTGAATTCCGTGCCGTCAACCCGACCGACTACGTGACGCGGGAGAAGCGGCCCGCCAGCAAGCAGGTCTGGTTCCGCGTCACCGGCCGGCTGCCGGATGACCAATCGCTGCACCGCTGCCTGCTGACCTACGTGTCGGACTATCATCTGCTCGCGACGGCGGCGATGCCGCACGGCGTGAGCTTCATGGAGCTTCAGCTCGCCAGCATCGATCATGCGATCTGGTTCCATCGCGACCTTCGCGTGGATGAATGGCTGCTCTATTCGATCGAGAGCCCGAGCGCATCGGGCGCCCGCGGCTTCAGCCGCGGATCGATCTACGCCCGCGATGGCCGCCTCGTCGCAAGCGTCGCCCAGGAGGGACTGATCCGTCCGCACAGCGGCTGGACGCGCCCGGCCGGCCAGCAAGTCTAGGGTTGCAGAGAACTCCGCTTGTCCAATGAGAATTCGCACCGGACGGCCCCGGCGCTGCAAGGCGAGGCGGCGCTGCTCCGGGTGATCGGGACGCTCGCGCTGACGGCGGCGGTCATCAATGCCATCGTTGGCGGCGGCATCTTCCGCATGCCCTCCGCGCTCGCCACGCAAATGGGGCCTGCCGCGCCGCTGGCCCTGGTCGCGGGTGCATTCGCAATAATCCCGGTCGCACTCTGCTTCGCCGCCGTCGGCAGCCGCGTACAGGTTACCGGCGGGCCGTACAGTTACCTCACCACGACATTCGGACCATTCGCCGGATTCGTCGGCGGTGCGCTGATGTGGATCTCCAACATCGCATCGAGTGCGGGAGTCGCCGCGGCACTGTCGGTTCAGGTCGCCAGTCTCGTACCCTCGTTCGCGCCCCCGCTGCCGCGCGCATTCCTGCTCGTCGTCGTATACGGAACATTGCTCGCGCTCAATGCATTCGGCGTCAAGCTCGGCGCCCGCGCGATCACGACGCTGGCCGCACTCAAGCTGACGCCCTTGTTCCTGCTCGCGGCGCTCGGGATTTTCGTTGTCGACTGGTCGCAGGTCAGCTTTGCAATCGGCGATGTGCCCTCGTGGGGCGCGCTCGGCGCCTCCATGGTGCTCGTCATGTTCGCCTATTCCGGCATGGAGACGGCGCTTGTGCCGTCGGGTGAGATCCAGCACCCGGCCCGGGACGTTCCCCGCGCGACCCTGGCCGCAATCGCGCTCGTCGTGCTGCTCTATCTGGCGCTCCAGATCGTAGGCCAGGGCCTGCTCGGGCCTGATCTCGCCGCTAGCGGCGTGCCCGTAGCCGACACCGCTGGCGCATTGTGGGCGCCGGGTCGTGCGCTGCTCCTCGTCACCGCGTGTGTCTCGATGCTCGGTTTCCTGATGGGAAACCTGCTCGGCACCGCGCGCATCGTGTTCGCGCTCGGGCGGGACCGCTACCTGCCGCTCGCCTTCGGTACCGTGAGCGCGAAGCATCGCGTGCCATTGCGGGCGCTCGTCGTTCATGCGGGACTGGCCTGCGCACTCGCGATCGCCGGGAGTTTCGACCCGCTCGCGCTGATTTCGGGCGGTGCGATCTGCCTGGTGTACGCGCTGGTCAGCCTCGCAGCCTGGCGTGCGCAGTCGCGGGACATCCGCGAGCGCGGCGATCGGCCGTTCGACCTGCCCGGCGGCGCACTGATCCCACTCGCTGCCGTGGCGGCGATGGCCGCCATCGTGACGACGCTCACCGCGCTTGAATGGGCGGCGATCGGAATCGCACTCGCGCTGCTCGTCGTGCTCTATGCGTTCCTGCGGCTGCGGCGCCTGAAATAAACGGGAGCGTCCCCTCTATTTCAGATCGCGCAGGACCTTGTCCGGATTCATGATGCCATCCGGGTCGATCGCGCGCTTGATCCGCCGCATGAGATCGAGAGCCGCCGGATCCTCGTAACGTTCGAGCTCCCCGATCTTGAGCTGGCCGATTCCGTGCTCGGCGCTGATGCTGCCGCCGTGCGCGGCGACGAGATCGTGGACCGCGCGCCGGATGACGTCGGCGTCCGCCGTGAGGCGCCCGCCGTCACCGTCCGCGGCTTCGCTGAGGTTGTAATGCAGGTTGCCGTCACCGAGATGGCCATAGGCGACGAGGCGGGCCCCCGGCGCGAGGCGCGCGACGAGCGCGCGGCCTTCCTCGATGAAAGCCGGCAACCGTGCCGGCTCGACCGAGACGTCGTGCTTGAGGCTCGAACCTTCGTGACGCTGGGCCTCCGGTATCGTCTCTCGCAACCGCCAGAGCGCCTCGCGCTGCGACTCGGATGCGGCAGTGACGGCGTCAGCCGCGAGCCCACCCTCGATTGCTGCGGCGAGCGCATTCTCGAAACGGCTGCCCAATTCCTGGTCGCCGGCCGCGATCGAGGCCTCGATGAGCGCATACCAGTCATGAGGCCGCTCGAATGGATCGCGTGTGCCCTCGATATGCCGGCAGACGAACTCCATCGCGATGCGCGGGATGAGCTCGAAGGTCGTGATTGAATCGCCGAGCGCTTCGCGGAGCTTTGCAAGCAGGTCGAGAGCAGCGGCGGGCGAAGCCAGGCCGGCAAGCGCGGTCGCGGTGGCGGCCGGCCGCGGAAACAAGCGAAGGCTCGCCGCCGTCACGATGCCGAGCGTCCCTTCCGCGCCGATGAAGAGCTGCTTCAGGTCGTAGCCGGTGTTGTCCTTGCGAAGCGCCGACAGCTGATTCAGGACGCGACCGTCCGGCAGCACGACCTCGAGACCGAGCACGAGGGCGCGCATCATTCCATAGCGCAGGACGGAGGTGCCGCCGGCGTTGGTCGAGATGATGCCGCCGAGCGTGCAGCTCCCGCCGGAACCGAGCGACATCGGCAGCAGCCGGTTGACGGCGGCGGCGGCGGCCTGCAGCTTTGCAAGGACGCAGCCGGCTTCCGCGGTCATCGCATCATCGAGCGGATTGACCGCGCGGATCCTCTGCATGCGCCGCAGCGACACGACGATCTCGTCGCCCGTCGCACA
>DAIRVV010000176.1:0-5464 GCA_036802645.1 Steroidobacteraceae bacterium
GCAGCATGGCACCCGCCGCGAGCAGGTCGCGCAGGGCGAGGCAGCCTTGCGTGCCGCGGAGGCGGACGCGGTTGCGCAGCGCGCCGTACTCGACAAGCTGGAAGTCGTGGCGCCGCGTGCCGGGCGCGTCGACAGCCTGCCATATCGACTCGGCGACCAGGCGCCGGTCGGCGCGCCGCTCGTCGTGTTGCTGGTCGGCGACGCGCCTTATGCGCGCGTCTACGTCCTCGAGCCGATTCGCGCCGGCATCGATGTGGGCGATGCCGCGCGCGTTTACGTCGATGGCCGTGAAGCCGCGCTGCCGGGCCGCGTGCGCATGATCCGCAGCGAGCCGAGCTTTACCCCTTATTACGCACTGACGGGGGAGGACGCGGCGCGGCTCAGCTATCTGGCGGAGATCTCGCTCGGCAAGGAGGCCGCCGGCCTGCCGGCGGGCCTCCCGGTCAGGGTCGAATTCGATGGCGATGGGTGATCCGGCATCGCCCGAGAACGGTGATGCCGCGATCCGTGCCCGCGGGCTGACCAAGCATTTCGGCGCGTTGGTCGCGGTCGATCACGTCGACCTGACGGTGGCGAAAGCGCATGTGTACGGTTTTCTCGGCCCGAATGGCTCGGGCAAGTCCACCACGATCCGGATGCTTTGCGGTCTGCTCACCCCGACGGGGGGCAGCATCGAGGTACTCGGCCTCTCGATCCCGGAGCAGGCGGAGACCCTTCGCCGGCGGATCGGGTACATGACGCAGAAGTTCTCGCTGTTCGAGGACCTGTCGGTACGCGAAAACCTGGAGTTCCTGGCGGCGGCACAGGACATCGCGAAGGGAAGAACCCGGCAGCGTGTCGATGAGCTGATCTCACGTTACGATTTCGGCGACCGCCAGGGGCAGCTTGCCGGCACCTTGAGCGGAGGGCAGAAGCAGCGCCTTGCGCTTGCGGGCGCCGTGATCCACGAGCCCGAGCTCCTGTTCCTGGACGAGCCCACGAGCGCAGTCGATCCCGAGTCGCGCCGCGCATTCTGGGAGCGGCTGTTCGAGCTGGCCGATGCCGGCGCCACCATCCTCGTGTCTACCCACCTGATGGACGAAGCCGAGCGCTGTCATCGCCTCGCCATCCTCGACCACGGCAAGCTGGTCGCCGACGGAACGCCGGCCGAATTGACCGGCGCTCTCGACGGCCGGACCATCGAGATCGTCACCGCGCATGCGCGCAAGGCACAGCGCGCCCTAGTCGATCTGCCGGGCGTGCTCAGCGTCGCGCAGGTCGGCAACAATCTGCGCGTTCTCGCCGGAGCCGACAGCGACATTGCCGCGCGAATACGTGACGTCCTGGTCAAGTCCGGGCTCGGCGCGGAAGTGGCGACGGTGTCGCCGAACCTGGAGGACGTGTTCGTGGACGTGACGCGGGATCGCCCGGACGATCGCAGGCGGCCGCCGAGAATTCCCGCATGAGGGCGCGCCGCCTGTTCGCCGTCATGGTCAAGGAGCTGCGCCAGCTGCGACGGGACCGCGTCACCCTGACCATGATCATCGGCATCCCGGTGATGCAACTGATCCTGTTCGGCTATGCGATCAATCTCAACCTGCGGGGGCTGGCGGCAGGCGTGGCCGACCAGTCCGGCACCGCCGGATCGCGCGCGGTGCTGATGGATTTGAGCGCCACAGGCGTCATCAAGCCCGTGCTGACAGTGAATACGCCGCAGCAGCTGATGGACAGCCTGCGCCGCGGCGAGATCAGCGTCGGCGTGGTCATCCCGCCCGATTTCGAGCGCCGCCGCATCGAGGGGCGCGAGGCGGTGCAGGTGCTGGTGGATGGCAGCGACACGGTCGTACAGAGCGCCGCGATCCAGCTCGCCGAGATGCCGCTCGACAACAGCCGCGCGCTCGCGCAGACGACCGGCTTGCGCGAAACGACGCCCAGCCAGATCAGCGTGGTCAGCTTTTACAATCCCGAGCGGCGCTCCGAGGTCAATATCGTGCCGGGACTGATCGGAGTGATCCTCACCATGACCATGGTGCTGTTCACCGGCGTTGCGATCGTTCGCGAGCGCGAGCGCGGCAACATGGAGCTCCTGATCGCGACCCCCGTCAGCGTCAGCGAACTGATGATCGGCAAGGTGCTGCCGTATGCGGCAATCGGGCTGGTCCAGACGACGGTGATACTGCTGGTGGGACTCTCGCTGTTCGACGTGCCGATCCGTGGAAGCGTGTGGGACGTCTATATTGCCGCGGTACTCCTTATCCTCGCCAACCTGACGCTCGGCCTCCTGATCTCGACCAAGGCACAAACGCAGTTCCAGGCCATGCAGATGACGTTCTTCGTTTTCCTGCCGTCGATCCTGCTGTCGGGGTTCATGTTTCCGTTCGCCGGCATGCCGAAAGTCGTGCAGTGGATTGCCGAGTTGCTGCCGTTGACTCACTTTCTGCGTTTGATCCGGGGCGTGATGTTGCGCGGAGCAAGCCTCGTGGAACTGTGGCCATACGTGCTCGCCCTGGTCGCGTTCACCGGCGTGATGATGACCGCGGCCATCCTGCGATTCCGCAAGCGCCTCGACTGAGCAGAGACAGCCCCGGGGACTGTCCCCTTTGACGGGGGCGCAGAGCGCGCCCCCGTCAAAGGCGGACTGTCCCCTCATCGTTTCAAGGGCAATTACCCCTCAAAAGCCGGCCTGTCCCCTCTTGTTCACAGTTACTGACGCCCAAATAGCACCCCCCATCCCCCCGTGCTATTCTCCGCGCCGGCCGATGCCCCTGGCACGGCCAAGGTGACAGGACCCGCTGATCGAAGATTCGCACTAGCCGAGCCCATAGCCCGCCAGACGATCCCGACCGTGATTCCTGCCGTTAATTAATGGCCAGAACGACCATCGCAAGATGGCCGCGAACGGCCATGTTCTACTGAAAAGCGAGAGATTTGAGTCATGAAGATCTATGTTGGAAACCTGCCTTTCTCGGCGACCGAAGCCCAGGTGCGCGACCTGTTCGCGCAGCACGGAGCGGTCGAATCCGTCGCGCTGCCTGCCGATCGTGAGACCGGCCGTCCGCGTGGTTTCGGTTTCGTCGAAATGCCGCAGACCGAGGCGGCAAAGGCCATCGAAGCGCTGAACGGCTTCTCGATGGGTGGTCGTCAGCTGCGCGTCAACGAAGCGCAGGATCGTCCCCGCGGCGCCGGTGGTGGTGGCCGTCCGGGTGGCGGTGGTCGTCCGGGCGGTGGCGGTGGCTTCCGTTCGGGTGGCGGCGGCGGTGGTGGTGGCGGCGGTGGCGGTCGCTGGTAAGCAACCGTTTTCTGCTGACGAAAGGCCCGCTTCGGCGGGCCTTTCTTATGGTGGTGCCGATTGACGGTGCCGGGTCGTCAATTCGTCATCCACGGCCCACCCTAGATTGCGAAGTTGCGACCCGGCACCATTGCAGCCGGCACCATGAAGCGTCGCGATTTCCTGAAGTCGAGCATCGTCGCGGGGATCTCGGTCCTGATCGCCGCGCCGGGCCGGGCGATGGCCGCACTGTTCGAGGACGAGCGGCTCCGGCCGCTTGCCCGCGATGCAGCGACGGGACGGATCCGCCAGCGCATCGATGCGATCGCGAAAGTCACCGGCGAAAAGATCTTCAGCTTTGACATGCGCTCGCGCGACCTGCCGGGATGGCCGCGGGATCAGGCGCACGCGATGCTGCTGCGTGTCACCCAGGCGGATCGCGTTTACGCCGGCTTCGATCTCTCGGCGCTCGGCCCGGATCTCGTTCCGGATCGCGTCGTCACCGCCGCCGATCTCGCGCGGGACGACATCGCCTTCCCGCCGTTCTACGGGGAGGATCTCCTGCTGCCAGAGGGCAGGACGCCCGCCTATCTCGGCCAGGCGGTGGCCTACCTCGTCTGGCATGAATTCGCGCGATTCCGCGCGGCGAAGTCACGGCTGAAGTTGGCCGAAGGCGTCACCCGCTACGGTGCGCGCACCGGCCCGCTCGAGCGCGAGCCTTGGGCGAGTTTCCGCTACGTCCGCGCCGGCGGGGCGACGCCATTCGACGACGACGAGTACTCGAGTCTCAAGGACTCGCCGCTCTTCCCCGCGGGCCATCGCAAGCGGGTTCCGCAATGGCCGAAGCCCGACGCAGGCGGCTCCCTCGACGCGCGCGGCATGGCCCAGGCCGAAGCGATTCGGCAAGCGCTCGACTCGCCGGGCTCGGGAATGCTCGTGCTCGAGCGCGAATATTTCTCGCAGTCGATCGACACGGCCGCTTTCGAGCCGGACAACGGCAATGGCTGGTACGACGGCGCGTCGGGAACCCTGCACTTCGTCGTCGCAACGCAGTCGCCGCAGGAGGTCGCCGAGGATGGCGCGAAGTTGCTTGCCGCCTCGAGATTCGGCGTGAAGCGTCTCGTGCTGCATCCCTGCTACACGGTCGGCTATGGTTCCAAGGACCACAATCCCCATGCGTTCTATGCGCTCGTCGCAGGTCTCTACGGGGACGGGCGCCCGGTGCGTCTCGCCAACGATCGCTACGAGCAGTTCCAGTCGGGTCTCAAGCGCCACAGCTTCCGGATGAAGTACCGGATCGGCGTCGATCGCGCGAGCGGCCGCTTCGAGATGCTCCGGGGCGAGTTCGTCGGCGACGGCGGTGGCCGCCGCAACTTCTCGCCCTCGGTCTGCCTCGTCGCCGCGACCGCGGCGCAGTCCGTGTATTACTTTCCGAAGAGCGACCTCGCGAGCACCGTCATCGCCTCGCGCGCGATCGACGCGGGCTCGGCGCGTGGCTATGGCACGCTGCAGAGCATGGGCGCGACCGAGATGCTCGTCGACGAAGTCGCGGCCGAACTTGGCGTCGACGCCATCGAGCTGCGGCAGCGAAACGTTATGAAGACGGGGATGAAGAACACCCAGGGCGCGATCGCGGCGGGTGCGCTGCGCGCCGACGAGGTGCTCGCGAAAGCGGCTGCGCATCCGCTCTGGCGCGATCGCGACGGCCGCAAGAAGTCGTACGAGTCGGCGAACCCGGGCAGGCTCTACGGCGTCGGTTTCGGCTGTGTGCAGAAGGATTTCGGCACGGGCGCCGAGGCGGCGTTCGCCGAAGTATCCGTCTCCGCCGCGGGCAGGGTCAGCCTCCGTCACACTGCGGTCGAGCTCGGGACCGGCACGTCCACAGCACAGGCGGCGCTCTGCATTCCATGGCTGGGTCGCGCGGCCGACGAGATCGAGACCGCGCGGACCGATTGGCCGGAGCTGCCGATGGTGGCGACCAGCGATCCCTGGCTGATGCAGCAGGATGACCAGGATCGCCGTCAGAGCGACCCGTACTGGACGCCTCATCTGGCGACGCCCTCGAGTGCGAGCAATTCGGCCTATTTCTACGGTCATGCGACCCGCGAGGCTGCGCGGCTCGTGTTCAACGAAGGCATTTGGCCCGCGGCGCTCACGCTCTGGGCCAGCGGTTTCGGCGGCGGCCAGCTCGCGCCCCTCGCCGTGCGCCGGGAGGAG
>DAIRVV010000177.1:0-5406 GCA_036802645.1 Steroidobacteraceae bacterium
GTTGAGATCATCCTCGCGGACCCCGAAGGCTCCGTGCTCGCGGACCAGGTCAACAAGGGCCGTTACGACGAGGCGGGGTCCTGGCTCGTCGAAGGCATCGGGGAGGATTTCATCCCCGAGATCTGCGATTTCTCGATGTGCCGCAAGGCCTACAGCATCTCCGACGACGAATCCTTTGCCGTCGCGCGCTCGATCCTCCTGAAAGAGGGCCTGCTCGTCGGCTCCTCGACTGGCACGCTTGTGGCCGCAGCTCTCCGCTATTGCCGCGAGCAACCGAAGCCGAAGCGTGTCGTGACCTTCGCCTGCGACACTGGCAACAAGTACCTCTCCAAGCTGTTCAACGATTTCTGGATGGAAGACCAGGGCTTCATCCAGCGCGAGCAGCACGGCGACCTGCGGGATCTCGTCGGCCGCCCGCATGGCGAGCGCGCGACCGTCACCGTCGGGCCGGGAGACGTCCTGACGACCGCGCACAACCGGCTTCGCAACGCCGGATTCAGCCAGCTCCCCGTGATGGAAGGTGAGCGGCTCATCGGCTTCATCGACGAAGACGCGATCCTGAAGCACGCATTCGGCAAGCCCGAGAAGTTCAACGATCCGGTGCGCGCGGCGATGCATACGAACATTCCCGTGGTCGAGCCGAAGCTCGGCCTCAACGACCTGGTCGCCCAGCTGGAAGCGCAGCCCTATGCCGCGGTGATGGACAAGGGCGTTTTCCAGGGGCTGATCACGCGCGCCGACGTGCTCAACTACCTGCGCCGCCAGATGACACCGCAACCCGCGCATTGAGGCATCCATGACGAAACAGAAAATGTCGCTCGGATTCTCGACCCGCGCGATCCACGCGGGGCAGTCGCCGGACCCGACCACGGGCGCCGTGATGCCGCCCATCTATGCCGTATCGACCTACGCCCAGGAAAGCCCGGGCGTGCACAAGGGTTACGAGTACTCGCGCACGCAGAACCCGACACGCATGGCCTTCGAGCGCTGCATCGCCGACCTCGAGGGCGGGACCCGCGGCTTCGCATTCGCCTCGGGCATGGCGGCGACGGCGACGCTGCTCGAGCTCATCGACAGCGGCGACCACGTGCTCGCGATGGACGATCTCTATGGCGGCAGCTTCCGCCTGTTCGAGCGCGTGCGCCGGCGCTCGGCCGCGCTCGACTTCACCTTCGCCGACCTTTCGCAGCCCGAAGCTGCAGCCGCGGCACTGCGGCCGAATACGCGCATGATCTGGATCGAGACGCCGACAAACCCGATGCTGCGCCTCGTCGACATCGCCGCGGTCGCGAAAACCGCGCGCGAGCGCGGCATCCTCGTCGTCGTCGACAATACCTTCGCGACGCCGTGGATCCAGCGCCCACTCGAGCTCGGCGCCGACATCGTCATGCATTCGGCGACGAAGTTCCTGAATGGGCACTCCGACATGGTGGGGGGCGTCGCGGTCGTTCGCGACGCCGAGCTCGGCGAGCGCATCGCGTTTCTCCAGAACGCGATCGGCGCGATCGGCGGGCCATTCGACAGCTTTCTCGCGCTGCGCGGCCTGAAGACGCTTCCGCTCAGGATGCGCCAGTCGAGCGAATCCGCGCTCGCGATCGCGTCAAGGCTCGAGCGTCATCCGCGCGTCGAGCGCGTGATCTATCCGGGCCTCCCATCGCATCCGCAGCACGCGCTGGCGAAGCGCCAGATGCAGAATGGCGCGAGCGGCATCGTGACTTTCTTCCCGAAAGGGGGCCTCGCAGAAGCGCGGCAATTCCTCGAGCGGCTCGAGGTCTTCACGCTGGCCGAGAGCCTCGGTGGCGTCGAGAGCCTCGTGGATCACCCGGCGATCATGACCCATGCATCGGTGCCGCCCGATGCGCGCGCGAAGCTCGGCATCAGCGATTCGCTGGTCCGGCTCTCCGTCGGGATCGAGGACCTCGGGGACCTGGTCGCAGACCTGGAAACCGCGCTCGGCTGAGCGGCTATTCCTCGTCGGGGTCGATGTCCTCGACCCGGCCGTCCTCGAAGATGATCAGCTTGTCGCCGGCTTCGGCGGTGGTTGTCACATCGCCCGCTGCGAAGCGAACGGTCACTTCGTAGTCGCCGGTCCACGGCGCGCCGAAGAGCAGGTCGTACATGTTCTGCGAGCGCAGCCCCGAGCCCGAATCCACGACGCGGGTCATGATGCGGCTCGGCGCGCTCTCGGGCACGACGCGGACGATTCGTCCCTGCTGATTGCGGTCGCCGTCGGCGCCGACGATCCGCAGCACGATCCTGCGGCTCAGCGTCTGGGCACCACGCATCAGGCGATACGTCTTGCCCCAGCGCACGAGGACGTCGATCATGCCGTCGCCGTTCTGGTCTCCGCAGGCCATCCGGTTGTTCTGCGAGATCAGCGCGTCCGGGTTCGCAGTCGTTCCTTCCTGGGTCGCCGACAGCAACAGCTCGCCATCGACATTGACCAGGATCTTGGGCGCGCCTTTCAGCGTCGTCTCCAGGTTCCGCGCGACCACCACGTCCTCGAACCCGTCACCATTGATGTCGCAGGCGTTGAGGCCGAGACCCACCGTGGACTCGCTTTCCACGCCGACCAGCTCACCGGCGTCGAAAACGCCGCCCGTATTGCGGTGCAGGCGCGTCTCGGTGCGCGCGTTGTGGATCAGATCGAGGTCGCCATCGAGGTCGACGTCGATCAGCTTCAGGCCCCTGTCTTCGAGGACCGGGATGTTCGCGGCGGCGCTGCCGTCGCTGAATGTGCCGTCGCCGCCGTTGAGCAGCAGGCGCGAGCCGAACAGGAGGTCGACGAAGCCGTCTTCGTTGAAGTCGACGGCCTGGCCGCCCCAGGGGATAAAGGCATCGCCGGCGGGATTGGCGTCGACACCGGCTGCGGCGGCCGTGTCGGTGAATACTCCGGATCCATCGTTGATGAGGAGCCAGTTGCGGGCGCCATCGCCGCGCGTGTGATCGTTGGGCGCGAACAGGTCGACGTCGTCGTCATTGTCGAGGTCAGCCGCGAGAATAGTGCCGCCAACACCGCCTATTGCCAGTGCCGAGACCGAGGCCGATGTCTGGAAATTGCCATTGCCCTGGTTGATGTGCAGCAGCGCGACCGAATCCGTGTTCGTGGCCGGAGAGTTCGTGTTGCTGAACATCTCGTCGAAGCCGTCGCCGTTGAAATCGGCGAATCTCGCGTCGCCAATCAGGCGCGGGAGCGCGACGAGGTCGGCGAGGCCCACATCGGCGAGCACCCGCGCCGTGTAGGTGGCGCTGCAGACATCCGTGGCGCTGCCGCCAAGCGCAGTCGGCAGGTCGAGGCAGTCGTCGTCATTCACCCGGCCGAAAGCGGGCGCGGTCACGGGCAGGTCGTGCTCGCTGATGACGCTCGTGGGCGACGTCGCCACCGGCCCCCCGGTGCCGATCCGCGTGTCGTTCATGGCGATGACGCGGTAGTACGCCGGCGTGGCGACGTTGATGGTTTTCTGGACGTACGGCGATTCCTCCACCACCACGAACCCGGCGGCCGGCCGCCGGCCGGCGAGCTGGGATTCGAGGCTCGAAGCGTAGACGCGATAGTGGGTCGCGTCAGCGGCCTCCGCAAAGTAGATCGTGTGGCCGGGAGCCTGAGAGGTGACGGCGGTCCATTCCACGGGGCCGGGAACCGGTCCCGGCGTCGCCATTACGGCAAGGCTTTCCGGGCCGCGCCCGCCGCTCGTCTCCGCAGCGATCTTGTAGTGGTAGGTCCTCAGGTTCGTGAGGCCTGAGTGGACATAGTCGGTATCCTCTATGTCATTGATTTCATTATCATAAGTGGGCGGGCCGTCGTTGTTGTCCCAGAGAATCACATAGCGCTTGGCGTCGGTGACCTCGCCCCAGGAAAGATTGACCACGCCTTCCTCGGCTTCGGCCACCGGGTTCGAGGGCGCGGCATGCGGAGGGCTCGTGCCGAGCGCTCCTTCACAGCCGGCAAGCCACGCCAAAAGAGCCAGGGCACAAATTCCGGTCGCCGCCCGTGCGGCGGCTCGCAACGCCAATGCCATTCGATTGATGCCCCGTCTCTGTTGAAGAATTGCGACCGATAGACGGTCTCGCCGCCGGACAGTTCCACCGATCCCCGACCGGCAAATGCGGCGGGCATTATAACCCGCCACGGGCCCGGGCCCGCTCAGGCGGCAATAGGGCGGAGGTCGAGGCGGGTGGGCGATTCCATGCAATAGATCTCAACGGGGCGCGTGCGGCCGCGCAGGACGAGCGGGGGCAATTCCACTATTCCCGTCGGCACCGGGTCGAGCGACTGCTTGACCGACAGGGAGAAGAGCGCCTCCCCGGCGCGGGCGCGCTGCACGAGCCGTGCGGCCACATTCACCGTGTCGCCGATCAGGGTGTAGCTCGGCAATTCGGGCGCGCCGACGTCTCCGACGATCACGTCGCCGGCATTGATGCCGATGCCGATCCCGGTTTCGATGCCCAGCCGCGCCTTCCACTCGGTGGCAAGCTTGCCGAATCCCGTGATCATGTTTCGTGCCGCCGACACGGCGCGGCCGCTCGAATCGTCCGCCGGCAGCGGCAAACCGAATCCGGCCATGAGCCCGTCGCCCGCCATGTGGAAGACCGTGCCGCCGTGCTCGCGAGTGACGGTGGACAGCATCGAGAAATACTCATTGAGCAGCGGCACGACGTCGGAGGGCGAAAGCCGCTCGGCGACCGCGGTAAAACCGCGCATGTCCGCGAACAGCACCGTACCGGAAACACGCGCCTGGCCGATGCCTTCGCGCGCGCGGGACGTGCAGCGGCAGGTTCCGAGCTCGTGCAACTCGATCAGGTTGCCCGCCGGGTCCGCCAGGAAGAGACGCCTGGAATCCGGCCCGAACCGCCCGTGAACGACCCGGTATGGCACCGCGAGCCGGTCGAGTTCCGCCTGGGCATCGTCGATCGAGGTGACGGCGCAGGCGAGGTGCGGGGCGGTGACGTCGAGTTCACCGGTTGCGAGGCTCGATTTCTGCACGCCGGGAATGAGGTGAATCTGGGCGTGGGCGCCCGCATTCACGCGCTGTCCCTCGCCTGCGCGATCCCAGGGTACGTGGTCGCACTCGAGCCCGAGGACGTCGTTGTAGAAGCGAAGTGCCGCCCCGGCGGCATCCGGGCCCGGGGCGATTCGCACCGCGAGATGGTGCAATTCCGCGATCTTGAGTGTCATGTTCCAGGCTGCGGATCGAAGATCTCGACGGTGAGATCCACCTTGCGCTCTTCCCCCGGCGCGAGGCCGCCCACTCCGATGACCTTTCGGGCGAGCTCGGCGCCCGCCGCATCGCGAATCACGACGACGACGTGGTATTCCCCGGGGCCCGACGCCGACGCGCGCGAGAATTGGCCCGCCACCTTGAGTACGACCTGGCTCGGCTGCTCGAGCTGCTCGCCGCGCCGGCT
>DAIRVV010000178.1:0-5400 GCA_036802645.1 Steroidobacteraceae bacterium
AAAAACGCATTCTGTGTATGCTTGCGGCCGGGAGGGAATCACCATGAGCGAACTGATTGGTCGCGTGCAGCGCATCCTGCTGACGCCAAAAACCGAATGGCCCGTCATTGCCGCTGAAGCGGAGACGACTTCTGGCCTCTTCACCAAGTACATCCTGATCCTGGCCGCGCTGGGCCCGATCGCGATGTTCCTGAAGTCCACGCTGATCGGCACGACCATGCCATTCGTCGGCACGTTCCGCATCGGCATGGGGCAGGGCCTACTGCAGCTTGTCCTGATGTACGGTTTCGGGCTCGTCACGGTTTACGTTTTCGCGCTCATCATCAACGCGCTGGCGCCGACATTTGGCGGACAGAAGGATTCGATACAGTCCCTCAAGGCAGCGGCGTACGGCCTGACCGCGGCCTGGGTCGGCGGCCTGGGCCAGCTGCTTCCCTGGATTGGCGTGCTGATTGCGATCGCCGGAATGATTTACACCATTTATCTCCTCTATCTCGGCCTGCCGGTCACGATGAAGGCGCCCGCCGAGAAGGCGGCCGGCTACACGGCCGTGAGCGTCATCGCCGCGATCATCCTGTCCTGGATCGCGTTCGCAGTCGTTGGCAGTGTCGTCGGCGGCAGCATATGGGGTGGGATGGGCGCGCCCGGCGGGACCTTCAGCGGCACGGGCGGATTCGAGGAAGGTTCGGCCGGCGCCGCGATCGAGCAATGGGGCAAGCAGATCGAGGCGGCGGGCAAGCAAGTCGAGCAGTCGGCGGAGCAGCAGGACGGCGTGCCGGATAGCGCGGCGGTCGGGCAGTTGATCGGCGCGATCGCGGGCGGCAATGTGAGCGGCGAGGCCCTGCCGACGGAACAGATGAAGTCGTTCCTGCCTGCGACGCTCGCGGGACTGCCGCGCACCAACCTCTCGGCCGAGCGCAACAAGGCCATGGGCATCCAGGTGTCCGAGGCCAATGCCGATTATTCGGATGGCGCGGGGCGGAATCTCCGGCTCGAGATCACCGACACGGGCGGGGCGCAGGGATTCGTCGCGCTCGCCGGCTGGGCCAATGTCGAGCAGGAGCGCGAGTGGGATGGCGGCTACGAGCGCGACTACCAGGCGGACGGAAACATGGTGCATGAGCGCTGGGACGGGACCAACAGCAATGGCGAGTACGGCGTCATCGTCGGCAAGCGTTTCTCGCTCAAGGTGTCCGGCAATGCCGCCAGCATGGATGAGCTGAAGGCCGCCCTGGCAACCGGCGTCAACGTCGCGGCGCTCGAGGCTGCGGCGGCGAGCCAGCCGAAACCTCCTGGCTGAAAAAGAAAGCCGGCCCGGGGCCGGCTTTCGCGGTCGCAATCCTTCCTGGATTATTCGGCCGGGCGCAGCGTCACTTCGCGCACGTATTCCGTGCCGATGTACTTGCGCATCTCGAGCCGCGGGCTCGATAGCTCCTGCTGCTTGTCTTCGTCCGCAGTCGCCCAATGCGCGGCGGAGATTGCGTCGAACTTGTCGTCATCGCCCTTGTTGAAGTCGAGCGCCTTGGCGAAGTTCGGATACAGCGTGCAGAACAGCACGTCGTAGTCGTTCGCATCCCGCGGCGGCTTCACGAAGGTCTTGTAGTCGAGGATGAGACCCTGCTTCTTCGCCTCGGCGTTGATGACCTCCGAGTGGGCACGAATGAATTTCAGGTAAGTGTCGTACTGACCTGGATTCGTGCGATACGAGCTGCATTCCCACACCGGGCCTTCGGTCCAGTGCTCCTGCGCCACCGCGGAAACCGACGTCAACGCCAGAGCCGCGGCCGCGAGGCCGATTCGCTTCATCTTCATGCCATCCCCCCTGTCTGTTGTTGTCTCCCGCCTTGGGCGCGGGAGTGGCGCGCATCCTACGCTCATTCGACAGGGGAAATCACCACGCGATGCCGTAATCCTCGCCGTGGTTGCTCGAGCCGCCCCAGAACGAGCCCCGGGCATGGTCGATGAGGATCGCGTTGATCGGGCCGGAGGTCCGCGACGCGTATTCCGGCTTGTAGCCGCGCGCCTTGAGTTCGCGCCGCGTCCAGTCCGGGATCGAATCGTTCAACGTGAGCCGTCCTGGAAAGATCTCGTGCGCGCCGAAGGAATCGTGCATCTGCCAGCTGGTGAAATTCGGCGCTTCCGCCGCCTGCTGCGGCGTCATGCCGAACTCGACGATGTTGAGGAAGAATTGCAGGAGGTTCTGGTCCTGCGTGTCGCCGCCCTGCACGGCGAATGCGAGCCAGGGCTTGCCGTCCTTGAAGGCGAGCGAGGGCGTCAGCGTCACTCGCGGTTGCTTGCCCGGCTCGACCACGTTGAAGGGATTCTCCGCCGCATCCACGACGAACATCTGCGCCCGCTGGCTCATGCCGATGCCGGTCTTGCCCGCGATCACGGCGGGCAGCCAGCCGCCCGAGGGAGTGATAGAGACGAGCCAGCCGTCCTTGTCGGTGGCGACCACGGACGTCGTGCCGCGCAGCATCGAGCCAGATTCGGGATCGGTCGCCGCGGCGAATCGTGCGGCGTCGAAGGCAGGCGTGAGCGCCGCGCGTTTCTTCAGCAGGTCCTGGTACGGGTTCGTGCCGCCCTGGTGAGGATAGGGATCGCCGGGGCCGATCGTCACGTCGTTGTTGCCTTCCGTCTTCACGAGCGCGGCGCGCAGCTTCGCGTAATCCTTCGAGAGGAGGCCCTGGATCGGCTCCACGGGCGGGAAGGCGGGATCGCCGTAGTAGAAGTCGCGGTCCGCGAAGGCGAGGCTCATCGCCTGGTATACGGTGTGTATGTAATTCGCGCTGTTGTAGCCCATCGCCTTCAGGTCGAAGTTCTCCAGGACGTTGAGCGCCTGCAGCATGGCGGGCCCCTGCGTCCAGTGGTCCAGCTTGTAGACGTCGACAGAGCGGTAAGTCGTGTGGCGCGGCTCCTCGAGCTTCACCCGCCAGTTCGACAGGTCGTTTTTCGTTATCAACGCGCCTTCCTCGCGCGCGCCGCGCACGAATTCCTCCGCGATGTCGCCGCGATAGAAGCGGTCGTAGGCGGCCTGCAGGGCGTCCTCGCGCGACTTGCCGGCCTTGAGCGCGTCGGCCTCGGCCGCCACGAGCTTCCTGAGCGTCGCGGCCAGGTCGGCCTGGCGGAAGATCTCGCCGGCGACCGGCGCTTCGCGCGCCGCGCCCGCATGCGGGAGCATCACGGCCTTTGCGTACCGCCATTCCTTGATCTTCTCCTTCTCGACTTCGATGCGATCCGCCGTTTCCGCGTCGATGGCGTAGCCGTCGGCGAGCTGGATCGCTGGCGCGAGCACTTCCGCGAGCGACAGCGTGCCGAACTCGGCGAGCATCGTGATCAGCGCACCGGGCGTCCCCGGCGTCACCGCGGCGAGCGGCCCGTCTTCCGGGGGATACTTGAGCCCTTTCGCCTTGAAGAACTCGGGCGTCGCGCCCGTCGGGGCCACGCCGAGCCCGTTGATCGCGATTATTTTCTTCGTCTTCGGGTTGTAGATCAGTGCCTGGGTTTCTCCGCCCCAGGAGAGCACGTCCCACATCGTCGATGTCGCCGCGAGCATCGCGCAGGCGGCGTCGACCGCATTGCCGCCTTTTTCGAACATCCGCGCGCCCGCGGTCGCCGCGAGCGGTTTGCCGGTGATCGCCATCCAGTGCGAGCCGTGCAGCGGCGGCTTCTGCGTCTTCTCCTGCGCGGTCGCGGTGCCGCTCACGAAGAGCGAAAACACGGTTGCCGCGGCGGCGGCACGGATGACGGTCAACATGTCGGCACTCTCCTCAGATCAGGTCGCGCACGCCCTCGCGCTCTTCGAGCAGCTCGCGATGCGTGGCGTCCATGCGCTCGCGGCTGAATTCGTCCACGGCGAGCCCCTGGACGACGGTGTAACGCCCGTCCTTGCAGGTGACGGGATATGAATAGATGACGCCCTCGCCGATGCCATAGCTGCCGTCGGCCGGTACGGCCATGCTGACCCAGTCGCCGTCCGCCGTGCCGAGTGCCCAGTCGCGCATGTGATCGATCGCGGCGGAAGCCGCCGACGCGGCGGAGGACGAGCCGCGCGCCTTGATGACGGCGGCGCCGCGCTGCTGGACGGCGGGAATGAATTCCTCGCGATACCACTTGGCTTCCACCAGCGACTTCGCGGGCTTGCCGCCGACAGTGCAGTGCGAAATATCAGGGTGCTGCGTCGCGCTGTGGTTGCCCCAGACGATCATGCGGCGGATCTCGGCCGTGTGCGTGCCGGTCTTGGCGGCGAGCTGGCCGAGGGCGCGGTTGTGGTCGAGCCGCATCATCGCGGTGAAATGGGTCCGCTCGATATCGGGAGCGTTCGATGCGGCGATGAGCGCGTTGGTGTTCGCGGGATTGCCGACGACGAGCACGCGGAGGTCGCGGCTTGCGGACTCGTTGATCGCGCGCCCCTGCGCCGAGAAGATCTGCGCATTCGCGAGCAGGAGATCCTTGCGCTCCATGCCGGGCCCGCGCGGCCGCGCTCCGACGAGCAGGGCGTAGTCGCAATCCTTGAAAGCTGTCTTGGCGTCGTCCGTCGCGACCACCCGGTTGAGCGTCGGAAATGCGCAGTCGGAGAGCTCCATCACCACTCCGGTGAGCGAGGGCAGCGCCGGCGTGATCTCGAGCAGATTCAGGTTGACCGGGCGGCCGGTTCCGAGCATCTGTCCCGAGGCGACGCGAAACGCAAGCGCGTAGCCGATCTGACCGGCGGCGCCGGTGATGGTGACGGTGGCGGGCTTCGTCAATCTGGCTCCACAGTAACCACAAAGGGGGCCGTAGTTTAACTGGTGCCGGGTCGTACATTCGTCATCTATGATCGATCCGGATGTCAGCAGATGAAGAATTGACGACCCGCCACCCATGAGCGGCGAGCCCCAGATCCATCCGGGCGAGACGGACGAGTTCGCCTGGCATGCGACCGGCAATCCGTTTCCCGAAGCCGTGGATGTCGCGATCATCGGAGGCGGGATCATCGGCATCTCGGCCGCGTATTTCCTCGCGCGAAGCGGCGTCTCCGTCGCCGTCTTCGAGAAAGGCCGTGTCGCCGGCGAGCAGTCGGGCCGGAACTGGGGCTGGGTGCGCCAGCAATGCCGCTCGCCGGTCGAGCTGCCATTGATGATGCAGAGCCTCCGGCTCTGGAAGGAGCTGCCCGCGCAGCTCGGCGAGGACATCGGATTCCGCCAGGGCGGCACGCTCTACCTCGCCGAGGACAAGAAGGAGCTCGATGCGCTCGGCGAATGGCTTTCCGTCGCGCAAGCGCATGCGCTCGATACCCGGATCCTTGCCGGCCGTGAATTGCAGCCGGTGTTCGCCGCGGGCGAGCGCTGGGCGGGCGCCCTCTACACCGCGAGCGACGGCCGCGCAGAACCTTCGCGCGCCGCGCGCGCAATCGCGCGC
>DAIRVV010000179.1:0-5310 GCA_036802645.1 Steroidobacteraceae bacterium
ATACGCTCGTCCTGCGCCATGCCTCGGCCGAGCCCACGCCCGCGCAGGCCGGGCGTCTCCAGCTCGAGACAAATCTCCGCGCCGCTGTCCTTTCGGCAAATGGCACTGGGGAACTCGGCCCAAACGCGCGAAGGCACGACCTCGAAGTCGGTGTCTATTACGTGAGCCGCGACTCGACCGGGCGAAGCGACTGGCCATCGCTTCGGCGCAAGCGCCTGGTCGGAGGATCCCGGCCGGCGTTTCAGGATGAGGAACTCGTCAGCGGAATTTCCGACCTGCAGATCATGGTCGGCCTGGACGACCCGGTGAATCCCGACCTGGCCGTCGATCGCTGGGTAGACCCGGGCGAATTGGCCGATGGCGGCATTCCCCGCGCGATCCGGCTCGAACTCGAAGTGCAGAGCGACATTTCGGAACGCGACCAGCCGGAAATGAAGCGCCGCAAACGCGTCGCGCGCGTCGTCGAATTGCGAAATGCCGGAGCGTCACCGTGATTCACGCTATTCGGGGATCGGCGCTGGTTGTCGTCCTGGTCCTGCTGTCCGGACTCGGCGCACTCGCACTCGCCGCCGCGGCAGCCGCGATGACTGCGCTCGCGCTCGCGGGCCATCAGCAGATGGCGCAGAACGCGTTCGAGGCGGCCGAAGCCGGCATCGCGATTGCGTTGCTCGAGGCTGCCGAGGCTCGCCGGGACGGCACGAATGCGGCGACGATACGTCCCGACGATGAGACCGCGCGCGCAGATTTTCAAACCGCGACTCGCGAAGCGGACGGGCCGGGAACACTCCCCGCCGGATTCAGCATCGGCGAGAACGCCGGCACGTTCACGGCACGGCATTTCTTCATCACCGCCGACGCCGGATCGGGCCGCGGCGCCAGAGCACGACTCGAGCAGGGCTTCTACCTCGTGGTGCCCGCCTCGTGAGATTGCGCGGCCACACGACAATTCCGCGCGTCTTGACGATGGTGACCGGCGCTCTCGCGGCGCTGGTCGTTCGCGCCGACACGGATGAAGCCTGGCTGCATCGCGCACAACTGCCGGACGGTGTGAAACCGCTGCTCGGCATCATCCTGGACCGGTCGACCGCCACGTCCAGGACGCTGTCGGTCGATGAGCCCTACGATCCGCTTCGCGATTACGGCGGCGGCCTGCCGGCCGGCCTGCGCTGCGACCCGGCGAAAGCTTACTTCCGGCGCGGTCCGGGACCGGCTCCGGACTGCGCCCGGCAATCGGGCCTCGATCTGGTGCCTGTAAGCGCCGCAGCTGGCCTGCAATGCGACGTGGCCCGGGCGCCGCTCGCGAGACAGGGCTTTTTCATCGCATCACGCGCCGCTCAGCGGCATGGGGCCGGTGGCGTCGGCGCCTGGGGTGCGCCTCAGCCGGCGAGCGCAAATGTCGTCGAGTGCCGCGCCGATCGCGATCTCGAAATCACGTGGGATCGACCGCCGCTCGGCGATCCTTACATTTTCTATTCTGGCAATTTCCTCAACTACCTCCGTGGAACACATGCGCTCACTGAGCGCAGCATCGCGGACCTGGTCTCGAGCGGGCTGGCCCAGGCGCTCGCTGCGACTGGTGAACTTGAAGTCGCCTTGATACGGGTCGACGACAACGGTCCCGACGGCGGATACGTCGCCCGCGCGCCGGCGGCGAGCGAGCTCGTGGCTGCCGAGGTGCAAGCGATCGCGGGTGAGCCTCCGGCCGGCAGCGCGCCTCTTGCCGAAACACTCGTGGAGGCAGCTCAATGGCTGCAGGGCGGTCCGAAGCGGTTCGGGCAGGATGAGCGCAGCGATCCCGCGGCAGCCAGCCCGCTTGCGCCCGACCGGTATCTTTCCCCATTCAGTCATGCCTGCCGGCCGGTCACACTCGCCTACTTGACGGCGGGTGAGCCCTCCGGGGACGAGCTGGCCGGAACCGCGGCGGGCGGCCTTCACCGCTTCGACGAACTGACCGGCGGCTGCGAAACGAGCTGCCTCGACGCAATCGGCTCATGGCTGGCATCGGCGGACATTCGTGAGGATCTGCCCGGTTCCCAGACGGCGCCAGTCACCTGGATCACGCCGTCGCCCGTGCCGCCATCGATTTCCGGAGACACCTCATCGCTCGCCGATCCGCTCGCCTATGTCAACGTGGTAGCGCGCGCATTCCAACATGATGCTGCGATCGCAGGGCTTCCGCAGCTATCCGCGGCGGGCCTGACGCCACTGGATTCCGGCACCGGGGAACCCGGTGTCATCTTTGGCCTCACCGTTCCAGTCGCGAGGGAACGATGGTTGGGCAATCTGCTGAGCTATGCGCTGCGAGCCCCCGCGGGGCCACTCGCGCCGCCGCTCCTGGTCGATCGCGACGGCCAGACCGCAATCGATCAGTCGAGTGGATTGCCGCTGCCAGGCACACGCAGCCTCTGGAGCGACGCGCCCGATTCGAACCTGCTCGCAGGAGGCGCCGCCGGCAGGCTGCCGGACGCCGACGCCAGGCAAATCCACACCGACGTCGCAACCGGCAGGCTGCTGGATGCGGCAAATCGGCTTGAGCCCGGCAACGATCAGTTCGATCGTTCGGCCGTCGGCCTGGGTCCCACCGATCCGGAAACCCTGGACGACGTGCTGGCCTGGATTGCCGCACAGCGAACGATCGGCGATCCCGGCCCGCATTCACCGATCGTGGCCGAGTATCCGGAATCCGGCCGTGTGGTCGCCTATGCGGCGACTCATGACGGCGTCCTGCAGGCCTTCGATGCCGAGAGCGGCGTCGAGCTCTGGGCCTGGACGCCGAAAGAGCTTTTGCCGCGCCTCCCGGTTCTCATGCGCAATGAGCCGACGACCTTCCGCAGTCATGGCATCGATGGTCCACTCGTGCTTCACCGCCACGACGCGGATCGAGACGGGCAAATCACGGCAGCGGATGGTGAGCACCTCTGGCTATTCTTTGGCCTTGGCCGCGGCGGCGACCGCTATTACGCACTTGACATTGCGGCACCCATGGATCCTCGGCTGCTTTGGTCGATGGCGCTTCCCGAAGCCGGAGTCGAGAGCAGTGCCGAACCCGTCGTGACGCGGCTCGCGATCGCGGGCTCCGGGCAAAGTGCCGGCGACTGGGTCGTCCTGCTCGGCGGAGGCAATGACCCGCGCGTCGATTCGGGACTCGCACCGGCGACCGCCTCCGGCAATTCACTCCACATCGCCGATGCGCAGACGGGTGAGATCCTGTGGTCGGGCGGCGCCAATGGACCGGACCTTGCGATCGCTGGATTTGCGAGCCTGCCGTCTGCACCGCGCGCGCTCGACATCGATGGCGATGGCTACCTGGATCGAAGCTATGTGCTCGACGTGGGCGGCGGGCTGTGGCGATTCGACTTTGCGACAGGCCGCAGTTCGGCGGAACTTGCGACGGCGGTCAGGCTCGCCCGACTTGGCGCCGGCGCCCAGCGTTTTCATGCCTCGCCCGACGCCTCGATCGCGCGCATCGGCAACGAAAACAGAATTGCGATCGCTGCGGGCTCCGGCAGCATCTCGAATCCAAGGGACACGACAATCGTGGAACGTCTCTATGTGGTCTTCGATCAGGAAGCCGCGGCGGCTCCGCGCGAAGTGTCGGAGTCCGATCTTCACGACGCCACAGATGCGACGGACGCATTGCCACCCGATGCACCCGGCTGGTTTGTCCGGCTCGACTCGCATGGCACGGGAGAAAAGGTTATCGGCTCCACGGTCACGTTCGATCACGTGCTTCGCTTCCAGACCTACCAGCCCCTGGCGGCCGACGAGGCGGCGCCTTGCGGTCCGCCTCAATCCGTGTCGCACCGCTACGCGCTCGACGTGCGAACTGCGCTGCCGCATGCGACGGCTGTCGAGTCGGAGGAGGAAGCTGAGGAAATCCCCGCGTCAGGTCTCCCGGTCGGCACACGTTTCGGTTTTCCGGGGCGCTGGCAGGACACCTGCGAAGGCTGTCGCCCACGACCATTTGGAATCATTGGCGGCGAAACATTCGATCCCGGCTATGCCGGTGACCCCGTGAGGACCTCGTGGCGAAAGCTCACGCCGCCGCCGGTTTCACCCTGATTGAATTGATGATCGCGCTTGCCGTCGTCGCAATCACGACGATGATCGCGGCATCCTCGTACCGGAATCACGTGCTGCGAAGCCATCGCGTGCAGGCGGTCCAGGCGCTGCTCGTCGCGGCGGTGGAGCAGGAGAAGTTTCACTTGGCGAACGGCCGCTATGGCGATCGGCTCGACGCAGTCGCCGGTCAGGATCCACCTGGGCTGCCTGTCGCCTCGCAGACGCCCGGCGGTCACTACGCACTTGCCATTGCGATGGCCACCGCAGCGGAGTTCCGGGTCGTCGCGACCGCCGCAGGCGATCGCGCGGATCCCCTGTGCCAGACACTTTCAATCGATCAGAGCGGCCGCCGGTCGGCCGCGGATTCGCAGGGCACCGACAGTTCACCGCGCTGCTGGTAGCGCTCTAGCGCCCGGCCGACTCGGACTTCGCAATCTGGCGAAGCGCCTGCGGCAGGCCAAACACCACCCGCTCTTCGCGGCCGACGATTTCGACAGCTTCGTGCCCGCCCCATTCACGCAAGCGCTCGACCACGTCCTGGACCAGCGATTCCGGTGCCGACGCGCCCGCCGTCACGCCGGCCGCGCGCATGCCATCGAACCACTCGCGCCTGAGGTCGTCCGCGCCGTCGACGAGGTAGCCCGGGATCCCGCGCGTCGTCGCGATCTCTCGCAGGCGATTGGAATTCGAGCTCGACTGCGAGCCGACCACGACGATCACGTCGCACTGCGCGACCAGTTGCTTGACCGCGTCCTGCCGATTCTGGGTCGCGTAGCAGATGTCTTCCTTGCGCGGCGTCGCAAGCGACGGGAATCGCTCCCGCAGCGCGCTCATGACTCTCGCCGTGTCATCGACCGAAAGCGTCGTCTGCGTCACGACGGCGAGCTTCGCGGGATCGCGGACCGAAATCCTTAGTGCGTCCGCGACCGTCTCGACAAGGTGTATGTGCCCGCCATGCGCGGTATCGAAGCGCCCCATCGTGCCTTCGACTTCCGGATGCCCGGCATGGCCGATCAGGATCACGTCGAGCCCGTCGCGCGCGTACTTGCCGACCTCCATGTGCACCTTGGTCACGAGCGGACAGGTCGCGTCGAACACCGCAAGCCCGCGCCGGGCGGCCTCGTTCTCGACGGCGCTCGGCACGCCATGCGCGCTGAAGATGACGGTCGCGCCGTCGGGCACGGCATCCAGCTTGTCCACGAACACGGCGCCGAGGCCGCGCAGGCGATCGACCACGAACTTGTTGTG
>DAIRVV010000180.1:0-5280 GCA_036802645.1 Steroidobacteraceae bacterium
CGGCGCGAGGCTCCTCGCCAACCTCGAAGCGCCGGTCTCGATGGCTGAACGGCTGGAGTTCTCCATCGTCGAGCGCCAGGACGTGGGCAATGACCTGCTGCTGCGCCTCCGGCCCAAGAACTGAGAGAAACAAGTGTTCACCGGAATCGTCAAATCGGTGGGAAAGATCGACGCGATCGGCGGCGGCGCGGGCGCACGCCGGCTGACGATTGATACCGGTGGGCTCGCAACCGCCGGATGGACGATCGGCGACAGCGTCGCCGTTTCCGGCGTCTGCCTCACGCTGGTCGCTCTCGCGACTGGCCGCTTCGAAGCGGAACTCTCATCCGAGACGCTCGCGCGCACGACGCTCGGGCATCTCATGCAGGGTGCACGGGTCAATCTGGAACCGCCGGTCGCGGCATCGGCTGCGCTTGGCGGGCACCTCGTGACGGGTCACGTGGACGGCGTCGCGACAGTGCGCGACTGCCGCGATATTGGAGATTCTCTCCATGCGACGATCGAGGTGCCCGCCGGCCTCGAGCGTTTCATAGCGGAGAAGGGCTCGGTCGCCGTCGACGGCGTGAGCCTGACGATCGGGCGTGTCGACGGTCCCACATTCGGCGTCGACCTCGTGCCGCACACGCGTGCCGCCACGACGCTCGGAAAGCTTGCGATCGGGCAGTCGCTCAATCTCGAAGTCGACCTCATCGCGCGCTATCTGGACCGGTTGCTCGAGGCACGGGGTGTGCGATGAATTCGATCGACGAGCTGCTGGCGGAGATTCGCGCCGGGCGCATGGTGGTCGTCATGGACGACGAGGATCGCGAGAACGAGGGCGACCTTCTCATGGCGGCGGCCTGCGTGCGGCCGGAGGACATCAATTTCATGGCGCGCCATGGCCGCGGCCTTATCTGCCTCACGCTCACGGAGGAGCGCTGCCGCGCGTTGAGGCTGCCCCTGATGGTGCGCGAGGCGGAAGACCGGCATGGAACGAACTTCACGGTGAGCATCGAAGCAGCGCAGGGCGTGACCACCGGCATATCGGCAAAAGACCGGGCGCATACCGTGCGCACGGCGGTCGCGCCTGGAGCACGCCCGGAGGATCTGCGCCAGCCGGGCCACCTGTTTCCGCTGATGGCCCGTCCGGGCGGCGTGCTGACCCGTGCCGGGCACACCGAAGCGGGCTGCGACCTCGCGCGTCTTGCGGGATTCGAGCCGGCCGCGGTGATCGTCGAAATCCTGAGCGAAGACGGCACCATGGCGCGGCGGCCGGAGCTCGAGCGATTCGCGAGTGAGCACGGGCTTGCAATAGGTACGATCGCGGACCTCATCCGCTATCGCCTCAGCAAGGAAAGCTCGATCGAATGCGTGGCGGATCGCGCGGTCGAGACCGAGGCCGGGGCATTTCGCATGCGCTGGTACGAGGACCGCGTGCACCGGCGCCTTCACGTGGCGCTGGTGCGGGGCGAAAAGGGCAAGGGGCCACCGCTCGTGCGCGTTCATTTGCGCGATACGCCTCGCGACCTGATCGGCATCCGCGGCGAGCACGCCGGCTGGACGCTTCGCGCGGCCCTGCACCGGATCGCGCGCGAGCCGCATGGCATCGTGGTCGTGCTGCGGCCGGAAGAGCTGGCTTCGGACATCGTCGATGCCGGCCGCGGGGATCACAACACGGATTCCTCGACTGCCGGCGCCGTCCTTCGCACCTATGGCATTGGCGCGCAGATACTTCGCGACCTCGGCGTCACGCGCATGCGCGTGCTCTCCGCACCGCGCCAGCTCCTCGGCATCGCCGCATTCGGGCTCGAGATCACGGGCTACGAGGAGTGAGCCCGGAACCGCCTGATATACTCGCGGCGTGAACGCGATTCGAATTGTCGAGGGCGATCTGCGGATCGGCGATCTGCGCATCGCGCTCGTCGCCTCGCGCTTCAACGAAGCCGTCGTCGAGCGGCTGGTACAAGGCGCGGTGCAGGCGCTCGCCGACCACGGGGCGGATCCGGCCCGCCTCGAGCTCGTCCGGGTGCCGGGCGCATTCGATCTCCCGCCCGTAGTCCGCCGTATCGCCGAATCGAACCAGTTCGACGCGGTCGTCGCACTCGGCGCCGTGATCCGCGGCGAGACGCCACATTTCGAATACGTCGCTTCCGAATGCGCCGCGGGCCTCGCGCGTGTTGCGAATGAGACGGGCGTGCCGGTCGCATTCGGCGTCCTGACGACGGACACGGAGGAACAGGCGCTGGAGCGCGCGGGCGGCAGCGAGGGCAACAAGGGCGCAGACGCGGCGCGAGCGGCGATCGAGCTCGCGAGCCTCATGCGCAAGCTCGGGGCCTGATGAAGAACATTGAAGACCGGCGTCTCGTCCAGGCACGTGGCGCCGCCCGCAGGCTGCTGGTGCAGGCGCTCTACCAGTGGCAGCTCGGCCGGCAGCCGGCCGAGGAGCTCGTTGCGCAATTTTCCACCGCTCCGGACTTCGCACGGGTCGACCACGACTATTTCCGCGAGGCCATCTCCGCGATCGTCGCGGACTCCGGGCGCATCGACGATGAGCTCCGGCTGCACTCGGACATCCAGCCGGAACGGCTCGATCCAATCGAGCACGCCATACTTTCGCTCGGCCTGTGGGAACTGATGACACGGCTCGAGATTCCATACCGGGTGGTCATCAACGAAGGCGTCGAGCTCGCCAAGCGCTTCGGCGCAACCGACGGCTATCGCTACGTCAACGCCGTCCTCGACCGCGCCTCGCGCGCACACCGGTCCGTCGAGCGCGGCGAGGTTGCCTGAATCCATGCCAGCGAGCGAATTCGAGCTGATCGATCGTTACTTCACCCGGCGGGGCGCGCAGCGCGAGGACGTCCTGCGGGGAGTCGGCGACGATGGCGCGCTCATCGCCGCGCCGGCCGGGGGAACGCTCGTTCTGGCGCTCGACACGATCGTCGAGGGCCACCACTTTCCCGGGGAATTCGATGCCCGCTTCGTCGGACACCGGGCGCTCGCGGTGAACCTCAGCGACCTCGCCTCGATGGGAGCGGACCCCGCCTGGGCATTGCTTGCACTGACCTTGCCCTCGGTCGACGAGCACTGGCTCTCCGGATTCTCGGCAGGATTCGATACGCTCGCGCGCCGGCATGGTGTTGCACTCGTCGGCGGCGACACGACCCGCGGGCCGCTGACCGTGACGGTCACTCTCGCGGGAACGGTACCGGCAGGGCAGGCGATACTCCGCGAAGGCGCGCGTCCGGGCGACGATATCTGGGTCAGCGGTACGCCGGGCGATGCCTCCGCCGGGCTCGCGATACTTCAGGGGCGATTGGCGGCGCAGGGGCGCGCGCGCGACGCGCTGCTGTCCCGGTTCCAGCTCCCGCAGGCCCGTGTTTCGCTCGGTGTCGCGCTTCGCGGCATCGCGACAGCCTGCATCGACGTCTCGGACGGCCTCGCCGGCGACCTTGCCAAGCTCTGCGCCGCGAGCGGCGTCGGCGCGGATATCGAGAGCCGCGAACTGCCGCTGTCTGCGGGCCTGTGTTCCGTGGTCGGACCGGAGACGCGGCTCGCCTATGCGCTCGGCGGTGGCGACGACTACGAGCTGCTTTTCACTGCAGATCCCGGCAATCGCGCGCGGATCGCGACGCTCGATGCGGGCGTGGTACTGAGGCGCATTGGAGCGATCGTCGAGACGCAGGGCGTGCTCGTCGACGGCGCGCCGCCCGAGCGAGATGCCGGTCACGGTTTCGACCACTTCGCGGGGCGTGCGCCGGGCCCCGGGTGAAGCGCGATACGGTTCACGGTTCCGCTGGGTTTGACGAAATATCCTCGCACGCTGTCCGGAGATGTTTGCCGCCGGACCCGCCCACGAGGAGCCGGCCATCGCTACCGCTACCGTACCGACGATTCGACCGCCCACCGAGGCTGATTCCGGGATCGGCGAGCGCATCGGCAAGTACGAGGTAATCCGCGAAGTCGGCCGCGGCTCGACCGGCACTGTCTACCTGTCGCACGACCCTTATTATGGCCGCGACGTCGCAATCAAGGCGTATCGCATCGCGGCCGACGACGACCCGGCGCGTGCCAAGGTCGCGCGCAAGATGTTCCTCTCCGAGGCGCACATGGTCGGGATGCTCCAGCACCCGAACATCATGCCGATCTATGACGCGGGCGAGGAGAACAGTTTTCTCTACGTCGTCACCGAGTTCATCCATGGTGCGCGGACGCTGTCTGCCTACACGCGTCCCGACAACTTGCTGCCCATCGGCGACGTGCTGACATTGATGTTCAAGTGCGCCAAGGCGCTGCACTACGCGCATTCGCGCGGCGTGATCCACCGCGACATCAAGCCGAGCAACCTGATGCTCACGACGGACAGCGACCTCAGGCTGATCGACTTCGGCATCGCGCTGCACAATGACGCGGACTTCTCGCGCATCGAGGGTATCGCCGGCAGCCCCAGCTACATGTCGCCGGAACAGGTCCAGTCGATCGACCTGACGAACCACTCGGACATCTATTCGCTCGGCGCGGTCATGTACGAGCTGCTGACCGGCCACCGGCCGTTCCGCGCCGGCGCACTCGCAAAGCTCCTGCACGCGATCGTCTATGCGACACCCGCACCGATGCTGTCTCTGCGTCCGGAGCTGCCCGCCGAGCTCGAGAATGTTGTCGCGATGGCGATGCACAAGGAGCCCGACAAGCGCTATCCGAATGGCGCTGAATTCGCGAACGCGATCGCGCGGGTGCACGCCTCGCAGCGCAAGGAATCGGACCGCAGCGATCGCCAGGAGCATTTCAACCTGCTGCGGCGCCTTAAGTTCTTCCACGACTTCTCTTCGGGCGAGATCTGGGAGGTGCTGCGCGCTGGGACCTGGCAGGCGCATGCGCGCGGCGACGAGATCGTGCGCGCCGGCGGCATCGACGACCGCTTCTATGTCATCGTCACGGGCAAATGCTCGGTTGAGCGCGACGGCAAGCTGGTCGGCCGGCTCGAAGCCGGCGATTGCTTCGGTGAAACGAGCTACCTGCGCGGCGCCAAGCGCCAGGCCGCCGTCGTCGCCGGCGACGAGGTCACCATCCTTCGCGTCAGCTCGACTCTCCTGGAACAGGCATCCTCAGCCTGCCAGCTCCGCTTCAACAAGGTCTTCCTCAAGTCGCTGATCTCGCGCCTGCAGAACGGCGAGTCCCGCACCGTAAGCTGACGGCGTAACCGGTCGGCGCGCGCGGGATCCGGCGGGGTGTCCCCTCGCGTCGCCGGAACTTTATGCGCCGCTCGGGGACACCCCGCCACCTCGCGCGCGCCGACAGGGC
>DAIRVV010000181.1:0-5195 GCA_036802645.1 Steroidobacteraceae bacterium
CCAGAGTCGCGGGATCGACCGGATCGGCGGCGTGGATCCCGAGATCCTTGCCCGTGTAACGCGGGATCACATGAAAATGCAGATGGAACACGCTCTGGCCGGCCGCGGGCCCGTTCAGCTGCGCGATCATCACGCCTGGCGGCGAAAACGCCTTCTTGATGGCGCGCGCGACTTTCTGCGCCGTGCGGATCGCGGCCGCGACCGAGTCGGGATGCGACGTGAAGATGTCCTCGGCAGCCACCTTCGGCACGATCAGCGTGTGGCCTTCCGCCTGCGGCATGATGTCCATGAAGGCGAGCGTGTCCGCGTCCTCGTAGACCTTGTGGCAGGGAATCTCACCGCGGACGATGCGGGCGAAGATGTTGTCCTTGTCATAGGCCATTTCAGCGCTCCCCATCCAGTTCGATCGAGATCACGCAGTGATCGGGCCAGCGGCCGCCTTCCGGGTAGTCGTGGACGCGATACGAACCCGCCACCAAGCGCTTCGCCAGCCGCTCCCCAAGAATAAGGTAGTCGATCGGCATACGCTTGCCGTAAGCATTGCCGCAGCCCACCGCACCCTGGTCGATACCCGGATCCAGGAGATCGGCGCCCGGCGGGTCGCCGTCGTCGATTTCCGGCCACATCGCGACGATCGCGCCATTCGCATCGCGGGCCGACTCCCGGTCCCGGTCAAAACGACGATTGAAATCTCCGATGACGCCGAATGCCCGGCCCTCCCGCGCGCGGCGGTCGATCCAGTCCTCCAGCACAGGCACCTGCCGCTGGAGCGTCCGGCAGTCGGGCCGGCCGCTGGTGAGGGGATCCCGGTTGCACGAGGCCTTCAGGTGTACCGCCAGCAGACGTGTCTCGCTCGGCGTCCCTGGCGCGATCGTGATGTCCGCGCCCCAGCGCACATCGTTCTCGGGCAGACCGAGCGCGCGATAGTCGCGGTTGCAGCGGAACTTCGTGCCGCGCCGTATCGCGAATCCGACGTTCTGCACATGGCGGCGCTTCGTGAAGCAGAATGCGTGGTCCGGAAAGATCATCCGCGCCACGTCCACGCCATCGATCTCCTGGAGGGCGATCACATCGGCAGGCAGCTTCGCCGCGAATCCACGCAGGCGCGCGAGATCGTTTTCGCTCCACTGCGCCTTTGGCACCAGGTCACACGGAATCGAGCGCTCATCGCCGCGCGCACGATGCCCTGGCCCGCCGCAGGCGGCCGCGAGCGCGTCGAAGGTTGCAGGCAGCATCATCCACTCGAGGTTCCAGGTCGCGAGCATGAGCCGTGAATCGGCGGCGGTAGCGGAAGCGATTGAGAATGCGAGCGCGGCGGCGACGAGCCGCATCAGCTTCCGGCCTGCCGGCGATTTGCGACGAGATCGGTGACGACGGCGGGATCGGCGAGCGTCGAGGTGTCGCCGAGATGCTCGTGCTCGTTGGCGGCGATCTTGCGCAGGATCCGACGCATGATTTTTCCGGAGCGGGTCTTCGGGAGCCCCGGCGCCCATTGGATGTGATCCGGCTGTGCGATCGGCCCGATTTCCTTTCGCACCCACTTGGCGAGCTCGGCCCGGAGCGCTTCGGTCGCCGCCTCGCCGCGGTTCAGGGTGACATAGGCATAGATGCCCTGGCCCTTGATCTCGTGCGGAAAGCCGACGACCGCCGCCTCCGCGACTTTCGCATGCGAGACGAGCGCGCTCTCGACCTCGGCCGTGCCGATTCGGTGGCCGGAGACATTGATGACGTCGTCGACGCGGCCCGTGATCCACCAGTACCCGTCCTCGTCGCGTCGCGCGCCGTCGCCGGTGAAGTACTTGCCGCGGAAATGGGTGAAGTACGTCTGTATGAACCGCTCGTGATCGCCATACACCGTGCGCATCTGGCCCGGCCAGCTGTCGAGGAGCACAAGGTTGCCGTCGGCCGCGCCCTCGCGGATGTGACCGTGACCGTCGACGAGCGCGGGGCGGATGCCGGGCAGCGGCAGCGTCGCGGAACCCGCTTTCAGCAGCGTCGCGCCCGGCAGCGGCGAAATCAATATTCCACCGGTCTCCGTCTGCCACCAGGTGTCGACGATCGGGCAGCGCCCGTCGCCGACGACGCGGTGATACCACTCCCAGACTTCGGGATTGATCGGCTCGCCGACGGTGCCGAGGAGCCGCAGCGTCGTTCGCGAGGCGGCCTGGACCGGTGCGTCGCCCTCGCGCATCAGCGCACGGATCGCGGTGGGCGCGGTGTAGAAAATCGTGACCTTGTGCTTGTCGACCACGCGCCAGAAGCGCGAGGCGTCGGGAAAGTTCGGCACGCCCTCGAACATCAGGCTCGTCGCGCCGTTCGACAGCGGGCCGTACACGATGTAGCTGTGGCCCGTCACCCAGCCGACGTCGGCCGTGCACCAGTAGATGTCCTCCTCGCGATAGTCGAACACGCAGGCGAAGGTGTAATTGACGTAGACGAGATAGCCGCCGCTCGTGTGGAGCACGCCTTTCGGTTTTCCGGTGGAGCCGGAGGTGTAGAGGATGAAGAGCGGGTCCTCCGCATTCATCCGCTCGGGCTCGCAGGATGCGGGCTCGGCCGCGGTGATGTCCTCGTAACGCAGATCGCGGCCGTCGACCCAGTCGACCGGTGCACCGGTCCGGCGGACGACGACGACATTCTTCACGGCGAGGCCGTGCGCCGCGATCGCGGCGTCGACATTTGCCTTCAGCGGGATCTTCTTCCCTCCGCGCACGCCCTCGTCGGCCGTGATCACGATGGTGGAGGCGCAGTCACCGATCCGGCCGGCGAGCGATTCGGGCGAGAAGCCGCCGAACACGACCGAATGGATCGCGCCGATGCGGGCGCAGGCGAGCATCGCGACCGCGGCCTCCGGAATCATCGGCATGTAGATGGTGACGCGGTCGCCCTTCTTCACGCCGAGCTTGCGGAAAGCGTTTCCGAGGCGGCACACCTCGTCGTGGAGCTCGCGGTAGGAAACGCGCCGCGAAACCGACGGATCGTCGCCCTCGAACAGCAACGCGGTCTTGTCTGCGCGCTTCTCGAGCTGGCGATCGAGGCAGTTCACGGTGATGTTGAGCTCGCCGTCCTCGTACCAGCGGATGCGGAAATCCGAGGGATCGAAGGAGACGTTCCGGATGCGCGTGGGAGCCCGCATCCAGTCGATGCGCTTCGCGATTTTCGCCCAGAAGCCGTCAGGGTCCCGGACCGATTCCTCGTACTGGGCCTTGTAGTGCGCGGCCTTGACGAACGCTTTCGCCGCAAAGGCTTCGGGGACCGGATGCTTGTGGACGATCAGAGATCTGCCGCCTTGAACGTGTCGCAGGCGTCGATCGAGCCCGAATCGTAGCCGGTCATGAACCAGCGTTGACGCTGCTCGGACGTGCCGTGCGTGAAGGAGTCCGGCACGACGGCGCGGCCGGCATTGCGCTGGAGCGTGTCGTCGCCAATTGCGCTTGCGGCGCCGAGGCCTTCCTCGATGTCGCCGGGCTCGAGTGTGCCCAGCTCGTATTCACCCCGCTTTGTCCAGAGTCCGGCGTAGCAATCCGCCTGCAATTCCAGCCGCACGGAAAGAGCGTTGCGCTCCACCTCGCCGACGCCCGGGCGCTGCTGCATTTCGTGCACCTGGCCCGAGATGCCGCGCAGGTTCTGCACATGGTGGCCGACCTCGTGCGCGACGACGTAAGCGCGCGGGAAGTCGCCGCCGGCGCCAAGCTGGCTCTCCAGCTGGTCGAAGAAGCCGAGATCGATATAGACCTTCTGGTCCGCCGGGCAGTAGAAAGGGCCGACTGCCGATCCAGCGACGCCACAGGCCGACTCGACCGCGTTAGTGAAAAGCACGAGGACCGGCGCCTGGTATTGCCCGCCGAGACCGGAAAAAATCCCGTTCCAGACATCCTCGGTCGAAGCGAGTGTCACCGCGACGAACTGGCGCCATTTCGACTCGTTCGGCGACTCCGTGTATGGCTCGTTGGCCGACTGCACGGGCCCCTGCCCGACGCCCTGTAGAACTTCCGTCGGATCGCCGCCGAGGAAGAGGACGATGAGCGCGATGGCGATCGTGCCGATGCCGCCGCCGACGAGGCCGCCGCGGCTCACTCGCATGCCGCGCCGGTCTTCGATGTTGTCGCTCTGCCGGCGTCCTTCCCAGCGCATGGCGGGTTCCTCCTGGGAAAGTCTACTTCAGAAGAGAGTTCGCGGCAGGTAGTGGTCGACGAGGAAGGCCGCGAACAGGAGCGCCAGGTAATTGATCGAGAAGCGGAAGGCGCGCATCGGCAGGTCGGCTCGCTCCGACTGCCGGAGCACCCAGGCCTGGCGCAGGTAGAGCGCGTCGAGCACGAGCGCCGCGGCGAGATAGAAGAGCCCCGACATACCGGTCACGAACGGCAGCAGGGTGATGACGGAGAGCAGCACCGTGTAGTACCAGATGAACTGCTTGGTGTAGGCGACGCCGTGCGTGACGGGCAGCATCGGGATGCCGACGCGGGCGTACTCGTCGCGCCTCGCGATCGCGAGCGCCCAGAAATGCGGCGGCGTCCAGGCGAAGATGATGAGGAAGAGCAACAGCGCGTCTGGGCTGACGGAACCCGTGACCGCGGTCCAGCCGAGCACGGGCGGCGCCGCGCCGGCAGCGCCGCCGATCACGATGTTCTGGGGCGTCGCGCGCTTGAGCCACACCGTGTAGACGATCGCGTAACCGATGATGGAGACGAATGTCAGCACCGCCGTCAGCGCATTGACGAGGAGTGCGAGAATCAGCATCGAGCCCGCGCCGAGCACGAAAGCGAAAGAAAGCGCGTAGGCCTCCGATACCGTGCCGCGCGGCAGCGGCCGCATTCGGGTCCGCGCCATCTCGGCGTCGATCCGCGCATCGAGCACGTGGTTGATCGCGGCCGCCGAGGATGCCGCGAGCGCGATGCCGATCGTTCCCCAGAAGAGCCCGCCGGCCGGCGGGAAACCCGGCACGGCGAGGAACATACCGACGATCGCAGTGAACATGATGAGCGAGACGACCTTCGGCTTGGTCAGCGCGAAATAGTCGCGGGCTCGGGCGGATACACCTCCGCTTGTCGCTGGGGAATGCGCTTCGCGGGCGGTCATGAGGCCGGAAATGCTATCACCAAAAGGGGACGGTCACTTTTAAAGGGGACAGACACATTTGCCGACCGCGGCGAAACCGCAAATGTGTCTGTCCCCTTTAAAAGTGACCGTCCCCT
>DAIRVV010000182.1:0-5174 GCA_036802645.1 Steroidobacteraceae bacterium
CGCGCGAGTAAGCCGCCCGGGGCGTGGCGCAGAGCGCGTCAGTCGCGGCGCTTGAAGAAGGGAGAGGTCTCGATTCCGATTCGTTGACGGACTTTGTACCACATGTGGACTTTCCAGACGATCAGGGTCGACGCCGTGGCCACGGCCGCACCCGTCATGCCCCAGATCGGCGTCAGCGTCACATTCAGGACGACATTCGTGATCGCTCCGATGAATGCGCTGCGGGTGGTGTCGCGTTCATTCCCGGTCATGTTGAGCAAAGATGCCACCGAGCCCGTGGCGGCATTGACCAGCTGTCCGACGCAGAGGATGACGAGTGGAACATAAGCGCCAAGGTACTCGGCCCCGAAGATTATCCGGATCAGGAACTCGCCGAATAGAAAGATGACGAGGACGACCGGCAGGGTCGCCGCCATGATCGCGCGGGAGCTGCGGGTCACCAGCTTCTGCAGGAGCTTCATGTCGCCTTGCGCGTAGATATGAGCAATGTGAGGGCCCTGGATCGAATTGATGACACGCAGTCCGAATACGACGAGTGCCGCCGATTGAGTTGCGACGCGATAGATGCCCACGTCGGAATCCTCGCGAAAGAACCCCAGCATGAGGATGTCAGTGCGTCCGTTGATGAGTGCCAGTCCCGCGGTGAGCCCGAAGGGGATGCTGCTCTTCAGCCACAGGGCCGTCTGAAACCGGGCCTCTTTTCCCGGCAGCTCTGCGGGCCTGTTTTTCAGGAACAGCCAGAGTCCGCCGGCAAAGGCGGCAAATGTCGCGGCAATCTGCATGACCATGACGCTGACGGGTGATATCAGAGTCCGGCCGACGAGCATGATGAGCAGGATCAGGGCGAGGAATACGAGAGGGCGCACCACTTCTTCAGGCACTTCGCCAAGCAGCACCTTTCGAAGTCCGCGAAGCATCGCGGTCCTGAGCGCACTGAATGAGACGAGAGGAATCAGGATGAGGGCCAGCGCCATGCAGTTGCGCTTGACCGGATCGAGCTGGCTACCCCAGGTGAATAGCGTCACGAATCCGGCAGTCATCAGGAACACGGCGATGATCGCGATCGCCTGGTGGGCACGCAGGATGAAGCCACGCATGTGGCTCCAGTCCTTGCGAACGTTTGAAACTGCAACCTCACGGACTGCGAGCCCCGGGATACCGAGTTCCGATGGAATGGTCAGGATTGCAACCAGCGCCATGGAATAGGCGTAGATGCCGTAGCCTCCCGGCGCGAGCATCCTGGCGAGGATCATGGTCGTGACGAAGCCCACGGCGGCGTGGAACATGCGCACGCCGGCGATGCCGACAACGCCCTTTACGAGCTTTGCCCCCAGGTCCCCATGACGCTCCAGTCGCGCGTCGATTCGCCGGATCAATTCGCGACGGTCAAACACGGCCGAACACGTTCCTGGTTGCCGCTCCATCGAACGTGAATCCGAAGTATTCGATGTCGTCGCGGAAAGTCTCGGCGACAATTTCGCGCAGCTCGTCGGTGTACATAACGCGATAGTCGTAGCGCGACCTGGTCTCATTTTTCCGCCGCAAGCGAATCGGCCTGCCCAGATATGTCCGGAGATCCTCCGGGAGCTGCTCCATGCGGAGGCAGTCGCAGACGACCGTCCCCGTCTCGTCCCGGAGCCATTCGAGCTGGTTGAACCAGGAACTGAGGGGACCCATCCACGGTCGCCCGGCGTGCCTGGGGTTCGGAAGGATTTTTCGATCCCTTACATAATCCGAGAAGCTTGCCCTGGAGATGTACTGCCGTCTTGGGTCGTCGATGGGCCAGTGTCCGGCACTTTGGCGCGCGAAATTGTATCTGGATGCCGTCCGGCTCCATGGATTGCGTATGATTGAGAAGAACTTGAGTTGCCGTCCTACACGATCGGCGATGTCGATGTAGCGATAATGAAACGGAGTACTGAGCGAGACATCTCGTTGCAGGAGCAGGGCGTCCCTGACGGATTCTCCTGCATTCTTCGGTATGTGGATGAAATGGAATCGAGCGTGGCGCTGGTGGACCCAGACTTTTCGCACCGCGCTTCGAACGGCGGTCCTTACACCCATGGTGCGCGAATGCGGTCCGAAGAGATCACGCCAGCATTATGAATGACCTGACAAAACCGATCACGCCCATCTTCCTGTTTTCGCTGCCGCGTTCCGGGTCCACGTTGACCCAGAGAATCCTGGCGACGCATCCGGACGTTGCGACCGCTTCCGAGCCGTGGATCCTTCTCCCGTTTCTCTACATGCGGATCCGCGGAGGCATCTACGCGGAATATGCGCACCGCATCGCCTACAAGGCGATCGAGGATTTCTGCGCCGGCCTGCCGGGTGGGCCGGAGGATTTTCTCCATGAGATCAGGGAACTGGCGCTTCGGCTTTACAAGGCGAGGGCCCGCAAGGGCGCCAGCTATTTCATCGACAAGACTCCGCGCTATCACGTGGTGTCGCGGGAGATCGTCAAGCTCTTCCCGGATGCGAAGTTCGTCTTCCTGTGGCGGAATCCGCTCGCCATCATCAGTTCGATGATTGAAACCTGGGGCGCAGGACACTGGAATATCTACGAGTTCGAGTTTGACCTGTTCGACGGCCTGGAGGGCCTGGTTGGCGCTTGCAGGCAGGCAGGCCCGCGGGCCTTTTCCGTGCAGTTCGAGGATCTGGTGGACGAGAAATCGGACGCGCGCGAACAAATGTTTCGTGAACTCGGGCTTACCTTCGATGCGGAGCGGACGGGCCAGTTTTCGACCGTTCAGCTTACAGGCCGTATGGGTGACCACAGCGGCAGCGGACGCTACGTCAAATTGAGCGAGGAGCCGGTGCAAAGCTGGAAGCACACGCTCGGGAGCCCGATTCGAAAGATGTGGTGCCGCCGCTACCTCCGCTGGATCGGCAAGGAGCGTCTCGCCGTGATGGGTTACGACCTTGATTCGCTGGTGAAGGAGCTCGACGGGACTCCGGTTCGCATCAGCACGATCCCCTCCGACATCCTGCGGATGGCTTTCGGACTGCTCGTGCGGACCTTCGAACCCTGGATCGTGCGCGACAAGCTCACGCGCCTCGGCCGGGGCGCGCGACTGCACGCTTATTCCTAGTTCACGATATACAGTACGACGATCGCAACGATTGTCAGGGCGCCGGCGAGGGCGAAGTCGGTCGTTCGCCTCTTGCGCTGCTGTACCAGACTTTGCATCGTCGGCACGTGTGCGAATGGCTGCCCGCCGCTGAGCGCGACGATGTCGGCGCCGCCGCGGACGGTCGTGTCGGCCACGTTCAACATGAAGGCCGTTCCGACGCCTGCCGCGATCCCCAGTACGATGGCAAGGAACATGAGCGCCAGCCGGTCCGGTTCGATCGGATCCTCGGGAACCCGCGCAGGGTTGATCTGGACGTAGGACTCCGCCGCCGACGTGCTGGCCGCCTTGGCCTGCAGCTCGGCGGTCGCCTGCTGGGCGCGCATCTGCTCGTACTGCGTTTTCATGACTTCGTAGTCACGGACCAGCTCCCGATACTGTTCCTCGAGCTTCGGGGACAGCGTTATCCCGCCCTGCATCTGTGAAAGCTGGCTGGCGACGGAGGACCGCCGGCTCGAAAGCTCGCGGACTTCGGTGCTGGCCGAATCCACCTGCGACTGCAGCTGGATGTAAGCAGGATTCGTCGGAGGTGCGGTGCTGCCACCAACTTCCTTGCTCAGCGTAGCGATTTCGCGCCGCAGGCGACGGACATCGGGATGGTTCTCGCTGTACTTCGCCAGTGCGGCGACGAGCTCCTGTTGCGCCAGCGCAAGCCTGTCGCCGCCACCGACGACCACCTGGCCGGTCTCGTTGATGATCGGGTTGTCGCGAGGCGTGTCCCGCAACTGCGCGTCGAGCAGTTCGCGCCGCGCGCGCGCCGCGCGCAGGTCCGTATCGACGGCGGCAATCTCGCGTTCGAGCGAGAGAGCTCGGTCCTCGTTACGCACGCGGTCCTCCGGGAGGCCCCCTGGATTCGACTGCCTGAACGCGGTCAGCCGCGCCTCGCGCTCGCGGAGCTCGCCCGCAAGCCGCTCGGACTCGACCTTGGCGAACTCGATGGCACGGATGGCGTCTTCCTTGGCCTGGGCGGCACTGGAGGAGACGAAGAGGTCCGAGAGGTCGTTGGCGATGGCCGTCGCGACATCTGGATCCGAGTGCCAGAAACCCACGTCGAAAGCATAGGTCAGCTCTGCCGACCGCATGGAGCGCGGGTCGATGACGCCGGTGACCTGGGGCGTGACGAAAGTGTTCTCCTTGAACTTGTCCAGGACGTATTCAAGATCCGCCTCGTCGCTGAACTCGTAAACCTTGTGCTGTTCGATCAGGGACCTGATGCTCTCGTCCGTCAGTACCCGCTGCTTGGTGCGCTGCAGTCGCTGCTCGACGTATTCCTGCGAGCCTGCGCCACCGGCAAGCTCGACGGGCATGTCCATGTGCTCGATCAGGAGCGTCGCCTTCGACTCGTATACGGCCGGCAGCAGGAACACGAAGCACGTCATCGTGAGCAGTACGGCGAACGCCGCGATGGCCGCGGGCCGCGCGCGCTTTTTCAGCACATGCAGAAGATCGGAAAACGTCTGGTCCTCTTGTTTCATGTCCCGCTCCGCCTTGACGAATGCAATTGCCCTTGCCTGAAGCTCAACACCGAATCGATCTGGTAGTCACGGATCTGCCTGGCGTGCGTAAAAATGATCAATTCGCCAAGCAGGCCGAGAGCGAACAGCTGCAGCCCGAGCACCACCAGCAGCGTCGAAAGCAACAGTGCCGGCCGCTGGGTCAGCCCGATGTCGAAAAAGAGCCTTTCGACAACGAGCCATGTCACGAGCAGGGCTCCGACCGCAAACAGCGTCACGCCTATCATGCCGAAAAATCGCAGGGGTTTCTTGGTGAAGCGCACCAGGAAGAAAACCGTGAATATGTCCAGAAATCCGCGTGCATATACACGAGGCTCATAGAAGCCCTGGAACCGGTCCTGCGATGACTGCCGGACATCGACCTCGCTGACCCGGAAGCCCTTGCGATCCGCGAGCACCGGCAGAAAGCGATGCTGGTCACCATAGAGCTGTATCTCCTCCAGCACGCGCCGGTCGAAAGCGCGCGCACCACAGCCGAGGTCGCGGAACCGGAGGCCCGTGACCGCGCCGAGCAGACCGTGAAACGCAT
>DAIRVV010000183.1:0-5145 GCA_036802645.1 Steroidobacteraceae bacterium
ATTACGCGTGGAGCCGTCGCCGTCGAGGCCGCGCGCGCGGCAAGCGCGGCCGGAAGGGCCACGCTTCGCCAGAGCGCCGGTTTCAGCCAGCGCCGCAAGCCCAGGATGCCGGCCAGGGTCTCATGCGACAGGCCCGCAACGGGATTCGACAGCGTCCATGCGATGGGCAGTCCCGCCTCGACCGAGGCGATGAGCGGCATGAGGAATGTGGTCTCGAACTGGTGGCGTGCGATCCAGAGACAACTGCTCGCTTCGCGCGGAACGATCGATGGCAGGTCGACGAAGACCGGCCCGGCATTGCGGAACAACACGTTTGCCGGTGTCGCGTCCTTCAGCTGCCAGCCGTGCGGCAGCAGCGCGCGGGCGAGCTCGAGCGTAAGTGAACCCGCGGCAGCCAGCATCTCCGGTGCCCATTCGGCCGGCTGGCTGACGAAATCGACGCGCTCGTGCTCGAAGCACTCGCCGTCGAAATCGGCGAATTGGGGTAGCGTCTCGATGCGCGGTAGCGGGCGCGTGCGGACGATGCGTCCGTCGTCCATCCACTTGCGCACGACCGGATCTTCGAGCATGCGCCGGAAATCGTCGAGCGCATGGCCGCGCACCGCGCGCACCAGGCGCCCTTCATGATCGATCAGGGTGGCGTCGGGATCGCGAAACGACCGCGGGCTCGCGGCGGCCGCGGTCAACGTGGCGAATCGCCGGACGGAGGCTCGGAGCTTTCCTCGGCCGCGGGCGCCTCGCTTCGCGAAAACAGCGACTTGAACTTGATGCGCAATTCGCGGAAGTAAAAGATTCCAGCGGCAATGCTCGCGCCAATGACCTGAAGCAACATCGAGCCCGTGCCCGGGTCAATGTAGGCCGCGGCCGGCGCGACGGCTGCGAGCGTGACAACCAAGGCGCAGGCAAGTTTTTCAAACGGTTGTTTCATGCAGTGCATTTCACCAGTCACCAGGAGCGGCGTCCCGCCAACCCCATCACATTCTGTCAAAAACCGCGCTCTACTGGCAGGGTTCCGTCGTCACGGCCTACTTCCTGGAGCTCGAACGGGCGCAAATAGCTCGAGACGAAGTACCGGTTCGGCAGGAGAGGCAGCTTCGCGTCGAAGTAGAGATTGAACACGCGGCGCAGGTGATTGACCGGCGTCGTATCACTCGGGACGTAGCCCGCTGGCGCCCCCGGCAGGTACATCGCAGTCAGATTGGAAAGCCGGATGTGTTGCTGTTTCTCCAGATTCATGCCCCGTCTGAGATTCGGGCCATGGTCGGACAAGAGGAGTATCACAGGTGGTCGAGGCGAGTCTGCTATCAGGCGATCAATCGCCTCGCCGATCCGCGTGTTGATGTACAACAGCTGCTCTATATACGACTGGCGGTCTTCCCAGAGTTGCTTCTGGAACTCGAACTGATCCGAGAGGTTCGCACGCCGCAGCACGTTTCCATGCCGGTCGAAAAGGTAGGGATGATGCGGCGGTACGAAATGGGCAAAGACGAACTTGGGTCCTGGCCTCATGGACTGCGCGGCCAACGTCTCGAAGTTGCGCAGGTGACAATTCGCGACATCGAGGCTCGCCCTGGACTCCAGCGCACGAAGCCAGGATGCATCCGCGACCGCACGCAGGTACTCGTTTCCAAACAGCCCTGCGTGACAAGGAAGAAATTCGTCCGCGTACGGATTACTGCCGGTGCCGCCCCAGGTCGACTGCAGATGCACAATCCGATAGCCGCGCTCGCGCAGGAACTTCGAGGCCTGGTTGTCCCGCAGCAGCCTGTACATTTCCGTCCGGTCGCGACTCCCAGGATCCATCGGCCCATTGACCAACGACTGGATGTAATCGAGGTTGAGCGCCGATCCGAGCGAAAGGAAGGTCCAGTAGAAATTCGAGCGGCTTTCATCGCTCACCTGGAACCCGCGCGCCCGCAGACCATTCAGGAAAGTTGAATTGTCGAAGTCGTAGTACTTGGAAAGTATGTCCGCTCGCGCATACCCATCGAGCACGATGAAGTAGATATCGGGCATGTCGGCCTGACGGGCCGCCGTGGCTTTTGCGCCCGATGCGGCCGCTGTGGCTTCTGGCCCTTCGTCCGCCCGGAGGAAATTTGCGGTCGCCTGGATCGCAAGCATCGCAGTGATCAGCAACGCGATGAAGTTCAGCCAGCCTGTGGTCGACGGCCCTGGCCAGGATCTCGCGTGCCGAAGCCGGGCGAGGCCGGCAAGCGCAACGAGCGCCCAGGCGACTGAATGCACGAGCTGAGGATTGGCGTTGTACCAGGTCTCACCCGCCGCCTTCTGCTCCAGTCCCGCGCGGACCCAGTCGAGCCACCACTCGTTGACGGGCCCATAGAGATAGAAAAGTAAGACGACCCAGGCGGCACCCGCACCTGCCGCCAGCCAGGACGCGACAAACGGCCGGATGAGCATGACCAACGTGATGACGGCCAGCAGGCCGACGGCAACGACCGTCGCGACCTCTCCAGCCTGCACCTGACCCGGGTTTGAAACGGCAATGTAAAGAAGTGGGTACGCGCCAAAAACCGGTGCGTACCATGGCCAACGCTGCATTGCTTCACGCACTCAGGATTTCCCGAAGTTGCCCGTGTCCAGGAACTCTATCGCCGACGCCGCGACCGCGGCGGAAAACAACATGCCCGTGTGACTCACATCAAGTACGAGGTGTGCGGTCGCTCCCGGAAGCAATGTCTCGTCCACGCTGACGGTGCCGTCGTTCGGCTGCGGCAGGCTTGCGAATAGCCGGCCGAGTCCCGCGGAAAGGGATCCCGCGATCACACCGATCTCGCGCGGCCCGGTCAAGCGCGGCTCGCGCGCTCGCGTGAGCTCGACAGCCGCAAGCGCCCCGAGAACTTGTGGCCCAAAGGACCAGGCGGCAATAGCCTTGGCCGCGCGCGAACCCTGGACCGGCACACCCAGAAAGACTATGCGCCCCGGCGGCAAGTCGGGCTCCGTCGCAAGAGTCTCGAGCGTGATGAGCCCCCCGAGGCTGTGGGCGATGACGTGTACGGGTCCGCCGAAGGTGCGCAGGTGTTCGGCGAGGCTTGCCGTCACCTCACGAAGCGACGCCTGCATCGACGAATATCGGAACACCGAAGGAGCAAAGCCCGCACTCTGAAGCCGGTCGCGCAACAGGAAGAATTCCAGCCCGTAGAGCCACAGGCCGTGGACGACGACGACCGGGGTGCGGTTCGCGTTCAGCCTGTCGGCGCCGGCGGTTTCTTCACGCGGATGTGCAGCTCCGCGAGCTGCGCGTCTTCGGCTTCGGAGGGCGCATCGGTCAGCGGATCCCAGGCCGACTGCGTCTTCGGGAATGCAATGACGTCGCGGATGCTCTCCGCGCCCGACATCAGCATCGCAAGCCGATCGAGGCCGAATGCGATCCCGCCGTGCGGCGGCGCGCCATATCGGAGCGCTTCGAGCAGGAAGCCGAACTTCAGCGTGGCCTGCTCGCGCGAGATGCCGAGGAGGTCAAACACCGCGCTCTGCATCTCTTCGCGGTGGATGCGGATCGAGCCGCCCCCGATCTCCGAGCCGTTCAGGACCATGTCGTAGGCGCGGGCGAGCGCATTCTTCGGGTCGGCCGTGAGCGCCGCCGCTTCGGGATCCGCAGGAGAAGTGAAGGGATGATGCATCGCCATCCAGCGCTTCGTTTCCGCGTCCCATTCGAACATCGGGAAGTCGACGATCCAGAGCGGCTGCCAGCCCTCTTCGACCAGTCCGAGATCGCGTCCGAGCTGTAGCCGCAGCGCGCCGAGCGCGTCGTTCACGATCTTGGCTTTGTCCGCGCCGAAGAAGACGAGATCGCCGGTCTGTGCCCCGGTGCGCTCGAGGATGCCCTTGATTGCGGCATCCGAAAGGAATTTCAGGATCGGCGACTGCAGGCCGTCCCGGCCCTTTGCCGCGTCATTCACCTTTATATAGGCGAGTCCCCGTGCGCCGTGGCGGCTGACGAAGGCCGTGTAGTCGTCGATCTGCTTGCGCGTCAACTCCCCGCCGCGCGGAACGCGAAGCGCAGCCACGCGCCCGTCCGGATCGGCCGCGGGCGTTGCAAACACCTTGAACTCAGCATCGCGCACGAGATCCGCGACGTCGGTGAATTCGAGCGGCACGCGGAGGTCTGGCTTGTCGGAGCCGAAGCGCCGTATCGCTTCGGCGTAAGTGAGGCGCGGAAACGGGTCGGGCAGGTGTGCCTTCAACACGCGCGAGAAGACATGGCGGATGAGACCCTCCATCAATGCCATCACCTGGTCCTGGGCCAGGAAGGACGTCTCGATGTCGAGCTGCGTGAATTCGGGCTGGCGGTCGGCGCGCAGGTCCTCGTCCCTGAAGCAGCGAACGATCTGGTAGTAGCGGTCGAAGCCGCCCATCATGAGGAGCTGCTTGAAGATCTGCGGCGACTGCGGCAGCGCGAAGAATTTGCCGGGATGTGTCCGCGACGGAACGAGGTAGTCGCGCGCACCCTCGGGCGTCGCCTTCGTCAGCATCGGCGTCTCGATGTCGACGAACTGGTGGTCGTCGAGATACTCGCGCATCGCGCGCGTGATCGCGTGGCGGCGGCGGAGCCGCTCCTGCATCACGTCGCGGCGCAGGTCGATGTATCGATGCTTGAGCCGCAGTTCTTCGCCGACTTCCTCGTCAAGTGAGAATGGTGGCGTCGCGGACGGATTCAGCACGACGAGCCTGGACGCGAGCAGCTCCATCTGGCCGGACGGCAGGTTTGGATTCACGGTCCCGGCAGGACGCGGCCGCAGCTTGCCCTGCACCTGGACGCAGTACTCGCGGCCGAGGTGTTCCGCCGCCTTGAATGCGGCCGGCGTGTCCGGATCGAAGACGACCTGCAGGAGACCGGAGCGGTCGCGCAGGTCCACGAAGATCACGCCGCCGTGATCGCGGCGACGATGCACCCAGCCGGCGGCCTCGATGGTGCGGCCCGCGAGGGATTCGCCGATTTCTCCGCAGTAGTGTGTGCGCATGGACAAAGCGGGCGATGTTACGTGCGCGGCGGCGGCCGTGGCAACCGGCGCCTAGCGCCGCGCCGGGCGGCGACGGCGGGCGGGCTTCGGCTTCGCGGGCTTCGATTTCTTCGCCTCGGCCGCCGGCTTTGCGGCAGCATCCGTCTCGCCCTTCTTATCGGCC
>DAIRVV010000184.1:0-5087 GCA_036802645.1 Steroidobacteraceae bacterium
CGACGCGCGCCGCGCCGAGCGTCGCCATCTGGAGCACCTCGGGCGCCGGGATGCCGGCCGCGACATAAAGCTCCAGCTCGCGCATCAGTGCGAAGCCGCCGAGCGAATCCGTGCCCGCCACGATGGGTACGCCCGCCGCGTGCAATGCCGTCAGCATACGGAGCATGGCGCGGAAGGATTCCTGGTTGCGCTCGTCTTTCCCTTTCGGGACCGGCAGCCCGCCTTCGAGGAGGCCCCTGCGCACGACCGCGGGAAGGCGATCCGCGATCGGCACATAGGCCCTCGCCATGCGGCCGGGTCGATCGAGGATCAGGTTTTCGAAAAGCTGAAGCGTCGGATCGACGGTGATTTCCTTCGACGCAAGCAGCGCGACGAAGTCCTTCGTCGCCGCTGAATCGAAATCGAGATCCGCCGCCCGCTCGGCGACCGCCGTCAGGCGTGCTGGAGTCCGCGTATCCGGCACTTCCTTGAACATGAAGTTCAGGAACAGCATGTTCATGTGCTGGATTTCGTCGACGCCGGAGCGCACCGCCTGCTCCGCCGTCATGTACGCCGGTATGTGCCCGCCGACGCGCAGGCCGCGCTTGCCCGCCTCATCGACGATAAATGGCAGGAGTTCCGGCTTCACCGAGCTGTAGACCTTGACGAGGACGAATCCCGCATCGGCCATGGCATCTACCGCCGCTCGCGCCTCCGCCTCGGTATCAGCAAGGACCTGGGTCGGTCCCTGGAATGGACCCGGGCCGTCGACGATTCCCGCATACACGATGCGCGGGCCGAGCGTCTCGCCGGTCGACCAGCCCTTCATGCGTTCGACCTTCGATGGCTCTGCCGCCATGTCGCGTACACCGGTCACGCCGGCCGCCAGGAGCAGGAGCCCGTCCGCGGGCTCGGGGTGTGAGTGCATGTCCCAGAGGCCGGGCAGCAATGCGCGGCCTGCGGCATCGATGCGCTCTGCACCCTCGGGTACCGCGAGTGAACCATCCGCGCCGACGGCACGGATCGTATTGCCCTCGATCAGCACGCTCGTACCCGGTTTCATCGTGCGCGTCTCTGAATCAAACAGGTTGGCATGCTCGATGACGAGCGGCGCCGCCGGCACGCGGCGAAGCCGCTCGGTCTGCTGGCGGCGGAGATCCGCCAGCCGCGCTTCCTGTGCCGCGAGCAGCTCCTTGCCCGCCGATTCCCATTCCTCCGGAACCAGCTGGAACCAGTTGTCGACCTGCGCGAAGAATTCGCCCTTGTCGTCGAGCCACACGCAGGCCGGCTGATAGCCGAGGCCGTGTACGGCATAGAGCCGCAGGCGCTGCGTTTTTCCGCCCGACGTCACCGTCCTCTCTTCGAGCTCTTCCGCTCGCGCTTCACCCTGCGGAAGCAGTTCGAGGCTGCGGCCCGGCGATGCCATCAGTGCCCGTGCAAGCAGCGGCAGTTCCGCCGGCGTGCCGGATTGGCTCAGATAAAAAGCAGGGCCGGCGAGCGCGCGTTCACCTTTCTCGACCTTGTTCTTCCAGGCGGCCTTGCCATCCTCGATCGCAAAGCGCTCGGCAATGGCGTTTTTCAGGTAGTCGTGGCCGTCGACCGTGATCGACGCCGGTATTCCCTTTTCATCCAGGAGGATTCGCGACCGCACGGCGGGGCCGCGGCCCCGATCGTTGTATTCGAAGTAGTACTCGCGCGAGCCATCCGGCATGCGGCAATCCGTGTGGAAGCCGGCGCGATTGCCGCCGAGGAAGGCTGAATAGACCTGGCTGCCGACCGCCGCCTCCGGACAGAGCTGGACCGGCGGCGCCGAAACCGGTTCTGCGGCCTCGGCCACAGACATGAGGAGCGCGGTCGCCGCACAGACCGTAATGAAGGATCGACGCATGAAATGATCTCCGCGGAATCCGGCTATCATCCTACGCCATCGAACTGCCTGGATCGTCGCAGCGCATGCATCCCTGACGTCACAGGGTCAGCGCTTCGACGTCAGCCGCTTAGCGACTTTTCCCTTGGCCGGCGGCTCGTCGGCATGCAGCGTCATCAACGACTCCATGAGGTCATCGCTCGCGCTCGAGCAGACGCCGAGGACGAGCGCCTCGTCGTGACCTTTCGGCGCGACATAGGCATGACCCATGGTGCTGTCGATGTAGATCGACTCACCAGTCTGGAGAATGATCGGCTCGTAGAACTCCGTGTGGATCTCGACCGGACCCTGGAGCACGTAGATGTACTCCTCGCCCGGGTGGTGGACGAGCTCGCCGAATTCCTCGACGCTCCGCGCGCGGATGCGCGTGACCGTCGGCACCATGCGCTTGCGCCGAAGTTCCGGGCACATGTAGAAATATTCGTAGTTCGGCGTGTTGACGCGAATCGCATTGCTCAGCCGCCCGATCGAGCGACGTGCCGTGATTGGCGCATCGTTCGCCCCGTCGGCCTCGCTGAACAGATCGGACATGCGCAGATTCAGGCGCTGGCTCAATTGCAGCAGCTTGTCGTAAGTGAGCGTCAGCCGGTCGTGCTCGACCTTCGCGAGGGTCGAGAGCGGAATGCCCGTTCGCTCGCTCATCTCCTTGAGCGTCCAGTGATTCCTGAGGCGCAGCCCGCGCAGGAGGCTTCCAAGCGTCGGGCGCCGTGATTTGGTGGGAGTCATGCCCGCAGATTCTACGGATCGCGGCCTTTGACGTCATTCTCTGATTGGGACTACTATGGCCTCATCAGGATAGCTGTCCGGGGGACTGCACATGCGCATCTTTGCTCCGATCGCGACGGTCCTGTCTTTATCGCTCATTTCAATAACCGCGCTCGCGCAGGCCCCGGTCGCGCCGAAGCCGACAGAAGCGATCGCGGCAACCGAAACGCCACCACCACAGGCGCTGCCCGCGACGCCTCAGCTCACGCCCGCGGATCTCGACGCCTGGCTCGACGGATTCATCCCCTACGCGATCGCGGATGGCAATGTCGCCGGCGCGGTCGTCGTCGTCGTGAAGGACGGCCAAGTGCTGTTCCAGAAAGGCTACGGTTACGCCGACGTCGAGAAGAAAAAGCCGGTGGATCCCGATCGCACGCTGTTCCGTCCGGGCTCGGTCTCCAAGCTCTTCACCTGGACCGCGGTCATGCAGCAGGTCGAACAGGGCAAGCTCGATCTCGACGCCGACGTCAACCAGTACCTCGACCTCGAGATCCCGCCCGGCCCCGACGGCGAGCCACTCCGCCTGCGGGACATCATGACCCACACGCCCGGATTCGAAGAGGTCTTGAAGGAGCTGATCTTCGAGAATCCCGATCGGATCACGAAGCTCGGCGACGCGCTGAAAGTCTGGGTGCCTAAGCGCATCTTCAAGGCCGGCACGATGCCCGCCTACTCGAACTACGCGACCGCGCTCGCCGGTTACATGGTTGAGCGGAGCTCGGGACAGAGCTTCGACGACTATCTCGAACGGAACATCTTTGGTCCCCTCGGCATGCAGCATTCCTCGTTCCGCCAGCCGCTGCCCGAGAACTTCAAGGCGGAGATGGCGCAAGGCTACGAAAAGGCCACGGACAAGCCGGGCGGCTACGAGTTCGTCAATCTGGCCCCGGCGGGTTCGCTCGCGGCAACCGGGAGCGACATGGCGCGCTTCATGATCGCGCACCTCCAGAACGGCGCATTCGGCGACCAGCGCATCCTCTCCGAGGCGACGGCGAAGAAGATGCACGGCACGCCGCTCACGATTCTTCCCGATGTGAACCGCATGCTGCTCGGGTTCTACGAGACGAGCACCAACGGCCACCGCATCATCTCCCACGGCGGCGACACGCAGTACTTCCACAGCGACCTGCACCTCTTCCTCGACGACGGCGTCGGCTACTTCATCTCCCTCAATTCGCTCGGCAGGGACGGCGCGGTGGGGCAGATCCGCGACGCTTTCTACCGGGACTTCGCCGACCGCTATTTTCCGGGACCGGGTGCCGACGGCCAGGTGGACGAGGCGGCTGTGAAAGAGCATGCGAGCCAGATCGCCGGCAGCTACATCAGCTCGCGCCGGGCCGAGTCGAGCATCTTCAGTGTCCTCAACCTGATGCAACCCGTGAAAGTCATGGTCAACGAGGACGATACGATCTCGGTTCCGCTGATGACCGATTTGAATGGCGAACCGACCCGGTGGCGCGAAGTCGCGCCCTACGTCTGGCGCGACGTCAACGGCAAGGCGCGGCTCGCAGCCGAGGTCCAGGACGGCCGCGTCGTGCGGTTCACCCCCGAGTGGATTTCGCCAATCATTTATTTTGAGCGTTCTTCCGGCCTCAAGGGCGTCGGCTGGCTCATGCCGGCCGCGGCCATGAGCCTCGTCGCGCTGGCGCTGACGGTGGTGATCTGGCCCGTCGCGGCGCTCGTGCGGCGTCGCTACCGGCGGCTCCTGCCTTATGCCGGGCGCGAGGCGAAAGCTTACCGTTGGGTCCGCATCGGTGCGCTCGCGTCACTCGCGGCGATCGGCGGATGGATCGCGACCGTCATGGCGATGTTGGACGATCTCGACCGGCTGACGACGGGCCTCGACTGGTGGGTCACGACATTGCACATCCTCGGCACCATCGGCGTTTTCGCAGGTCTCGTGCTTGCGCTCTGGCACCTGTCGGTCGTGTGGAAAGCACCAAAGCGCTGGCTCGGCAAGATCTGGGCAGCGGTGCTGGTGCTGGCGACGGTGGTCTGTGCCTGGGTCGCAGTGGCATATCACCTGGTCGGGATCGGCACGAACTACTGATGCAGCTCGAGATCTTGCGGGATCAGGTCCCGCTGTCGGCGCCGTTCACGATTACGGGATATACGTTTACGGACGTCGCGGCCGTCGTCGTGCGCTTGCGCGACGGCGATGCGCAGGGCGAAGGCGAAGCGGCCGGCGTCTACTATCTTGACGACGACGCGGACCACGTGCAGGCCGTGATCGAAGGCGTTCGCCGCGAAATCGAATCAGGTATCGATCGCGACGCGCTGCAGCGGCTCCTTCCGCCCGGCGGCGCGCGAAATGCCCTCGACTGCGCACTCTGGGATCTCGAAGCCAAGCGCTCCGGGCAACCGGTCTGGCGCATCGCGGGACTCGAAGCGCCTCGGCCGCTCGTCACGACTTTTA
>DAIRVV010000185.1:0-5085 GCA_036802645.1 Steroidobacteraceae bacterium
GGGCGCCACGCCTGAATTCCCCGACGAAACGCGTGAGCTTCGCGAATCCGACTGACGGGTCGGCCAGATTCCCGCCGATCTGCTGGATCGGCGTGTCGAGATCACCGGGCCGCCCGATCGCAAGATGGTCATCAATGCGCTGAACTCCGGCGCGAATGTCTTCATGGCCGACTTCGAGGATTCACTTTGCCCGACCTGGGGCAATCTCATCGAAGGCCAGGCGAACTTGATGCAGGCGGTGCGGCGCTCACTCGCGTTCGCGACGCCGGAAGGCAAGCAGTACCGTTTGAATGAGAAGACCGCCGTCCTGATCGTGCGGCCGCGCGGTTGGCACCTGCCGGAGAAACACTGGTTCCTCGGAGACGAGCCGATCGCCGGCGCCTTTGTCGATTTCGGCCTCTTCCTTTGTCACAACGCCGCGGAGCTGCTGCGCCGCGGAACCGGGCCCTATTTCTATCTGCCGAAACTCGAGAACCGCTTCGAAGCGAGGCTCTGGGCACAGGTCATCGAGCACGCGGAGAAATCGCTCAAGCTCGCCCGCGGCACCGTCAAGGTGACGGTCCTGATCGAAACCATCACCGCAGCCTTCGAGATCGATGAGATCCTCTACGAGCTTCGCGACTGGATCGTCGGCCTCAATTGCGGACGCTGGGACTACATTTTCAGTTTCATCAAGAAGTTCGGGCACCGGCCCGATTGCGTGCTGCCGGATCGCGGCTCGGTCACGATGACATCGCATTTCCTGCGCTCGTACTCGCTGCTCGTCATTCAGCGCTGCCATCGCCGCGGCGCGTTTGCCATGGGCGGCATGGCGGCACAGATCCCGATCAAGGGCGACCCCGACGCGAATGATCGCGCGCTCGCACGCGTGCGCGCCGACAAGGTTCGCGAAGCGGGCGACGGCCATGACGGCACCTGGGTTGCGCATCCCGGTCTTGTCCCGGTCGCGCGCGAGGTCTTCGACCGGCTGATGCCGGGCCCCAATAACCTCGCGCAGCTCCGAAATGACGTCTCCATCAGCGCTGCGGGTCTCCTGAAGCTCCCGGACGGGCAGGTCACGCGCGCAGGCCTCAGGCTCAATATCGACGTCGGTATCCGGTATCTCGCGGCCTGGCTGGGCGGCAATGGCTGCGTACCGATTCACAACCTCATGGAAGACGCCGCGACGGCGGAAATCTCACGGGCCCAGCTCTGGCAGTGGGCGCGGCACGAGACACCGCTCGAGGATGGGACGCCCGTCACGCTCGCGCTCGTGCGCTCGGAGGCAGAGTCCGCGCTGGCCGGAATCCAGAGTGAGGTCGGCAACGCCGCCTTTGCCGCAGGCCATTTCGAGCGCGCCGCGGCGCACCTCGACCGGCTGACGGCCAACCAGGATTTCGAGCCGTTCCTGACCCTGAACGCCTATGAAGACATCGATTGATCCGGGAGCACTCATGACATTTCAGCCGGCCGCGCAGATCGAACAGAACTGGAAGGACAGTCCGCGCTGGAAGGGCGTGACGCGCGCCTACAAGGCCGCCGACGTCGTGCGCCTGCGCGGCAGCGTGCACATCGAACATTCGATTGCGCGCCTCGGCGCCGAGAAGCTCTGGCGCTATCTGCACGAGCTGCCCTTCGTGAATGCGCTGGGCGCGCTGACCGGCAACCAGGCGATGCAGCAGGTGCGGGCCGGCCTCAAGGCGATCTACCTGTCCGGCTGGCAGGTCGCGGGCGACGCGAACCTCGCAGCGGAAATGTATCCCGACCAGTCCCTGTATCCCGCGGATTCAGTCCCGTCGGTCGTCCGCCGCATCAACAACACGCTGCAGCGCGCCGACCAGATCTGCCATGCGGAAGGCAACGACAAGATCGACTGGATGCAGCCGATCGTCGCAGATGCCGAGGCCGGCTTTGGCGGCGTGCTGAACGCGTTCGAGCTCATGAAAGCCACGATCGCCGCGGGTGCGGCGGGCGTGCACTTCGAGGATCAGCTGTCGAGCGCGAAGAAGTGCGGCCACATGGGCGGCAAGGTGCTGGTGCCGACGCAGGAAGCGATCAACAAGCTGGTCGCTGCGAGGCTCGCTGCCGACATCTCCGGCGTGCCGACGATCATCGTCGCCCGCACGGACGCCGAATCGGCGACGCTCCTGACCGCCGACGTCGATGATCGCGATCATGAATTCATCGCATCGAAAGAGCGGACCAGCGAAGGCTTCTTTGCAGTCAAGGCGGGGATCCCGCAGGCGATCGCGCGCGGCGTCTCTTACGCCCCGTACGCCGATCTCGTCTGGTGCGAGACCGCCACACCGGACCTGCATGAGGCGAAGGAATTCGCGGAAGGCATGCACCGCGCGTATCCGGGCAAGCTGCTCGCCTACAACTGCTCGCCGTCCTTCAATTGGCGCAAGAAGCTCGACGACGCGACCATCGCGAAGTTCCAGCGCGAGCTCGGCGCCATGGGCTACAAGTTCCAGTTCATCACGCTCGCGGGCTTCCACGCGCTCAATTTCTCGATGTTCGAGCTGGCGCGCGGCTACAAGGAATCGCAGATGAGCGCCTATGTCGCCCTGCAGCAGGCAGAATTCGCGGCGGAGCCCGTCGGCTATACGGCGACCAAGCACCAGCGCGAAGTCGGCGCCGGCTATTTCGACGACGTAACCCAGACCGTCACCGCAGGCACTTCGTCCATCACCGCCATGCGCGGTTCGACCGAAGAGGCGCAGTTCAAGGCACGCTGAGCGCTTCGGGCTCTGCGTGCCGGGCGCAGCCTTCGATCCGGTTTGCCGGCTCTGCCCGCGCCTTGCGGACTTCCTCGATCAAGTCCGGGAACATCACCCGGACTATCACTGCCGCCCGGTCGCCCCCTTCGGCAGCGCTCGCCACCGCTTGCTCATCGTCGGGCTCGCGCCGGGCATGCACGGGGCGAATCGCACCGGGCGGCCCTTCACCGGCGATCATGCCGGCATCCTCCTGTATCGAACCCTGCATGAATATGGATTCGCGACCCGGCCGGATTCGCTCGCCCTGAATGACGGTCTCCGCCTGAAGGACTGCCGGATCACCAACGCGGTGAAATGCCTGCCTCCAGGCAACAGGCCGCTTCCGGGGGAAGTCCGGACCTGCAACCGTTACCTCGATAGCGAGCTTGCGGTGCTGCGGCCCGGCACCGTGGTCATCGCTTTGGGATCGATCGCACACACGGCGGTGCTGCGGGGCGTCGGCCTGCGACTCGCGTCATTCCCATTTGCGCATGCGGCCGAACACGCGCTGCCCCGAGGTTTGCGCCTGCTCGACTCGTATCACTGCAGCCGTCTCAATACGAACACCGGCCGGCTGACACCGGCGATGTTCGATCGGATCTTTGCCCGCGCCCGCCACTTGCTTGACCGCTGACAAACCCCACACCATGGCGCCGTGAGCGACTTCGACGCCAAGGCATTCGTCAAGAGCCTGCCGGGCCGGCCGGGCGTCTATCGCATGCTCGACGTCGACGGGACGATCGTCTACGTCGGCAAGGCCCGCAATCTCAAGTCGCGTGTCGGCAGCTATTTTCGCGCAGACCAGCTTCAGCCAAAGGTGCAGGCGCTGGTACGAGTGGTCGCCGGCATCGAAGTGACGGTAACGAACTCGGATACCGAGGCGCTCCTGCTCGAGCACAACCTGATCAAGCGTCACCGGCCGCGCTTCAATGTGATCCTGCGCGACGACAAAAGCTTTCCCTACGTCCACCTTTCGGCGCACGAGTTTCCAAGACTTTCGTTTTACCGCGGAACACGGCGGCTGCCCGGGCGGCTGTTCGGACCATACCCGTCGGCAAGCTCGGTCCACGAGACCCTCAACCAGCTTCACAAGCTGTTCCGGCTCCGGAGCTGCAAAGACACATTCTTCGCAAACCGGTCCCGGCCTTGCCTTGAATACCAGATCGGGCGCTGCTCCGCGCCCTGCACGGCATTCATCGACACCACGACCTACGCCCGCGACGTCGAGTCCGCGATCCTGGTGCTCGACGGGCGCGCCGAGGACGTCACTGCCCGGCTCGGCGAGGAGATGGACCTCGCCGCCGAGCGACTCGATTTCGAGCGCGCGGCCGTGCTTCGGGACCAATTGACTGCGCTGACGGACATCCAGTCGCGCCAGATCGTCACGCGCGCCCGCGGTGGCGCCGATACCGACGTACTGGCGGTTGCCGAGTCGGCAGGGGAGTTCGGTGTCGCCCTGATGTTCATCCGCGGCGGGCAGGTGCTCGGTACGACGACATTTCATCCCCGTGCACCCATCAGCGATGCGCCCGATGTGCTCTCGGCGTTTGTCGCCCAGCACTATCTCGAGCGCGATCCGCCCGCACGGATCTACCTTTCGCACCCGATCGAAGACGCCGAGACGCTAACGGCATCGCTGACCGAGCGCTCCGGCCGCAAGGTCCGGATCAGCGCGGCGCGGCGCGGATACCCGCAACGCTGGGTGGCACTCGCCATGCAGAATGCTGAAAACGCCTTGCGCATGCGCGATGCAACCCGTTCGAACCTTGCGGAACAGTTTGCGGAGCTCTCCAAGTTCCTTGGCCTCGACAGGCCCGTCGAGCACATCGAATGTTTCGACGTCAGCCACACGCAGGGGGAGGCGACCAATGCCTCCTGCGTCGTCTTCGGGCCCGACGGCCCGATCAAGGCCGAATATCGCCGCTACAACATCGAGGGCGTCGAGCAGGGCGACGACTATGGCGCGCTGCGGCAGGCACTCACGCGCCGATATCGCCGGCGCAAACAGGAAGAATCGGCGCTCCCGGATCTCCTGTTGATCGACGGCGGCAAGGGACAGCTCGCGGAGGCGGCACGGGTGCTAAAGGAACTCGAACTCGTGATTCCAGCCGTCGCCGCGGTCGCAAAAGGCGCGGACCGCCGCGCCGGACAGGAGCGCATTTTCTTGTTGGGCCGGGACACGCCCTCTATACTTTCGCCGGATTCAAAGTCCCTGCACCTGATCCAGCGCGCGCGTGACGAGGCACATCGCTTTGCAATCAGCGGACATCGACGGAAGCGGGCGCGTTCGCGCCAGACTTCGATGCTGGAGGCGGTAGCGGGTCTCGGGCCCGCGCGTCGCAGGGCA